>JANNCO010000179.1:0-11484 GCA_031386655.1 Polaromonas sp. | reverse complement strand
CGCGCGCAGACGCAGGCGTGGTGCGCGAGGGCGCAGCACGCACCGACATCAGTGCAGAATTTGATCCACCTGCCTGGCTGGGCGACTGGCTGACAGAAGCTGGTTTTCAGCCAGCAGACAGCCATGATGCCAACACCCTGCTGATCCGCCGCACGGTCGACGCCCAAGGCAAAAGCCGCGCGTGGATCAACGGCAGCGCCGCCACAGCGGGCCAGCTGCGCGAAGTGGCCGACCACTTGGTGGACATCCACGGCCAGCATGCCTGGGCCGCGCTGACCCGCGGGGGCGAGGTGCGCGGCCTGCTGGACGCCTACGGCAAGATCAGCAGCAAAGACACAGCCAGTGCGTACACCGCGTGGAAAACTACTGTCAAAACTCTGGCTGACGCACGGGCGGCACAAACCAGCCTGCAGACCGAGCGTGAACGTTTGGCGTGGCAAATTGGCGAGCTGGGCAAGCTGGCCCCGCAGGCCAATGAATGGGACACCCTGAACGCCGAGCACAGCACCCTGGCCAACGCGCAAGAGCTGCTGGGCGCTGCCCACCAAGCCATTGCAGCGCTGGAAGGTGACGACACGGGAGCTGCCACCAGCCTTAACAAAGCATTGCAGTTGCTACAAGAAAAAGAGCTGCTTGAGCAGGAATTTAAAGGGTTAGGCGAGGTTTTGGCACAAAGTTTGGCGCAAATTGAAGACGTAGTGCACAGCTTGCACAGCTACACCCGCCATACCGAACCCGACCCCCAGCGCCTAGCGCAACTGGATGAGCGCATGACACTGTGGATGTCGCTGGCTCGGCGCTACAAACGCACACCCGCGCAGCTGCCAGGCCAGCTGGCCAGCTGGCAGGCGGAGCTAGCCCAGCTAGACGCCGCCGCCGATATTGACGCGCTTGAAGCCTTGGAGCGCAAAGCCCACGCCACTCTGGTTGCTGCGTGCAAAACCCTTACTGCGCAGCGCCGCAAGGCCGCGCCCCAGCTGAGCACTGCCATTACCCAAGCCATGCAAGGCCTAGGCATGCAAGGCGGCAAGTTTGAAGTGGCGCTCACCCCACTGGCCGAGCCCGCGGCCTACGGCGCGGAGAGCATTGAGTTTCTTGTAGCAGGCCACGCTGGCAGCACGCCCCGCCCCGTGGGCAAGGTAGCCTCAGGCGGCGAGCTGTCGCGCATTGCATTGGCCATTGCGGTCACCACCAGCCAGCTAGGCAAAGCAGAAACATTGATTTTTGACGAGGTGGATTCTGGCGTGGGCGGTGCTGTAGCTGAGACCGTCGGCCGCCTAATGAAACAGTTGGGTAAAGACCGCCAGGTGATGGCGGTGACCCACCTGCCGCAAGTGGCAGCCTGCGCAGACCACCACCTGCTGGTAGCCAAACAGCTCAAAGCCAAACAAACCGCCAGCCAAGTGCATGCCATCAACGGTGAGCAGCGCGTGGCCGAGATTGGCCGCATGCTGGGTGGCCAGATGCTGTCTGGCACCACGCTGGCCCATGCCAAAGAAATGTTGGGATTGGCCTGAAATAAGCATTGTAGGGCTAATAATTTATGCTTTTTGGCCCTCTAACCCAAGTAGAACCTACTCAAGCAGCTATTTAATGTATAGCGTTACCCGTTGCGATCTATGGCGACCGCAGAAACTCAGTATCATCCAGTGATGACCCATGACACCATCGAAGTAGTGTTGATCACCGGCATGTCGGGATCTGGCAAGTCCGTGGCGCTGCACGCGCTGGAAGATGCACACTACTACTGCGTAGATAACCTGCCGCCCGAACTGCTAGGCGCATTTATCGACGTAGAAAAAACCCACCACGTTCACAAAATTGGCATCGCGATGGACGTGCGCAGTGCGGCGTCGCTCCCCTTGCTGCCTGCCCAAATTGCCCAGCTGCGCGCGCGGGGCGTGACGGTGAAAACGGTTTTTTTAGATGCCAATACTGACACACTGGTAAACCGCTTTTCTGAGACACGGCGCAAACACCCTTTGTCCAACAATAACGACGCCGACCAACAGCGTGCACTGACCGATGCTATCGAGCTGGAGCGTAACTTGCTGGCTGATTTACGCGACACATCGCACGTGATTGACACCAGCTTGATCCGCGCTACCCAGCTGCAAGGTTACGTTAAAGCATTGCTGTCAGCACCTGCCAAACAGCTCACACTGGTATTTGAATCATTCGGGTTCAAGCGCGGCTTGCCCACCGATGCAGACTTTGTTTTTGACGTGCGCATGCTGCCCAACCCGCACTACGAACTGGCGCTCAAGCCCCTGACTGGCAAAGACGCGCCAGTGGCCAATTTTTTGATGCAGCAAGACAATGTTCGCAAAATGCAGCTGCATATCCAGGATTTTTTGACGGTATGGCTGCCTACCATGATGCAAGACCACCGCAGCTACGTCACCGTGGCGATTGGCTGTACCGGGGGCCAGCACCGGTCGGTTTTTCTGGTAGAGCAGTTGGCGCAACACTTTGCCCAAGACTGGAGCACGCTCAAGCGCCACCGCGAGATTGATGGCAATCTGATTGCGTCGGGCGTTTTTAAATCTTCAAGTTAGCAGCTTGCGGATAGGTGCTGGCAAGCCTACGGCTGCCAAGTCGTTCAAAGCGATCCATTTACCCATCGCCGCATTGTTTTCACCACCCGGGCTGCGGGGCTGTGCCCTAGCTGTCCAATGCAGATGCACCACATGCAAATGCATATCCCTGTGCGTCAACACATGCAAAAAAGAAGGCGCATCACTGCACGCTGATTGCTGCGCAGTTGTCAGTGTGGCCATCAACGCATCGCGGCTGTCGTACATCGGCAGGCTGTACAACCCCGCCCACACCCCCGGTGTGGGGCGCTGCAGCAAATAGACATGCGCCGCGCTACCCGAGCCACCGCGCTGGGCGCACAGCAGCCACCAGGCTTGGCTGCTGCGCTTGAGTTTGCGCGTTTTAACGGGGTACTTCTCGGGCGCGCCTTGCGATTTGGCTGCGCACAGCTTGGCCAGTGGGCACAGCATGCAGGTGGGCTTGCGCGTAGTGCACACGGTAGCGCCCAAGTCCATCATGGCTTGGGTATGGCGCGGCATGGCGTGCGCAAGATGTGTGGTGGGCAGCAGCGCAGTGGCTTGGTCCCACAGCGCACGCTCGTGCGCAGCGACTGCCATGTCTTTGTCAAAGCCCAGCACCCGCGTGAGCACGCGTTTGACGTTGGCATCCAGTATGGCTACACGTTCGCCATAGCAAAAAGCAGCTATGGCCGCAGCTGTGGATCGCCCAATGCCTGGCAAGGTTTGCAGCAGCTCGGCGGTGGGCGGAAAGCGCCCCGCAAAATCTTGCACCACGGCCTGCGCGCACCGATGCAGGTTGCGTGCGCGGGTGTAGTAACCCAGGCCACTCCACAGCGCCAGCACATCGTCCAGCGGCGCAGCCGCCAGGCTGGCCACATCAGGGAAGCGCTGCAAAAACCGGGGGTAATAGTCCAGCACGGTGACCACCTGCGTTTGCTGCAGCATGATCTCGGACAGCCAGACGCGGTAGGGGTCGCTTGTGCCTTGCCAAGGCAAGCCACTGCGCCCGTGCTGCGCGTGCCATGTCAGCACGGCGCTGGCCATAGAAGACGGGGTTACCACGCGAAGAAAATAATAAAAGCCAAAGCTTGCCGGGCTGGGGATAGCTAGCGCGCTAGGTTAGCCAGGTTAAGCACTTCAGATACGTTAGATACGTCAGGCACGTTAAGCACGCGCACGCTCGCGGTCAGCTTTGTGGTTGCGCGGTTGTGCTGCTGGCTTGTCTTCTTCGTGCGCTGGTATTTCTACCAAATGCGCTGTGAGCTCCACCAGTTTTTTGTCCAAGCCCGTCAGGTGATGGTCTTGCGCGTCTATCTCGGTCAAGCGCTCATCCAGTGTGTTGGCAGCGTCTTGAATGCGGTCAATCGCCTCAATGCGGCGTCCGAAGTTTTTGCGCCGTTCGCGCAATTGCGCGTCCAGCTGGGCAGCTGCAGTTTTGTTCCACAGTTCAACCTCACCCAAGGCTGTCTCGTACACCACGCGCAGGCGGGTGGCCAGGGCGCGCACCAGCCTGTCGGCAAACTCGGGTTGTGCCAGGCGCAGGGTATTGCTTATGCCCAGGTACTGGGTGTGGCTGCGCTCGACCAAGTCCAGGTCACGTTCGTAGCGCACCATCTCTGGTTCGCGCGGCATTTGCAGTGAAAAGCCAAACTCAGCATTCAACTGCTTAAAGCTGGTGCTTAGCATGGAATATATCTCGCCATTGATGCCTTTGGCATGCGACAGCACATCGCGCAGACGTGTAAACGTGTCGTTATACGCCTTGCGCACGCCCAGCTTGATGCCCGGTTGGCGCAACGCGTCGTTCAGTTGGCGCAGCTCAGCTTTTAACGTAGCGCTGCCCAGCGCTGAGAACACTTCTCGCAGCAGCTTTAAGTGGATGGCGCGCACGGCGTGAATACGCGCGCCGCTGGCGTCAAACTCGGTTTGCTCGGCTTCAATGCGGGAACGCATATGTTTGATAACCGTAGTATTTTTACCACGCAAACCGCGCAATTCGATCATTTGCTCAGCCAAATCGCGGCGGCGAATGTTGATAACGCGGCCTGTTTCAGTGCGCAAATCAGATATGCCCGAGGACATCGCACCGCGCAAAATAGCGCGCCGCTGGCCCATCATGCCCTCGCTAAGTGCCTGCTCCAGCAATGGCAATTGGCTGGCTTGCAGCAGCGCGTTATCACCAGTTACTTTAGCTACCAAACCTTTTTGGGCAGACACTGCAATGATCTGGTCTTTGGGCAACTGCAAAATCTCAGCCGTGCTCAGGCGTTGCCTTTCCACATTGGCGGCAACCTGCGCAGGTGTAGACAGCGCGTCCCACATCGTGTCGATTTTATTGAGCACCACCAACCGCGATGAATGGTCTGTGCTCTCGGTAATCAGGTGCTCGCGCCAGATGGCGAGGTCTGATTTAGTCACGCCAGCATCGGCAGCCAAGATAAATACCACGGCATGCGCTTGGGGAATCAGGCTGACAGTCAGCTCAGGCTCGGCGCCAATCGCATTCAAGCCTGGTGTGTCCAAAATCACCAAACCCTGTTTCAGCAAAGGGTGCGCAATGTTGATCAGCGCGTGACGCCATTTGGGCACTTCCACCATGCCAGATGAGTCTGTCATGGGGTTGTCGTCGGGTGTATCGTCGTGCCAAAAGCCCAAGGCACGTGCCTCGTCTTTGGACACCTTGCGCACCTCGGCTACTTTTTCAAACGCTTGGGCCAGTTGCGCAGCGTCGTTCACGTCCAGGTCAATGCGCGTCCATTTTTCGGGCGCTGCGCGCCACTCCATCAGCGCCTGAGGTTGCAGGCGTGACTCAATGGGCAGCAGGCGCAAACAAGGTGGGACTTCGGCGTCCCAGCCCAGCTCAGTAGGGCACATGGTGGTGCGGCCCGCGCTGGCGGGCATGATACGGCGGCCATAGGACGCAAAAAATATCGAGTTGATCAGCTCAGACTTGCCGCGCGAGAATTCAGCTACAAAAGCGATCATTACTTTGTCTGACCGCATCTGGCTTTCTAGCCGGCGCAGGCGCTCTTCTACAGCTGAGTCCAGCAGGTCGTGGTCGCGCATCCAGTCGGACAGCAGCTTCAAACGCAGGGCAAACTCGCGTCGCCAAACGCTGTGCGAATCGAACTGTTCGTTAAAAGACGGGGTGACTGGGCTATCTACGGTGGTCTGCATAGGTTTCAATATAACACTGGGGCGAGGCTAAGTACACTGGACAGCGCAGTGGCAAAGTTTAGTATTTTTGGCAAATAGGGCAAAAAAACGTACTTCTCTGGCCCTGCTTGAGCAGCTTGATGGGGCTGGCACACACCCGGCACGCCTGGCCTGTGCGGCCATACACGCTGGCTTGTAGCTGAAAATACCCTGTTTTGCCATCAGCACTGGAAAAATCGCGCAGCGTGCTGCCACCTTTGTCCACCGCAGCCTGCAGCACATCGCGTATGGCTTGGTGCAGCCGGGCGGCGCGTGGAGCGCTAATAGTACATGCGCGCACTGTTGGCCGTATACCGGCTAAAAACAGCGCTTCCGAGCAGTAAATATTGCCCACGCCCACCACCGCCTCGCCTGCCAACAATACCTGCTTGATGGCGGTAGTGCGCTGGCGCAGCTGGGCGTGGAACAAATGCGCTTGAAAATTGCTCGACAAAGGCTCCACTCCCAAGTGTCCCAACAATTTTTGCGCTGCTGGCACGTTCTCTGACGCGGCATACACCACGGCTCCAAACCGGCGCGGGTCGTTCAACCGCAACACTCCGCGCGTGGTCACCATGTTGAAGTGGTCGTGCTTGCCCATAGCGTCTGCTGTGATTGCAAAATTAAGCGACCCCGACATACCCAGGTGCACCAGCAGCAAGCCGTGCGGCTGCCCTAGCTGGGTGGCCAGGTCGATCAACAGGTATTTGCCCCGCCTGCGTACTGCATTGACCACACGGCCTTGCAGGTCATCTGGGTCTAGCCCCAGCGGCCAGCGCAGTGGTTTGCCCATCTCGATAGAGCGAATTTGCGCGCCTTCGATTCGGCTGGCAAAACTAAGACGGGTGACTTCTACTTCGGGCAATTCTGGCATGCATGGATTATCATGCTTGCATGACATTTACTTTCCATGCTCGTTTTATTTCAACACTTAAATCCACCCTAGCGGATGGCTTTGCACCCCGGCGTGCCATACCCGTTGCAGCCTGGGCAGTGCTACTGTGCGCTGCTGCGCTGTGGGCTGCACCTGCGGCAAGCCAAACCGCACCTCCTGCACCAGCAGCACCCCAACCTGCTGCCAGCACGCCTGCAGCTGGCACAGCCACCGCGCCGGTAGACAGTTCTAGATTGGACAGCGAGCTTTTCTACCAGCTGATGCTGGGCGAGATGAACGTTACCAACGGCGACGCGGGCACGGGCTTTTCGCTGCTGCTGGACGCCGCGCGCAAAACCAACGACGCGCGCCTGTATGAACGCGCGCTAGACATTGCGCTGGCTGCACGCTCGGGCGACGCCGCCTTGCAAGCCTCGCGTGCGTGGCGTCAGGCGCAGCCTAAGTCGGTGCTGGCCAGCGAACGGCTTTTTCAAGTGCTGGTCGCACTCAGTCGTTTGCCCGAAAGTGTGGAGCCGCTGCGCAGCATTTTGGCCAACACTGCCGTTGACCAGCGCGGCGCGGCTATTGGGCGCAGCGCCGCAACGTATGCACGCGTGGCCGATAAAAAACTGGCAGCTACTACGGCTGAGCAAGCGTTGGCCGAATACATCACGCCCACAGCCAACCCCGTAGTGGCTGCACAGGCCTGGACAGCCATTGGCCGCTTGCGCTTGGCGGCAGCCGATGTAGCTGGCGCGCTGGATGCCGCACGCTTGGGCCAAACCGCCAGCCCGGTGTCTGAAGGCCCGCCGCTGCTAGCGCTGGACATCATGGAGCCCAAACAGCCGCTGGCCGAAACATACGTCAAACGCTATCTTGAAACCGACAAACCCCGCACCGAAATTCGCATGGTGTACGCCCGCGTGCTGCTAGACAACCAGCGCTACAACGAGGCCACTCAGCAGGCGCAGATGGTCACCCGCGACCAGCCCACCTACCCCGAAGCCTGGCTGGTACTGGGCACCCTGCAACTGCAAGACAACCTGTTGCCCGCGGCTGACACCTCACTTAAACGCTATGTTGAGCTGGCCAAAGCTACCGAAGGCGACAATGCCAGTGCAGAGGCCTCGCCCGAGCGCCAGCGAGGCTTGACCCAAGCCTACCTGGCACTGGCCCAAGTGGCCGAGAAACGCAATGACTTTGCACTGGCCGAGAGCTGGATTGCCAAGATCGACAGCCCCCAAGCCTTGGCCAGCGCACAAAATCGCCGCGCTTCCATCTTGGCCAAGCAAGGCAAGATGGACGAGGCACGCAAGCTGATTCGCGCCCTGCCCGACCGCAGCGACGAAGATGTGCGCATGAAAGTGCTGTCTGAGGTAGAACTGCTGCGCAACAACAAGCAATATAAAGCAGCCTACGACCTGCTGCAAGACACCATTGCCAAAAGGCCGCAAGACTTTGACCTGCTGTATGACCAAGCCACCTTGGCCGAAAAGCTGGAACGCTATGACGAAATGGAGCGCTTGCTGCGCCAGCTGATTGCCGCCAAGCCTGACAGTACCCAAGCCTACAACGCGTTGGGATATTCGCTGGCAGACCGTAATGTGCGCTTGCCTGAGGCTAAAAAACTGATTGAAAAAGCGCTTGAGCTGTCACCCGGCGACCCGTTTATTACCGACAGCTTGGGCTGGGCCGAATTTCGCATGGGCAACACAGCGCAGGCCATTCAAACTTTGCAGAAAGCCTACCAAGGCAAAGCAGATGCTGAAATTGCCGCCCACTTGGGCGAGGTGTACTGGGCAAGTGGTCAGCGCAGCAAGGCTTTGGCGATCTGGAAAGAAGGCCTGCTGCTCAATCCTGAGAACGAAACCCTGTTGCAAACCCTAAAGCGTTTGCGCGTCAAACTGTGACCGCACTTGTAAGACTGTCGGTGGCCCACACCGTGGCTAATCGTTCTACGCCCGCTGCGCCACCCACAACACAGCGTATGGTTTTTTGGCATCGCGTTGCCAAGCTGATTGGCATTGCATTTGCTACTATTTTTATAGCTGCTTGCGCAGTCAATACGCCGAAAATTGTGCAAAACGAGGGTGTAAATGGTCCTTTTACAGGCCGTATCAGTCTGCTAGTGCAAAGCGAGCCGGTGCAGTCGTTTGCAGGCAGTTTTGAATTGTCTGGTACCGCCGAACAAGGCGAGTTATCGCTGTACACACCACTGGGCTCTACCGCCGCCCAGATGCGCTGGAGCCCGGGCAACGCGCAGCTGCAAAACGGCAATACTGTGCAGGCCTACCCGTCGGTTGACGCCATGCTGGAACGCAGCACTGGAGCGGCAGTGCCCATCACCGCACTGTTTGCCTGGCTGCGAGGACAAAGCATCTCGGTACCCGGCTGGCAAGCTGATTTATCTCGCCAGCCAGAAGGCCGTATTAACGCCCAGCGCACCAGCCCCGCGCCTGCTGCGCAGTTGCGCATTGTGCTGGAACGTTAAATCAGCCCATTTGTTTGCTTAATCCGCGTTTTACCCGCTCGCCCCCAATGCAAGCCCTGTACGACCTACCAGCGCCCGCCAAGCTGAACTTGTTTTTGCACATCACCGGCCGCCGCGCAGATGGCTACCATTTGCTCGAATCTGCTTTTATGCTGATTGACTGGTGTGACACGGTGCATTTAGAACTGCGCACCGACGGCGTCATCAGCCGCGAAGATATTGACGAGCATGGCAACGCATTGCCCGAACAACCTGACGGCTGCGCCAGCGCCCTGCCCGATGACGATTTGTGTGTTCGCGCAGCGCGTGCCCTGCAAGTGGCTACCGGCACTCCGCTAGGTGTGCACATACGGCTGTGCAAGCGCATCCCTACGCAGGCGGGCATGGGCGGCGGCTCGTCTGATGCAGCCACATGCCTTTTAGGGCTTAACCGCTTATGGAAACTGCTCAAGCAGCTATCTTTTTTGCAGCAAATTGGGCAGCAATTAGGCGCTGATGTACCGTTTTTTCTGGGTGGTCGAAACGCTTGGGTGCAAGGTGTGGGTGAGCAGATAACACCCGTTGATTTACCTGCGGCACAATTTGCCATCATCAAGCCCGCGCAAGGGCTGTCTACGCCTGAGATTTTTGGTCATTCTGCTCTCAAGCGCGATTCACCACATGCTATAATCTCAGGCTTTGCTGCAGACCCATACGGCTTTGGCCATAACGATCTACAGTCTGTCGCGCAGATGTTGAATCCTCAAGTAACGCAAGCAATTGCTGTGTTACGTGACCAAGGATTGCAACCCCGCATGACAGGTTCTGGCAGCGCAGTATTCGCTAAAATTTCGGGCGACGAGAGTTTAGCTGCTGTGCCAACAGGTTGGCAGCAAAAAGTGTGCAGTAATTTGAGCGCCCACCCACTGACAGGTTGGGCATCAGGCTGAAATTGTTGCCAAGGTTGTCGGTTGGTGCAAACCAACCCGTGTAGGGGAGTCGCCAAGCTGGTTAAGGCACTGGATTTTGATTCCAGCATGCGAAGGTTCGAGTCCTTCTTCCCCTGCCAAATTTTTTAAGTCACTGCGATGTAAAAGTCGCAGTGACTCCACGTGTTGCAGTCATCTAAAATTTTAATAACTCATCCCACATCATGAGCGCACTGCACCCCGATTTCATGGTTTTTACTGGCAATGCCAATCCAGTGATGGCGCAAGAAATTGCCACGCAGCTGAACATTGAGCTTGGTGCTGCGACAGTTGGCCGCTTCTCGGATGGTGAAGTCACTGTGGAGATTAACCAAAACGTGCGCGCGCGCGATGTGTTTGTAGTGCAGTCTACTTGCGCGCCCACTAACGACAATTTGATGGAACTATTGGTGATGGTGGATGCACTTAAACGTGCCTCTGCCGAGCGCATCAGCGCCGTAATACCGTATTTTGGCTACGCCCGCCAAGACCGCCGTCCGCGCTCTAGCCGCGTGCCTATTACGGCCAAAGTGGTGGCCAATTTGCTGCAAACTGTAGGGGTGTCCCACATCTTGACGATGGATTTGCATGCCGACCAAATTCAAGGTTTTTTTGACATTCCGGTAGACAATATTTACGCGTCGCCCGTGTTGCTGAACGACCTGCGAAAGCAAAAATACGAAGACCTGATTGTCGTGTCGCCCGACGTAGGCGGCGTAGTGCGCGCCCGCGCGCTGGCCAAGCAGCTGGGCTGCGACCTGGCCATTATCGACAAGCGCCGCCCCAAGGCTAACGTGTCTGAGGTGATGCACGTCATTGGCGAGATCGAAGGCCGCAACTGCGTCATCATGGACGACATGATTGACACGGCAGGCACGCTGGTCAAAGCGGCTGAAGTACTCAAAGAGCGCGGCGCAAAGCAGGTGTATGCCTACTGCACGCACGCTGTGTTCTCAGGCCCCGCCATTGAGCGTATTGCCAAAGGCAGCGCGCTAGATGAAGTGGTCATTACCAATACCATTCCATTGTCTGAGTCTGCCAAAGCGTGCAACAAAATCAGGCAACTGTCAGTTGCACCATTGATTGCAGAAACTATCTCGCGCATTGCCAAGGGCGAGTCGGTGATGAGCCTGTTTTCGGAGCAGGACAACTTATTTTAAAAAATTCACGTTGAAAGCCTTGCGCTTTTGACCTGATGGATGACAAGGCCGCTACCTTGCCGAACGGATGACAAGGCCGCTACCTTGTCAAGGTGAGCCACCCAATGCAGTTTCGCACTGAGTGGCTTTTTAATAGTCGAAGCATCACTGGTCGCGGTGCGCTTCTTTAGGAGTTAATTATGAAATTTGTCGCTTTTGAGCGCTCTAAGCAAGGTACGGGTGCGAGCCGCCGTCTGCGCATTACGGGCAAAGCCCCTGG
>JANNCO010000156.1:0-3935 GCA_031386655.1 Polaromonas sp. | reverse complement strand
CGACACCACGGGCCTTCGGCAAGCATCTCCAGTACTCACTCCGGGGGAAATTTAGAAACTCGCTGCGCTCAGACATCTAAATTTCTTATCCCCTGCGTTCCGTGCTTCGAGCCCGTGGCTCAACGGGTGGCAACAGGCCTAGGCCACACCCGGTCGCTTGTACGGGGCTGGGGTTTCGCGCTGTGATGGTCGCGGTAAATTTAGATCCGTACTTGACATGGGCACTTAAGATGGCTACCCGCCTGCCAGCGACCACGCCAGTGGAGCGCAGCAACGTTCGGTGTGCCTATGACAAACAGTAAAGGGCCGTAGGTCCGTTTGGCATGGGCATACCGTGCGGTGCTGCGTGACCGCGAGGTACCAGGATAGTAGAAAAGCCCGACGAGCTGTGCGGTGCTGCGTGAGTGCGAGATGCGAGATGCGAGGTACCAGAAAAGTAACAGGGCACCGAACCGTGAACAATGCTGCGTGACCGCGAGATTCTAGGGCAGTGCATGGTTGGTCAGCAATACAGTGCGATGTCAATGCGAAGGTTATGACTAAAAATTTATAAGTGCTACAAACTAAATAGCTGCTTGAGCAGTTTTTACTTGGCTTACCAGCTTATTTTTCTATTTTTTGAGCACCAAATTGCTCTTATTGACCATCTCAGGCTCGCCTGTGTAGCCTAGCAGCGCATCAAAATCGGCAGTAGATTTACGGCAAATCAAACGCGCCTCGGCACTGGCGTAGTTGGCCAAGCCGCGGGCTATCTCAGTGCCCTGCGCGTCGATGATAGCGATCACGTCACCACGCGAGAATTCACCCGTTACCCCTACCATGCCTACAGGCAGCAAACTGGCCTTGCCTTCACGCAGGCGCGCTGCTGCGCCGTTGTCTACCAGTACAGCGCCTGCCAGCTGCAAATGGTCGGCCATCCACTGTTTGCGGGCTTGGTTTTTGGCGGTATGGGCCACCAGCAATGTACCTATCGCCTCGCCGCGGGCCAAGCGCACCAGCACATCAGGTTCGCGCCCATAGGCTATGACTGTGCTAGCACCAGAGCCAGCTGCACGCTTGGCCGCAAGAATTTTTGTAATCATGCCGCCTTTGCCGATAGACGATCCAGCGCCGCCTGCCATCTTCTCCAGCGCGGCGTCGCCAGCCTGCGCCACATCTACAAACTGCGCTTGCGGGTCGCTGCGCGGGTCGGCAGTGAACAGACCTTTTTGGTCGGTAAGGATGACGTATGCATCGGCTTCGATCAAGTTGGCCACCAGCGCGCCCAGCGTGTCGTTGTCACCAAATTTGATTTCGTCGGTCACTACGGTGTCGTTCTCGTTGATCACGGGCACCACGTTGTGCTGCAGCAAGGTTAGCAGCGTGGAGCGGGCATTTAAATACCGCTCGCGGTCGGTTAAATCAGCATGCGTCAGCAGCACTTGGGCACTGCGCAGGCCGTGCTCGCGCAGCTTGGTTTCGTACATCTGGGCCAGTCCCATCTGGCCCACAGCGGCGGCGGCTTGCTGCTCGTGGATGGCAGTAGGCCGGGTAGCCCAGCCCAGTCGCTTCATGCCCTCAGCAATAGCCCCGCTGGACACCATGATGACTTCGCGCTTATCGGCTACCAGCGCGGCCAACTGCGCACACCACAGCCCAATGGCTGCTTCGTCCAAGCCGCGGCCTTCATTGGTCACCAGGCTGGAGCCTACTTTGACCACGATTCGGCGTGCGTGGCGCAGGGTGTCAGGGGTTTTTAAAACCATTGTGGAAACTCAAAGAAATAATAGTGTTTTAGGGCTTACAAGCCGTAGAACCTGCTCAAGCAGCTATTAAATTAATAGCTGCTTGCTGTAGTTATTCGATTTTTATATTCTAACGCGGCGCAAAACGCGGGTCGGTAGTGTCAACCGCTGACGGCTCTGACCCAAGCTCAGCCGTGGGCACATCGGTAAATCGCGGGTCGATGTACTCGGGCTCGGCTGCTGCTTTCTGGATGCTGCGCACATGCGCCATGATGGCCTGGATCAACGGCTCGCAGCCCTCACGCGTCAGGGCAGAGATTTGAAACACGGGCAACGTGTCAGCCGCCTTGATTTTGAGCGCCGTGCGGTAGCGTTTGACGAAATCTTTTACCTTGGCGTCACGCTCCTCCAAGGGCACCATGTCCAGCTTATTGAGCACCAGCCAACGCGGTTTGTCATACAGCGCAGGGTCGTATTTTTTCAGCTCGCCCACGATGGCTTTGGCTTGCTTGACGGGGTCTACCGCATCGTCAAACGGCGCAAAGTCAATCATGTGCAGCAAAATGCGGGTGCGCTGCAAATGGCGTAAAAACTGGTGGCCCAAGCCCGCGCCTTCGCTGGCGCCCTCAATCAAACCGGGTACATCGGCCACCACAAAGCTTTGCTCAGGGCCTACGCGCACCACGCCCAGGTTGGGGTGCAGCGTGGTAAACGGATAGTCTGCAATTTTGGGGCGCGCGTTGGATATGGCAGATATGAGTGTGGATTTACCGGCGTTGGGCATACCCAATAACCCAACGTCAGCCAGCACTTTAAGTTCGAGCTTGAGTTCTTTGCGGTCGCCGGGGTAGCCCATGGTTTTTTGCCGGGGCGCACGGTTGATCGCGCTTTTAAAACGCAGGTTGCCAAAACCACCGTCACCGCCTTTGGCGATCATGATTTTCTCGCCGGGGTTAAGCAGCTCAAACAGCACATCGCCGGTTTCAGCGTCGGTGATGATGGTGCCCACAGGCATTTTCAGGGTGACGTCGTCACCCATGGCACCAAACATATCGCTGCCCATGCCATGTTCGCCGCGCCGGGCCTCGTGGCGGCGCGAGAAGCGGTAATCTACCAAGGTGTTAAGTGCTGCGTCGGCCACGGCCCATACATGCCCGCCTCGGCCACCATCGCCACCGTTAGGGCCGCCAAATTCTTTGTACTTTTCATGGCGAAACGAGACGCAGCCGTTCCCCCCATCGCCAGCGGCAATGTCGATGTAGGCTTCGTCAACAAACTTCATGGTGTGAGTTTACTCAAAAAGAAATAGAAAAGCCCCGCGAGCGGGGCTTTGCATGGGGCAAACGCCACTCTGTGGCTTGCGTTACCGCAGTGGCTTACGCCGCTGCTGTCACGTTCACAGTGTGCTTGTTCAGCGCACCTTTTTGGCCAAACGACACATTGCCGTCTACCAAAGCGAACAAAGTGTGGTCTTTGCCCATACCCACGTTATTGCCTGGGTGGAACTTGGTGCCACGTTGGCGAACGATGATCGCGCCAGCAGTGATAAGTTCACCGCCGAAAGCTTTTACACCGAGCATCTTGGGGTTTGAATCCCGGCCGTTTCGCGTAGAGCCGCCGCCTTTTTTCTGTGCCATGATTTAGCTCCGAAAAATTATTTCAACAAATTATTTTTTTACACCGCCGACGAGCTCGTCGCACAGCTTCTTGAACTCGTCCATCTTGCCATCCCGCAGCAAAGCGGCTTGTTCAGCCCATGATGCTGTGTTGGCCAAGCTGAAACGACCGCCAGATGCTTTGAGCATAGCGGTCATGTCATCAGCTTTTGCTGCTGCGAGGGCTACAAAAGTAGTGATGCCGTTGTCGGCCAGTACTTTTGCAATCTTCGGGCCAATGCCTTCGATGATTTCGATGTTGTCTTTACCACCCTTGGTAGCAGAAACGAGCACTTTAAGTGCTGCAATGACTGCAGCTGCTTCGGCTTTGAAAACGCCACCTTTGCCGTCAGCGATTTCCGCAATGAACAGCTCGGTGAAGTTTTGGCGATGGCCTTGGCGTTTTTGGTAGTGCTTGCGGCGGCGCATTTTGAAAATGCGGACCTTGTCACCACGTCCATGGGCCACGATGGTGGCCTTGATAGCTGCGCCAGGAACCAAGGGTGCGCCAATCAATAAATCAGCGCCGTTACCGACTGCTAAAATTTGATCCAAC
>JANNCO010000155.1:0-3051 GCA_031386655.1 Polaromonas sp. | reverse complement strand
GCTGGTCACGCCCACTACTACTTTTTCACGTTGGTCGTTCTGTACGTCCATCACCACTTGGGCGTTGGCGCGCTCCTTGGGGTCGGTGAGCACGCGCACATCGCCATTGGCTTCGATAGCACGCAACAGCTCAGCTACCAGCGTTGACGCAGGCGCGTTGATGAAAATACTGTTGAACGTATATGCCTGCGCGCCCCGCAGCTTAAAGCCGCAGCCTACCAGCACTGCGCTGGTACTTGCCAGCACCGCCGCACGCACGCGCACACCCGCGCTCGCGTGTACACCCACTTGCAGACCCGCATGCAGCGCTTGCACAAGCAAGCTGCGGCGGGTTACGTGGGCTTTATCAGCTGCGCTAGCGGAGTCGGTCAGGGCGTGCATAATTTCTAAGCTTACACCACTACGTTCACCAAGCGGCCCGGCACGACAATCACTTTCTTGGCGGCGGCACCTTCGGCAAATTTTACAAAAGCTTCGTGGCTTAAAGCAATTTTCTCAATCGCTTCTTTGGCTGCGCCTGCAGGCACAGTAATACTGCCACGCAGCTTGCCGTTGATCTGCAGCATCAGCTCGATTTCGTCCTGCTGCAAAGCCGCTTCATCGACCGTAGGCCATGGCGCGTCAAGCAAATCGCCTTGTAGCTTGGCAAAGCCAAGGTCTTGCCACAGTGCGTGGCATATATGCGGCGTAACCGGATACAAAACTCTCAGCAAAATTCCAAATCCCTCTGACAGCGCAGAGTGGTCACCTACAACGCTCTCAGCCTTGCCATCACTTTTAAAGTCTTCTAGCGCGTTGAGTAACTTCATCGCGCCGCTGACCACAGTGTTGTACTGCATGCGCTGGTAGTCAAAATCCACTTGCTTGAGCACACTGAACATATCAAAGCGTAGCTTCTTGGTTTGAGCGCTTACTTGGTTTGACGCACTAGGCGCGTTTGCATGGACACCCGGGAAATGCGCGGCGTTCAATTTCGAGCTAAACGCCCACACCCGTTTTAAAAATCGAAAAGCACCCTCGGCCCCTGAATCACTCCAAGCCGCGCTCTGGTCAGGCGGCCCAGCAAACATCACGAATGCGCGTGCCGTGTCGGCACCGAACCTGTTAATAAATTCGCGTGGCTCTACAACATTGTTCTTGCTCTTGGACATTTTCTCAGTGCCGCCGTGTAGCACCAGCCGTCCATCCTCTTTGGCTGTTGTGCGGGTTGGGCGGCCTTTGTCGTCATGTTCAATCACCACTTCATTCGGGTAGAACCAACGTTTTGCTCCGCTGGCTTCTTCGCGGTAGTAGCAATCATGCAGCAACATGCCCTGCGTGAACAGGTTGGTGAAGGGCTCATCAAATTTGACCAAGCCCACGGCCTCGGAATCACCGGGGCCCTTCACCCTAAGGTCGCGCATGACTTTAGTCCAAAAGCGAGCGTACAGCAGGTGCAACACAGCGTGTTCAATGCCACCAATGTATTGATCCATTGGCATCCAATAGTCGTTACGAGCATCTACCATGCTTGTCGCGTCAGGACAGGTATAGCGCATGTAATACCACGCGCTGTCTACAAAGGTGTCCATCGTGTCGGTTTCACGCAAAGAGGCCTTGCCACAAATCGGGCAAGCTGCGTGCAAAAACTCCTCGCATGTGTTCAACGGATTGCCCGAGCCGTCAGGCACCAAATATGGTGGCAGCACGACTGGCAAATCCTTCTCGGGTACAGGCACTGCGCCGTGGTCATGGCAATGAATGATGGGTATCGGTGTGCCCCAATAGCGCTGCCGACTGATGCCCCAGTCGCGCAAGCGCCAAGTTGTTTTTTTCTCACCCAGATTTTTAGCAGCCAAATCGTTAGCTACTGCATCAACGCAGGCTTTGAAATTCAGGCCGTTGTATTTACCAGAGCCTGTGCTAGTAGTATTTGCTTTGTCACCATACCAATCTTGCCATGCTGCAAGATCGTAGTCTTTACCCACGACAGCAACAACCTGCGTAATCGCAATATTATATTTTTTAGCAAAAGTAAAATCGCGTTCATCATGTGCAGGTACACCCATTACTGCTCCGTCCCCATAGCTGATCAACACGTAGTTTCCTACCCATACCTCGATCTGATGGCCTGTGATTGGATGGGTCACAAACAGCCCAGTGGCTAAACCTTCTTTTTCTTTGATAGCCAGTTCTGCTTCTGTCGTGCCGCCGCCCTTAAGCCTCTCAATCCTTTTAGCTAAATCAGCATTCAACTGCCCTGCACGCACTGCCAACGGATGCTCGGGCGCTACGGCTACAAAAGTCACCCCCATGATGGTGTCGGCGCGAGTAGTAAAGACGTACATCTTGCCGTCTTGCACCAGTTGGCCCGCTGTGTCTTTGATCTCATGCGGGAAGGCAAAGCGCACACCTTCGGATTTGCCGATCCAGTTTTCCTGCATGATGCGCACGCGCTCCGGCCAGCCCGGTAGTTTGGTCAAAGTGTGGTCAAGCAATTCTTCAGCATAGTCGGTGATGCGCAGGTAATAGCCGGGAATTTCGCGCTTTTCCACCAGCGCGCCGCTGCGCCAGCCGCGTCCGTCAATCACTTGTTCATTAGCGAGTACGGTTTGGTCTACCGGGTCCCAATTAACGACCTGCGTCTTGCGGTAGGCAATGCCCTTGTCCAGCATTTTCAGAAACATCCATTGGTTCCATTTGTAGTAGCTTGGGTCGCAGGTGGCTACTTCGCGCGTCCAGTCAAACGACAAGCCTAGTGGCTCAAACTGCGCTTTCATTTCCGCAATATTGGCCCGCGTCCACTTCTCGGGTGGCACGTTGTTGGCGATAGCCGCATTTTCTGCGGGCATACCAAACGCGTCCCAGCCCATCGGCATCAACACATTAAACCCCTTCATGCGCAATTGCCGAGCCATCATGTCGTTGATCGTGTAGTTGCGCACATGGCCCATGTGCAGTTTGCCGCTGGGGTAAGGCAGCATAGAGCAAGCGTAGTATTTGGGCTTTAGCTTGCCTTGCGCGTCTTTGGCGTACTCAGTCACGCGGTAGGCGTCACGCGCAGTCCAGTGT
>JANNCO010000154.1:0-4310 GCA_031386655.1 Polaromonas sp. | reverse complement strand
CGACACCACGGGCGCAACGGCCAAGCATCTCCAGTACTCAAAATGGGGGAAATTTAGAAACTCGCCTGCGGCTCAGACATCTAAATTTCTGATCCCCATTTTTCCGTGCTTCGAGCCCGGGGCTCGAATCGGTGGCGACAGGGCTGCGCCACAGCCGGTCGCTAGTAGTCGGCTGGCGTTTCGCTCGTTCGTGGTCGCGCTAATTTAGATCATCACTGCATTGGGATTGCTACCCAACAGCCAATCACCACACCAGTGGAGCGCAGCAACGTACGGTGTACCTATGACAAACAGTAAAGGGCTGTTAGGTACGTTGGGCATGGGCATACCATACGGTGCTGCGTGACCGCGAGTCACAGGAACAGTAAGGGCCCAGCGGCCTGTAAGGTGCAATTTATAGCGGAAACAGGCCACTAACCCAAGTAAAACCTGCTCAACCAGCTATGTAAGTCATAGCAAATAACGTTACTTAGGTGCCAGGCGAATCGCGCCGTCCAGGCGAATGGTCTCGCCATTGAGCAAGTCATTCTCAAAAATATGCAGCGCCAGCTTGGCGTAGTCTTGCGGCGTACCCAGGCGGCTGGGGAAGGGCACGGCAGCGGCCAGCGCGTCTTGCACATCTTGCGCCATGCCAAACATCATCGGCGTACCCATAATGCCCGGCGCAATCGTCATGTTGCGAATGCCGTTGCGCGCCAGGTCGCGTGCTATCGGCAGCGTCATGCCCACAATGCCGCCTTTAGACGCGCTGTAGGCTGCCTGGCCAATCTGCCCGTCATACGCGGCAACCGACGCCGTGCTGATCAGGCAGCCGCGCTCCATGGTGGGCTCTGGGTCGTTTTTGCTCATGGCATCAGCCGCCAGGCGAATCATGTTGAAGCTGCCAAACAGGTTGATACTGACGGTTTTTTTAAAAGCGTCAAAGTTGTGCGCACCGTTTTTACCCACGGTCTTCTCGCCAGTAGCAATGCCAGCGCAATTCACCAAGCCCATCAGCTTGCCCATGCTGGTAGCTTTGGCCACCACCGCTTGGCCATCAGCCTCGCTGGTCACGTCGCATTTGACAAAGCAGGCGTGGGGTGCGCCGCCCAGCGATTGGGCCACTGCTTCGCCTTTGTCGGCCTGCATGTCGGCAATAACCACCTTGCCACCTTTGGCCACCAGCATGCGCGCCGTGCCTTCGCCCAAGCCCGATGCGCCGCCGGTGACGATAAATACTTTGCCTGCAATGTCCATAAAAAACTCCTCAGATGGGTAAAAAATTGAGTGTTTGACGTTTACGTAAACGTCAAACAACTTTGGATTATCGCGCAATTAATGCGCTGCATGCCAATGGGCATTGCCAGGCTTTTGGCTCAATACTTAAGGCTTGTCTGGGTTGGCTGCTTTAACCAGCTGCGCATAGGTCACGATGATCTGTCCAGCCTGGTTCATCAAGGCTTCAGTTTTGCCGTCGTTGGGAGAATTAAGTTCCACTACGGCAAACCCATTTTGAAATGGCGTCACTATGTTGAGTTTTTTGCTTTCATATGCAGCCTCGGCCCTCCAGCGCGCGGGATGGTCAATTATTGCTACCCCGTTGGCGTAATATTCTTTTTTGGGTGACCATCTGAACGGCGCAATTTTGGCCACAAGCTGGAACGTGTCGCCAGTACGAAACCATTTTCTTTTGTCAACGGCCGCTTTCTTCGAGATAGGCAGCAAAGACGCATAAGCGGCTCGCAGCGCATCTTCACGGCTGTATTTCTTATTAGCGGGCAGCACAATATGGCCTTGCGTATCTACCAGGCCATAGCCCAAAGTGCTGCTGCCTTGCGCGCCCACCAAGGCAGAAAACATCGCGACACCGTCGGTAAAATCACTTTGTATGTCAATTTCAGGCAGTGCAAACTGTTTGACCAATCCATGTATTCCAAACGGCACATTCTGGTAGGCTTTGGCAGCTGCCGGGTCGTAGCCCATCACAATCTGCCCAGCTTTGTTAATGACTGACCAAGGCGGTTTTATATGCATGGGCCCAATGCTGCTTATAGGCCCTGGATTGGTGATAAAACTAGGGCCGCGCACCAACGCCAGGCCGTGGTGAAAGTCATTGGCCTGCGCCCAATCAGCGCGCGGTGCAAGCGCCCAGCTGCCTTGCGGGTTGATGTAGCCGCAGCCATAGGCGTTGTGGCACACACTGGCCAGGCCATCGCTGAACTGCGCTAAATCGCGCATTCTGGGAAATTTTTGCGAGGTGGCTTGCTCGGGCAATCCAGGCCTATTGGGCAGCTTTGCCAACTTCTCTTTAGCAAGGCTGTTGTTGTACAAACCGTCTAAATCAAGCTGGATGCCTTGCGCGTTGACGTAGCCATAAATCCATTCGCCAGCATGGGTGTCGGGCACCCTGATGGCTGTGCGCAGGATGCCGTTATGGGCTTGCCAGTCATTTGAGTTAAATAATTGCGTAGTGAGTTGCGTAATTATTCGGGCGCCTGAGGCGTTCACCAAAATGCATTCTTCGTTGTAGTGGCTTGCATGGCGGCTTTTGCAAAGCATATAGCTTTGGGTTTCAGCGGCTGTAGTAAGTTGCACTGCAGGTTGCACTGCAGTTTGCACTGCAGGTTGAGTTGTGGGTTGCACACTGGCTTGCGCCAGGGTCTGCGCTGCGGCAAATTGAGGCAATAACAGCATCGCCACCACCTCGGTAAAAATCACACAATGCATACCTGCTTCACCCAAGTTTAAATGTAGATTGCTAACCTAAAGCTGAGTATGCTGTATGTGCCGCACTAGGCATGCCAGATAATGCACACATGTTGCGTAAATTACCATTCCATAAAATTGCCGTAGCCTGCGCTGTAATGCTGCTGGCAGCGTGTACCACTACCGCACCGGTTATTACGCCATCTACACCGCCCGTAGTGGCCCCCACGCTGCCCGCAGTAGCGGTGCCCAAGCGTCCACCCAAAATAGGCTTGGCGCTGGGCGGCGGCGCGGTGCGTGGGTTTGCGCATGTGGGGGTTATAGCCGCGCTGGAAGAAGCCGGCATTAAACCCGATTTGGTGGTGGGCACCTCCGCCGGCAGCTTGGTAGCGGCCATCTACGCTACAGGCAAAACCGCAGCGCAGTTGCAGCAAGCGGCGCTGGCGATGGAGGAGGCCGACATTACCGACTGGACATTGCCGTTTTTTGGCCGCGGCATGCTGCGCGGCGATGCGTTGGCGCGCTACATCAACGTGCAAGTAAATAACAAGCTGATCGAAAGCATGGTGATACCGCTGGGCATTGTGGCTACCGACTTGCGCACAGGGCAGGGCGCGCTGTTCCGCCAGGGCGACACGGGCATGGCGGTGCGTGCGTCCAGCGCGGTTCCGTCGGTGTTTAACCCGGTAAAGATTGGTGCGGCTGAATATGTAGACGGCGGTTTGGTGTCGCCCGTGCCGGTGCGCTTTGCGCGGCAGATGGGGGCCGAGCTGGTGATTGCGGTGGACATATCGTCTGCGCCCGAGGGCAATGCATCTGACAGCCAACTGGCTATTTTGCTGCAGACCTTTGCCATCATGGGCAAAAGCATTAACAGCTACGAGCTGAAAGACGCCGAGCTGGTGGTGCGGCCCGCGCTGGTGGGCGTACGCAGCGGCGACTTTACCGCCAAGCGGCGCGCCATAGACGCTGGCAAGCTGGCGATGCAGCAGGCGCTGCCGCAACTTAAGGCGTTGATTGAGGCTAAGAGTAAGTAATTTTTTAGTCTTTTAGTGCTTCTAGGTCGTAGAACCTGCTTGGGCAGCTATTGAATTTGTAGCGTATATGGGTGTTGAACTCCCCTGTTGCAATGCATGGTGTCGTTGTTTACATTGGACGGGCGGCGTGGGATTGAACTCCTCTGCAGCAACGCATGGTGTCGTTGTTTACCTTGGACGGGCGGCGTGACATGTCGCTGCAAAAAATCTCCGCGAACACACGCGTGAGGTAGTAGTCATCGTGAGTTGGTGGGCCGCGCCTCGCTACAATTTTTTCATCGACACGCTCACACCGCTCACCCTGGTGGATGTGGTAGTTTGAAGGCACGCGGTGCAAATTAATTGTGCGCGAGATCAGAGTGAGCCACAACCCGCGTGTGGCTAATTCAAACAGCGTGACTAATTATGCGTGTGCCCCCAGCCGACTACAAGCGACCGGCTGTGGGTTAGGCCTGTTGCCACCCGTTGAGCCACGGGCTCGAAGCACGGAACGCAGGGGATAAGAAATTTAGATGTCTGAGCGCAGCGAGTTTCTAAATTTCCCCCGGAGTGAGTACTGGAGATGCTTGCCGAAGGCCCGTGGTGTCG
>JANNCO010000144.1:0-6222 GCA_031386655.1 Polaromonas sp. | reverse complement strand
CCAGATGCTGCGACCGCAGGCCTGAACCAAGCGGCAGGTTTCTTGCGTAATGGTCTATTCAAAAAACTGCACATTCACACCGTGCCCACATTGCACTTTCATTTTGACCGCAGCATAGAGCGAGCGTCTGATATGAATATGTTGATCAGCAAGGCTGTGGCCTCGCGTTCTAAGGACGAGGAATAACCATGCAGACGTCTCGCACTAGGGTGCAGCGTCGCCCAGTGCATGGGGTGTTGCTGCTAGACAAACCACTGGGCCTGTCCAGTAACGACGCGTTGCAAAAAGCAAAATGGCTGTTGCGTGCAGAAAAAGCGGGCCACACTGGCACGCTAGACCCGCTGGCCACTGGCGTGCTGCCGCTGTGCTTTGGCGCAGCTACCAAATTCAGCGCTTTGCAGCTTGAGGCGGCCAAAACTTACGAAGCTACGGCCATCTTGGGCATTAAAACCTCTACCGGCGATGCTGAAGGCGAAGTGATTGCCACGCGCGCAGTGCAAGTTACTCAAGCTGATATCGACCGCGTGCAACAGCAATTTACCGGGCCGATTAGCCAAATACCGCCCATGCACAGTGCGCTCAAAAAAGACGGCAAGGCTTTGTACGAATATGCGCGCGAAGGTATCACGCTAGAGCGTGAGCCTCGCCATGTGACAATTTATAAGCTAAATATAGTGTTAACCCAGGTAAATCCTGCTCAAGCAGCTATTAAATTAGTAGCTACTGTCAGCAAAGGTACGTACATCCGTACTTTAGGCGAAGACATTGGTGAGGCTTTGGGTTGCGGTGCGCATTTAAGCAGCCTGCGCCGTACTGACACCGGTGGCCTGAGCATTGATAACGCGGTAACGCTAGAACAACTAGAAGCCATGAGCGACGGGCAGCGCATGGAGTGCTTGCAACCCGTTGACAGCCTGCTGGCAGGTCACAGCCAGGTCACACTCGATAGTGATAATGCAGGACGCTTTTTGAGCGGTTTGCGCAGAAGAACCAACCAGCCTGACGCAGAGCAGGTAGCAGTGTATGGAGACAACACCAAAGCTTTTAACGGAGACAACACCAAAGCTTTCAACGTAGACAACGCCGAAGCTTTTAACGGAGACAACACCGAAGCGTTGTGTGCAGACAAACCGCGTTCGCTGCTAGGCGCCGCGCATATCAAGGCCGGTGAACTGATCCCCACGCGCCTACTGTCCCCGATAGAGATCAGCCAAATACTAGACCAGTCAATTTTAGAAGTGAGTTAGAAAGAGCCATCATGAGCAAACAAATCCGCAACATCGCCATCATCGCCCACGTGGACCACGGCAAAACCACGCTGGTAGACCAGCTGCTACGCCAGTCGGGCACCTTCCGCGAAAACGCCAAGATGACTGAACGCATCATGGACAACAACGATCTTGAAAAAGAACGCGGCATTACCATTTTGGCCAAGAACTGCGCTGTGAGCTGGGAGGGCACCCACATCAACATCGTCGACACACCAGGCCACGCCGACTTTGGCGGCGAGGTAGAGCGCGCACTGTCGATGGTTGACGGTGTGGTGCTGCTGATCGACGCGGTCGAAGGCCCTATGCCGCAAACCCGTTTTGTGACGAAAAAAGCTTTGGCGTTGGGCCTCAAACCCATCGTGGTGGTAAACAAGGTAGACCGCCCCGGTGCACGCCCTGACTACGTGATCAACGCGGCGTTTGAGCTGTTTGACAAACTGGGCGCAACCGAAGAGCAACTAGACTTCCCCGTGGTGTATGCCTCTGGCCTGAACGGCTGGGCTACCATGGAAGAGGGCGTGGCAGGTGAGCAGTGGGGAAAAGACTTGGCACCTTTGTTTAACACCGTGCTCAGCCACGTGAAGGCACACGCAGGTGATCCAGCTGCACCCTTGCAGTTGCAAATCTCCAGCATGGATTACTCTAGTTACGTCGGCAAAATTGGTGTTGGCCGTATTAACCAAGGCACCTTGAAAATGCCACAAGATGTGGTGATGGTCACGGGCATGGACGGCACGCCCGTTAAATGCCGTATCAACCAAGTGCTGACCTTTGAAGGCCTAGAGCGCCGTCCGCTGGACGTGGGCGAAGTTGCCATGCCAGGCCACATCGTGCTGATTAACGGCATTGAAGACATTGCATTGGGCGTGACGATTACCGACCCACTGTCGCCCCAGCCGCTGCCTATGCTGAAGGTGGACGAGCCTACGCTGACCATGAACTTCTGCGTTAACAACTCGCCCCTGGCAGGCCGCGAAGGCAAGTTTGTCACCAGCCGCCAGCTGTATGACCGTTTGCAGCGTGAGCTGCAATCGAACATGGCGCTGCGCGTCAAAGACACCGACGAAGACGGTATTTTTGAAGTATCGGGCCGTGGCGAATTGCACCTGACCATTTTGCTGGAAACCATGCGCCGCGAAGGCTACGAGCTGGCTGTGGGTAAGCCGCGCGTAGTGTTTAAAGAAATCAACGGCGAAAAGTGCGAGCCTATCGAGATGCTGACCGTGGACATCGAAGAGCAGCACCAAGGCGGCGTGATGCAAGCCCTGGGCGAGCGCAAGGGCGACTTGGCCAACATGGAACCAGACGGCCGTGGCCGCGTGCGCCTAGAGTACAAAATCCCAGCGCGTGGTTTGATCGGCTTCCGTAACGAGTTTTTAAACTTGACACGCGGTACCGGCTTGGCCAGCAACATTTTTGACAGCTACGAGCCTTTCCGTGGCGAGATTCCAGGCCGTAAAAACGGCGTGCTGATCTCGATGGACGATGGCGAAATTGTGACCTACTCACTAGGCAAGCTAGACGACCGTGGCCGCATGATCGTGAAAGCTGGCGACCCTGTGTACGAAGGCATGATTGTCGGCATACACAACCGCGACAACGATTTGATCGTCAACGCTGTGCGCATGAAGCAGCTGACCAACTTCCGTGTGTCGGGCAAAGAAGACGCTATCAAAATCACACCACCCATTATTCTGACACTGGAAACCGCAGTGGAATTTTTGGAAGATGACGAGCTGGTGGAAATCACCCCCAAGTCAATTCGCCTGCGTAAACGTTACCTTAAAGAGCACGAGCGTAAAAAGGCTGGTCGCGGTTAACTAGTAGCTTAGAGAGAAATACAAAACCAAATACAGGCCGCGAAGGACGCGAAACTTACGCGAAAAACGCGAAAGGAATATCAAATTAGGTGATCGAAAATGGTCGCCGTTGAACTGAGTTTGTAACATCCTTAGTTTGTTCTTTTTGGTTTTCTTTCGCTTACTTCGTGTAATCTTCGCGTCCTTCGCGGCTTATCTTTTTTCTTGAGGTTCATCAAGGTAATGGAAACATGAAGCTAACCCACAGAAAAGCAGTGCTAGTGATGATAGCCGTCACCTTGATGTGGTCGATAGCCGGTGTAGTAACGCGCCAGCTAGAGCATGCCAAGAGCTTTGAAGTGACCTTTTGGCGCAGCTTTTTCACCATGGTGTCGTTGCTGGTTATTTTGCCGCTGTGGCAGGGTAAAGACGTGTTTCGCAAAATGCATTGGCGCAGCCCATCGTTTTGGATTTCTGGCGTGTGCTGGAGCGTGATGTTTACGGCTTTTATGGTGGCTATCACGCTTACCAGCGTGGGCAATGTACTGGTGACGATGGCAGTGGGCCCACTGTTGACTGCGCTGATGGCGCGCCTATTTATTGGCCACCGTTTGCCCGCGCGTGCCTGGGCTGCCATTGCGGTGGCGGGCGCAGGCATTGCCTATATGTTTGGCGCGCAGATGAACATGAACGCCCCTGGTGCGCTGGTGGGTTGCCTGGTTGCGCTGCTGGTGCCGATAGCCGCCGCAGCCCACTGGACAGTACTGCAAAAAGCGCAGGCGCAGGGCGATCAGATTGACCTGGTGCCTTGCGTGCTGGTAGGCGCAGTGATTTCATCGTTGGTTACGCTGCCGCTGGCTTTTCCATTTGTGGCGTCGGGCAAAGATATTGCCTGGCTGGGTTTGTTGGGCTTGGTGCAACTGGCAATCCCGTCTACCTTGGCTGTGATTTGCGCCCGCGTGTTGAAGGCGCCAGAGGTTTCGCTGCTGGCGTTGCTGGAAATTATTTTTGGTATTGGCCTGGCTTGGGTCGGTGCCAACGAAGTGCCCAGCCACACCGTGCTACTGGGTGGGGCGCTGGTGATCGGCGCGCTGGTGACCAACGAAATTCTAGGCTGGAGAGAAAACCGCGATGCATGATAAAACGTCTGCCCAAAGCAGTAGCAACGTAAATTTGAACCAGCACGTTACCTTGGAGTTTCGTGGCTGCGCTGGGCTGATCACCCTGAATCGCCCCCAAGCGCTGAATGCCCTGTCACTGCCGATGATCCGGCAAATCACCACTGCGCTGCTGCAATGGAAAGCACAACCCGAAGTCAAGCTGGTGGCCATTCGCGGCATGGGCAAAAACCCCGCACATGCTGCCGACAGCAGCGCCCCAGCCTACCTACCGTTTGGCAGCTTTTGCGCAGGCGGAGACATTCGCTTTTTTCACCAAGCCGCCTTGGCAGGCGACCCGGCGCTGGAAGATTTCTTCACTGAAGAATACGCACTTAATTATTTGATTCACACCTACACCAAGCCTACTATTGCCTTCATGGACGGTATTGTGATGGGCGGCGGCATGGGGCTGGCGCAGGGTGCCAGCCACCGCATAGTGACTGAGCGCACCAAGATGGCCATGCCAGAAACAGGTATTGGATTGTTCCCCGATGTAGGCGGCGGCTATTTTTTAAGCCGTTGTCCGGGCAGGCTGGGCGAGTATCTAGCGCTGACGGGTCAGACGATCGGCGGCGACGAAGCAGTGTCTGCTGGGTTGGCTAATATGGTGGTTGACAGTGCAACGCTACCGCAGCTGTGGGACGCGCTACCTACACTGCACGACGTGAACCCACTAGCTATCAATCAATTATTTGCTACAAAAGAAATAGCTGCTCGAGCAGTATCTGCGGGCTCAATAGGCCAAAACATGCTAAAAATAGACAGTATTTTTGCCCTCAGCACCATCCAGCTGATCTTGGATGCTCTGGACAAAGATACCTCGGCATGGTGCGCGCAGACAGCAGCAACTTTACGCCAACGTTCGCCACTTATGCTGCATGTGGTGCTAGAACTTATCCGCCGCGCCCGCAGTATGGGCTTGGCCGACGATCTGCGGCTAGAGCGCGACCTGGTGCGCCACTGCTTTCACACCGTGCACTTGCAGCGCTGCGGTACGGGCAGCGAAACCGTAGAAGGCATTCGCGCACTGGCGGTAGACAAAGACCATGCGCCCAAGTGGAACCCGCCGCGAATAGAAGATGTGACACCTGCCATGGTAGAGCCGTTTTTTCAAAGCCCATGGCCTGCCAGTGCGCACCCGTTGCGCGGGCTAAAGTAGAGTTAATTCAAACGCTTCATGCACTTGGCCAAAGCGGTTTGAAAATTTGCAGTTTCAAAATAAGTATTTGCATCACCAATCTGGCGTAACCAGCCTGGCTAGCAAACCCTAAGCCCGCTTCAGGTTCTTCATCGCCCGCTCTACCTCGCGCTTGCCTTCGCGGTCGGCCACCACATTGCGTTTGTCATGCTCGGCTTTGCCTTTGGCCAGAGCAATCTCGCACTTTACGCGTCCATTCTTCCAGTGCAGATTGATGGGTACCAGCGTATAGCCTTTTTGCTCCACCTTGCCCACCAGGCGGCGAATGTCATCTTTCTTCATCAGCAGCTTTTTAGTGCGCACGCTGTCGGGGTTGACGTGGGTTGACGCCGTTTTCAGCGGGTTGATCTGGCAGCCCAGCAAAAATAGTTCACCCTCGCGAATCATCACGTAGCCGTCGGTCAGCTGCACTTTGCCGTCGCGTACGGCTTTAACTTCCCAGCCCTCCAGCACCATGCCGCACTCAAAGCGCTCTTCAAAAAAATAATTGAACGCCGCTTTTTTGTTGTCGGCAATGCGTGAGTCACCCAGAGTGGTTTTCTTTTTAGTGGACGATGCAGGCTTATTGGTCATACGGAATAATGGTGGTGGCGTTGCCCAAATACAATTGGGCCATAAACTGTATTTTAAGAACTCTTAACCCCTGCCGCTGCCCCCTACGTGAAAACTGTCAATAAGTCTGTCCTGATTTGGTACAGCGCTGCCCAAATGTTCGATTTGGTCGTCGACGTGCCCAGCTATCCCAAATTTCTACCATGGTGTGATGCTGCCACTGCGCTGCAGCAAACCCCTGC
>JANNCO010000136.1:0-2280 GCA_031386655.1 Polaromonas sp. | reverse complement strand
GCCGCCTTGCCTTTGCGCCCACGTGCGGCGCGGGCGTTGTTCAGGCTGCGAATTTCCAGCTGCTCGGCACGGTCTTTGCCGCCGCGGCCTGTGCCGATGATGTTGACGCTGCGGGTGTAGACGGCTGCGCCTGCCAGCGTGTCTTTGGCGTCCAGGTCAATCAGCATCAAACCGCGGCCACCGTTGGCCATGGTTTTAAGTTCGCTGATCTCAAAGGTAAGAATGCGGCCGCCGGTGGAGGCGCAGGCCACATGCGTGGCTACTATAGTTTTAATAGCTGGTTGAGCAGGATTTACTTGGGTTACTGGCATATTTAGCTGCAAAGGTGAGGGTTTGCACACCGTCTCGCCCACGGCGCAGCTGATGAATGATTTGCCCGCTTTTTGGCGCGAGACCATGTTGTCCACACTGGCTATAAAGCCGTAGCCGCCGCTGGCGCTGACCAGTAATTGCGCGCTGCCTGCCGCTGCAAAGTAGTGCACCAGCTGCGTGCCAGATTCCAGCTCAATCAACGTGGTAATCGGCTGACCATCACCCCGCGCACCGGGCAGCAGCGCGACAGCCACCGAATACACGCGGCCATTGCTGCCAAAGGCCAGCAGCGTGTCTACGGTGCGGCATTCAAAGGTGCCATACAAGTCGTCGCCTGATTTAAAGGCAAAGCTAGTCGCATCGTGACCATGGCCGCTGCGGGCGCGCACCCAGCCTTTGGCGCTGATGACCACCGTCACAGCTTCGTCAATCACTTTGAGTTCGGCGACGGTTTTTTTCTCAGCTTGAATCAGCGTGCGGCGTGGGTCTTTGGCGATGTCACCGTACTGCTTAGCGTCGGCCTCGATCTCTTTGACCATCAGGCGGCGCAGTGCCGTGGGGTTGCCCAAAATTTCTTCCAGCTTGCCTTGCTCTTCGCGCAGTTCTTTCAATTCGCCTTCGATCTTGATGGCTTCCAGGCGCGCGAGTTGGCGCAGGCGAATGTCCAGGATATCTTCAGCTTGGCGGTCACTTAATTTGAAGCGCGCAATTAGCGCAGCTTTAGGCTCGTCGCTGCGGCGAATGATGGCAATCACTTCGTCAATGTTCAGCAACACCAACTGGCGACCTTCCAGAATATGGATACGGTCGAGCACTTTGTCCAACCGGTGGCGCGAGCGGCGCTCTATCGTGATGGCGCGAAACTCTATCCATTCCAGCAGCATTTGGCGCAGGCTTTTCAGCGTGGGGCGGCCGTCGATGCCTATGGCAGTCAGGTTGATCGATGCTGACGTTTCCAGCGACGTGTGCGCCAGCAGCGCGGTGATCAGCTCGGCTTGTTCTATCTTGCTGGTTTTAGGTTCAAACACTAGGCGCACAGCGGCTTCGCGGTTGCTCTCGTCGCGTGTAGCGTCTAGCAGGGCCAGCATGCTGGCTTTAAGCTGGGTTTGGTCCAGGCTCAGCGCTTTTTTACCGGCTTTGACTTTGGGGTTGGTGATTTCTTCAATTTCTTCCAGCACTTTTTGCGTGCTGGTGCCGGGCGGCAGCTCGGTCACCACCAGTTGCCATTGGCCACGCGCTAGTTCCTCAATTTTCCAGCGGGCGCGCACTTTCAGCGAACCACGGCCGGTTTTATAAGCAGCGGCAATGTCGGCAGGGGTGCTGATAATTTGGCCGCCGTTGGCATAGTCTGGGCCGGGGATGATGGCAAAGAGTTCGTCATCGCTAAGCTTGGGCTGCTTGATCAGCGCCACGCAAGCGTCGGCTACTTCGCGCAGGTTGTGGCTAGGAATCTCGGTGGCTAAACCTACGGCAATACCGGATGCGCCGTTAAGCAAATTAAACGGCAAACGGGCCGGCAACTGCTTGGGTTCTTCGGTGCTGCCGTCGTAGTTAGGAATAAAGTCGACCGTGCCCATGTCGATCTCGTCCATCAGCAAGCTGGTGATACGCGACAAGCGCGCCTCGGTGTAGCGCATGGCGGCTGCGCCGTCGCCGTCGCGGCTGCCAAAGTTGCCTTGCCCGTCGATCAGCGGGTAGCGCTGGCTAAAATTTTGCGCCATGCGCACCAGCGCGTCGTACGCTGCCTGGTCGCCGTGCGGGTGAAAGCGGCCCAGCACATCACCCACCACGCGGGCTGATTTAACTGGCTTGGCACCACTTGCACCATTAGCCCCGCCAAAGCCCAAGCCCATGCGCGACATGCTGTACAAAATGCGCCGCTGCACGGGTTTTTGACCATCGCACACATCGGGCAGCGCGCGGCCTTTAACCACGCTGAGCGCGTATTCAAGGTAGGCGCGCTGGGCG
>JANNCO010000116.1:0-3576 GCA_031386655.1 Polaromonas sp. | reverse complement strand
TTTGCGGCATCACGCCGTCGTCAGCAGCGCAGACGAGGATGACGATGTCGGTGGCCTGTGCACCACGGGCGCGCATGGCGGTGAACGCCTCGTGACCCGGGGTATCGAGGAAGGAGATCATGCCGCGCTCGGTCTCGACGTGGTACGCCCCGATGTGCTGCGTGATACCACCGGCTTCACCCGCAGCCACCTTGGCGCGACGGATGTAGTCCAGCAGCGAGGTCTTGCCGTGGTCCACGTGACCCATGACGGTGACCACCGGTGCGCGTGGCAGCAAGGCATGTTCCTGCTGCGAGGTTTCGTCGTCGGCGAAGGCTTCCGGATCGTCCAGCGCGGCCACGACAGCCTTGTGGCCCAACTCTTCCACCACGATCATGGCGGTGTCCTGGTCTAGCGGCTGGTTGATGGTGACCATCTGGCCAAGTTTCATCAGCTTCATGATGACTTCGGACGATTTGACCGCCATCTTGTGTGCCAGTTCGGCCACAGTAATGGTCTCGGGCACATGCACCTCGATCACGCGGGCTTCTACCGCTGCGGCTGGAGCCTGTTGTTCGCGGTCGTCGTCACCACCACGGCGTTTACCGCGTGGGCCGCCGCGCCAGTTACTGCGGCCTACGCCGCCGCTGCTGTCGCCACGGGTTTTAATTTCTTTCTTTTTGGCCGGGTCGCCGCCCCAGCTGGAAGACAGTTTTTCGGATTTAACTTCGGTCTTGGCACCGCGCGGGCCGCTAGAAGGCGAAGCTGTGCCTGCAGCAGGTTTGGCACCAGGTGCGCCAACCGGCTTGTGCAACGTACCTTTGACGCCTTCTTTGGATGCAGGCTTGGTTTCTTCGGGCTTTTTGGCCACCAGCACGCGTTTAGGCGCATTCATCATGGCGCGGATAGCCACGGCTTCAGCCAGTGCTTTGTCGCGTCGCTCGGTCAAGTCTTTGGCACGTGCTACGTCATCGGCTTTAGCTTCAGCGGCTACACGCACAGCCTCATCGGCAGTGGCTTTGGCTTTGCTAGCGGCAGCCGCAGCAGCTGCCTGCTTGTCGACTTGCGCGGAATTAATGTTGGCTACCACAGCGTCTTTTTCAGCGCGTACAGCCAGCTTGCGGGCAGCATCAGCTGCCTGCATCTGCGCTAGCGTTTTAGTAGCTGGTTGAGCAGGTTCTGCCTGGCCTGTGCCCTCTATTTGCACATCATTTTGCGCGCGGTTGGCATCGTCCACGGCTTTTTGGGCCACCGCCATGTCACGCTCTTCCTGTGCTTCGCGCACACGGCGGCGCTCGGTCAATTCTTCTTCCTGGCGGTTCAGCAGCTCTGCTTGTTGGCGGGCTTCGTCTTCACGGCGGGCTAGGTCAGCGTCCTCAGTGGCTGGGGCATGCGCGCCATCATCGGAGGCTTCAACCTCGTCATCTCGCTGCACAAAGGTGCGTTTTTTACGCACTTCTACCTGAATGGTACGCGCTTTGCCTGTAGCGTCGGCTTGCTTGATTTCGGTGGTGGATTTTTTAACCAGCGTAATTTTTTTGCGCTCAGCCGAGGCGGTGCCGTGGCTGGCCTGCAAGAAAGTCAGTAGCTTTTGCTTGTCGGAGTCAGTCAGCACATCGCTGGCAGACGCCTTGGGTACACCGGCACTTTTAAGCTGGTCTAGCAGCGTGTCGGTGGATTTTTTGAGTTCGCCTGCGAACTCGGAGACTGTGGTACTTGACATAATTTGTTGCTCGTCTCCATGATGTTATTGAGCCGCAGGCTCAGCATCGTTAGCATTGACTGGTTTATTGGTGGCTGGTTTGCTGGTGGCATCATCTGCGACCTTCAGAGCTGCTTCATCCGCAGCCTTGGTGGCTGCTTCATCAGTAAACCAGTGCTCACGCGCTTTCATGATCAGCGCAGTAGCCTCTTGGGCGGTTTGACCGGTAATGTCGGTCAGCTCGTCGGTAGCCAGGTCGGCCAAATCATCGCGTGTGTTAACGCCCGCCGCTTGCAGCTTGGCAATCAGCTCAGCGTTCAGGCCGTCCAGATGATTCAGGTCTTGGCTGACTGGTCCGCCTTCGGCAGACTCTTCTTTGGCAATCGCCATGGTCAGCAATGCATCTTTAGCGCGGGTGCGCAGCTCGGTCACCGTGTCTTCGTCAAAGCTTTCAATCTCCAGCAGTTCTTGCAGCGGCACATAAGCCACTTCTTCCAGACTGGTAAAGCCTTCTTCGATCAAAATATCAGCGACTTCCTGGTCAACATCCAGCTTGGCCATGAACAAAGCACGCGTGCCTTCTGTCTCGTTGGCTTGCTTTTGCGCAGATTCTGCAGCGTCCATGATGTTGATCTTCCAGCCGGTCAAATCGGACGCCAAGCGCACGTTTTGCCCACCGCGGCCAATGGCAATAGCGAGGTTTTCTTCGTCCACCACCACATCCATCGCATGACGCTCTTCGTCTACCACAATGGAGCTGACGTTAGCCGGGGCCAGCGCGCCAATGACAAACTGCGCGGGGTCTTCGCTCCACAGCACAATGTCTACACGCTCGCCTGCCAGTTCAGTAGTAACCGCGTTTACACGCGTACCGCGCACGCCTACACAGGTGCCAATAGGGTCAACGCGCTTATCGTGGGACAGCACAGCAATCTTGGCACGCGAGCCGGCGTCGCGGGCGCAAGATTTAATCTCCAGCAAACCTTGCTCGATCTCGGGCACTTCGTTGCGAAACAATTCCATCATGTACTGCGGGGCCGAGCGTGACAGGATAATCGGCGCGCCGCGCAGTGTAGTGTCCACTTCCATGATCATGGCGCGCACACGGTCGCCAGAGCGCAGGTTTTCTTTGGGAATCATCTCGCTGCGGCGCAAGCGGCCCTCCACACGGCCACTCTCGACAATGATGTCGCCTTTGTCCATACGCTTGACCGTACCGACAAAAATTTTCTCACCCCGGCTCATGAAGTCGTTCAAGATAATCTCGCGCTCAGCATCGCGGATTTTTTGCAGAATAACCTGCTTGGCAGCCATCGCACCAATGCGGCCTATGGGCACTGACTCAATTGGTTTTTCGATGTAGTCACCCTCTTCGATGTCGGCCAACTGGTCTTTGGCATCCACCAGCATTTCTTCAGCGTCGGGGTTTTGCAGGCCCGCGTCGTCAGCCACTACCAGCCAGCGGCGAAAAGTTTCGTAGTTGCCAGAGTCACGGTCGAGCGCCACACGAATGTCCACGTCGCCGTGGCCTTCGGTTTGCTGCAGCTTTTTGGTGGCTTGCGCCAGTGCAGCTTCAACTGCGCCAAAAACTACGTCTTGCTCAACGTTTTTCTCACGGGAAATGGCTTCAATCAGCATCAACATTTCACGGTTCATGTCACTAGCTCCTTAAATCATCAAAACTACATGGTGCGGCACACGCCGCGTTCCAAAAATACTTATCTTCACTCACTGGCCAATTTGGACTTACGACCTTTGAAGTCAACAATCGGCGCTAAGCGCGCGTCGCGCAGCTCGTCCAAGTTAAACCCCAAAGCCTGCATCGGCTGCGGCGCTTTGTTTTTGCTCACGCGCACACCGGGCTTGGGTTCGGGCACATCGCTCCAGACAATTTG
>JANNCO010000089.1:0-2668 GCA_031386655.1 Polaromonas sp. | reverse complement strand
CTAGAAACCTATGCCAAACGCGAGCTGCCCAACTACCAGGTATTCGACGAGCGCCGCTACTTTACACCCGGGCAGGGCGTGTGCGTGTTCCAGGTAGAGGGCATGTCTGTGGGCCTGCTGATTTGCGAAGACGCCTGGTTTGACGAGCCCGGCCAGCTGGCCAAAGAGGCGGGTGCCCAGCTGCTAGCCGTCATCAACGCGTCGCCCTTTCACGTGGGCAAGAGCGGCGAGCGCATTGCCCGCATGCGCGAGGGCGCGTTGCACACGGGCTTGCCCGTGGTGTACGCACACCATGTGGGCGCGCAAGACGAGGTAGTGTTTGACGGCGCGTCGTTCGTGCTGCACGCCGACGGTTCGCTGGCTGGCAATGCGCCCAGTTTCGTGGAAGATTTGTTTATTTTTGAAGCAAAAATGGCTGTTCAGGCCGTAGAACCTGCTCAACCAGCTATTGAAATAATAGCGCCTATGCAGCCCGCACGTACCATTGAAGCCGACCTGTGGGACGCATTAGTATTGGGCGTGCGTGACTACATCACCAAAAACGGCTTTCCCAGCACGCTGCTAGGTTTATCAGGCGGTATCGACTCGGCTTTGGTGCTGGCCATAGCCGTAGACGCGCTGGGTAAAGACAAAGTGCGCACCGTGATGATGCCGTCGCCCTATACGGCCAGCATCAGCTGGATCGACGCACGCGACATGGCCGCGCGCATGGGTGTACGCTATGACGAGATTTCCATCGTGCCTGAGTTTGAAGCCTTCAAGGCGTCGCTGGCCTGCGAGTTCAAAGGCTTGGCCGAGGACACTACAGAGGAAAACATCCAGGCCCGTATTCGCGGCACATTGCTGATGGCGCTGAGTAATAAGTTCGGCTCCATCGTACTGACCACCGGTAACAAAAGCGAGCTGGCCACCGGCTATTGCACGCTGTACGGCGACATGGCGGGCGGCTTTGCGGTGATCAAAGACTTGGCTAAAACAACAGTTTTCAAGTTAGCGCGCTGGAGAAATGCAAACAATCCGTACAACACCTGCGCCAACCCGATTCCTGAGCGCATCATCACCCGCCCGCCCAGCGCCGAGCTGCGCGCCGACCAGAAAGACCAGGACAGCCTGCCGCCGTATGAGGTGCTGGACGCTATTTTGGAGCGCTATATGGAAAATGACCAAAGCATTGACGAGATCGTTGCAGCAGGATTTGCTAAAGCCGATGTAGAAAAAGTGACCCGCCTCATCAAAATCAATGAATACAAGCGCCGCCAAGCGCCCGTGGGTATTCGGGTGACACACCGCAGCTTTGGTAAGGATTGGCGGTATCCCATAACGTCTAAGTTTCGGGCTTAGGGGGTTGGTTGGCTGAGGTTCTAATGCGGACTTCCGGACGCGAAGGGCGCTAAGGTTGCGCGAAGGACGCGAAATGAAGACAAAAAAGAAAACAGGTTTAATTTTTTAATAATTTAGATGATGCTATGCTTTGTAGATTGACTGAAATCAGTTTTCCTAGAATTTAAATTTTTAGTTTTAATTTGGCATTTTTTTTCTCGTCCTTCGCGCAACCTTAGAGACCTTCACGTCCGGCAGTTCTTCCCCGTATTCGGTATTTAACAAGAGACCTTTATGAAACAAATCACCGCTATCGTCAAACCTTTCAAACTCGAAGAAGTCCGCGAGGCCTTGGCTGAGTGCGGCGTAACGGGCCTGACAGTGACTGAAGTCAAAGGTTTTGGCCGCCAAAAAGGCCATACCGAGCTGTACCGTGGTGCAGAATACGTCGTAGACTTTTTGCCCAAGGTTAAGGTAGAGGTAACCGTCAAGTCAGTTGACGTAGACCGCTGCGTAGAAGCTATCGTCAATGCTGCCCGTACAGGTAAGATCGGTGATGGCAAAATTTTTGTTACAAGCGTCGAGCGCGTAGTGCGCATACGCACTGGCGAAGAAGACGAGGCCGCAGTATAGTTTTTAACCATTAGAAAGAAGCGTATGAAGTTTCCAAAAATTAAAACGAGTCTCATTGCTGCGGTGATTATTTCTGGACTGGGTTGCACTTACGCAATAGCCGACGTTGAACAAGGAGCCAAAGTAAGTGGCCAGCTAACTCTGGGCAAACGCAGTTTTGCGCTTCCTCCGGGTGACTGGATAGTAGTTAGCAGTACAGAAGCCAAAGTATCTTTTAACAACGGATCTTCAGGCTCTGACACTAAGAGGCAGTATCTCGTGCAAGTAGATGATAAGAATACGTTTAAAGCAGCGATGCTATTACACACCACGCTATCTTCTACGGAGAGAATTGCATGGAGTGACACTACATGTGATAGAAAAGATACAGTCTATCGCGACACTTTAGACGGGCGCATAGACCTGCCAGCTTGTTTATTGATTAATCACGTAGCCAATTTTCGGGGCGGTAGCATGCCCACTAACGACTTTGACAAAACGATATGGAATTGGTATCGCGACAACAAAATAGCCTTACCCTACAACGTAATATCAATTAATTACGTCAAATATTTTGCTGGCGATTTTGTGCGCAATATTGTTTGGATTAATCCAGAAATATTTGGACTGATAGATAAAGACAAAAAAGCTTGGGCTGACAGTCCTTGGCATGTCAACTACATTAAATCTGATGCACAGAGAACAACGTATGTTGAGCAGGTTAAGACTTGGAGTC
>JANNCO010000082.1:0-15283 GCA_031386655.1 Polaromonas sp. | reverse complement strand
CGTCGTCGATGCGCGACAACGGCACGCGGCCATCCCTGACAGCGGCAAGCAGCGGGCCACAGTATCGGCAGTCACCCGGTTTTACATCTGGCGCAAAGTTGCCGGGCATGTCCTGGTCCATACCTGCCAGGATCGCCGGCATGGTCTCGAACCGAGCGTTGTAGTCTGCCATCACCCAGCCTGTGAACCCGAAGTCTTTTTTAATAAGCTGATTGAGCAGCGAATCGTTTTCGCATGCGTAGATCCCGTTAATCTGGTTGAACGAACACATGGCCGCGCCGGGGTTGCCGTCGCGCAGTGCAATTTCGAAGGGGCGGGCATAGATTTCGCGCAGCGTGCGTTCATCCATTACCGTATTGTTGCCAAACAGTCGGTTCCTCTCTTGGGTGTAAGCCATGACGTGTTTGACCGTTGCAATGACCGGTGACTTTTGAACGCCACGGATGAAGGCTGCGCCCATCGAGCCATTAAGCAGCGGATCCTCGCCATAGGTTTCGACCATCCGACCCCATTGAGGCACACGTGCAATGTCGACCGTGGGGCCCAGTTGAACGTTATGCCCTGTTTTGTACGCTTCGTCTCCCACCAAACGGCCATATTCTTCCGCAACGGTAGTGTCCCAGGTCGCCGCGAGTGCCAGCGCAGAAGGCAGCTGAGTCGCACGTCGGCCGTTGACGCTTGGATTGCCGACGCGCACACCCGACGGGCCGTCGGCCATTGTCTGCGCCGGGATGCCCAGACGCGCAATAGGCGCGTTGTAGAAGCCGAAAAAGTTGTTGATCTCTCCGTGCAACATGTCAACTTTTTCTTCAAGACTCATCTGCGCCAGCATAGCTTTGGCCCGCAGTTCAGCGGCTGCTACCTCAGGTGAAGGCTGGGCTGGAAGTACTGGTTGGGTGGGAGGGGTTGGGGGTTTTTCGCTATCGTCTGACGAACCCCCGCTGCAGCTGACGGTGATGGCAATGGCCGTGGTGCAAGCAACCGCCGTCATGCGACGCCGTGCACGGCCAGAGAGTTTGAGCGAAGAATACATGGTTCGATCTCCTTGGTGGTGGGGGGTAGTAACTGCTCGAAATGTAGAAGCACCCCAACACGTCGTCTGTGCGGTATCGAACACACAATAGATTACTGATTGTTCAGCACGCTCAGCTTTAGCCTCAACAGTAAAAAATTGTTGTTGAATTTGCAGGCTTAGCTATTACCGACCATAGCTTCACCAATGCCGGTATTTGAATACCCGCCAACGCGCCCCACATCTTCGCCATCGGCGATACCGTAGGTCAACCCTTGCTGGCCCAAGTCCACTCACAGGTCCGCAGACACACGGCAAAAATCTTGGACAGCGGCATAGCACATCAGCATGAAGGCAACATGATCGGCAAATTACCCGCCCACATCGCACGCTGCGCGAGAGCATCGGCATGACAGCAGTGTTTGCGCATGCAAGTTGCACCGAAGCGCTGCTGGTGCGAATAAGTACAAATTTTTGAGTTAAGGGTAAACATATGCTGAGAACGTAAAAAAAGGTTTGCAAAACCTTGTTGCTTCATAGTGTATGCAATATACTGCATTTGCAAAGTAAGCTTATGTGGCGATATATTGCATATTCGATCAGTCCACCGGGACGATCATCATTCAAAACAATGAGGAGCAAACAATGACATCTTGGACAAAAATTTTGCTGGCTACCTGCACGCTGGCGCTGGCGACTTTAGCTGCTGCGCAAAGCTACCCTACTAAGCCAATCACTATGATCGTTGCATTTCCGCCGGGGGGTGGGTCAGACGTGCTGGGTCGCGCTATGGGTAAGGGCATGCAGGAATCATTGGGGCAGCCGATCATTGTGGAAAACGTGGTCGGTGTAGGTGGCTCGCTTGGCGTGCTGAAGGCTGCCAACGCGGCACCCGATGGCTACACCATTTTGGCAGGCTCGCCGCTGGAGTTAATCTACACTCCCTTGGGTATTGCTGCCGCAAAAAACAAACCTGAGGACATGCGTATGGTCGCTTTGGTGGGTCACACACCCATAGCGATAGTCGCAAGAAAAGATCTACCCGTCAACACGCTGGAAGAATTTGTAGCGATGGCCAAAAAAGCTGACAAGCCCTTGAGCTTTGGCTCCACTGGCGTCGGGTCGCTGTACCACTTGATGGCAGAAAAAGCGTTGCAAAACGCCGGTGCCAAAGGCCTGCACGCCCCTTACAACGGTCTGGCCCCCTACCTGAAAGATTTGATGGGAGGTGTGATTGACTTTGCCGTGGTGCCGCTGGTAGGCCCGGTACTCGGCGCGATTGATGGTGGCCAAATCAAGGCCTTAGCCATAGCATCGCCCCAGTCTATTGCCCGTCTGCCCAAGCTGCCAGCTGCGCGTGCCACCAAAGGGTTTGAAGATTATCAGTTCAGTATCTGGCTTGGCATTCAAGCCAGCGCTAAAACGCCAGAAGCGCAGATGGCTGCGATTCACAAGGCCGCTTATGCTGCCCTAGCCAACGCTGATTTGCGCAAGACAATAGAAACCGCTGGCACCTTGATAGCCGAGCCCATGAGCTTGCAGCAACTAGACGGCTTTTATAAAAAAGAAGCTGCCACTGGTGCAGCCATTGCAAAATCCGTCAATTTACAAGCGCAGTAAGCGGGCACAACAAGTTATCTAACTTGTTGTTTTCAAATGCACTACACGTGACTTTCACACGTTTAAAACTTAACTTATGACCATTCTCTGAAGGGTAAATTACTACAATAAGGTTACAGTTACGTCTTCTAACTTTAACCTTGTTAATGTGTATCCAGTATTTTTTACGTTTCTGATAATGTCGGGCTTGTGGCATCGTCTGGTAGGGTCACTGTTGTGCGTTGTGTTAGCCCAAGCTGCTTGGGCGCAGCAGGTTGACCCGCAAGCAGTTGACCTAAGCCAGGCGCGCAGCCCCTTGCTGGTGGACGCCCGCGGTACGGCGCCATGGCCATTGCTGGCGCTGCAGGGGCTAGCTGCTAATTCCACACCAGCGCAGGCATCAGCTACGGGTGGCTACACAGCATTCAAGGCTGACGGCATCTACGACCTGAACGAAGAAAACGCACTGTGGCTTAAATTCAAAGTAAAGGCCGACCCGCTGTCGCAGCGACGCTGGACAGTGATGATTGCCAAGACGTTTTTAAACCGGGTTGAATTGCATTACCAAGACACACAAGGTCAATGGCAAATGCAGCAGGCGGGCGACAACATGGCCCACGCGCTTTGGTCGCAGCGCACACTGGCGCCGCAGTTCAAGCTGCCAGCGCTGTCCGCAGGCGAACATATTTTGCTGATTAAAGTGGTGTCAAACATAGCGCAGCAAATTCCTGTCTCCCTGGTAGACGAAAACGCTGCTGCGGTGTCTGCCCACGATGATTTTTTGCTTTCGGGTGTGATTATGGGTCTGCTGGGGGTGATTTTTTTGCTGACCCTGCACTTGGCTATTAACTACCGCGATGAAGTCTACGCGTGGTACGCGGCGTATGTTTTGCTCAGTATGCTGTCGGTCACGTCGTACCTGGGCGTAGCCAGCTATTTGTTTTGGCCGCAAGCGGGGCACTGGCCCGAGTATTCGATATTCTTCACTGTGATGGCATCGATTACTGCGCAATTGTGGTTTTGCCAAGCCATGTTTTTGCGTGGCACAGAGATGCCGCGGCTTAAGCGTATGGCGCAAGTAGCGGTTGTGATCTGCGGTGTTTTGCTGTTGTCCCCGCTGGTGCTTTCCTCCGCGGGTGCGCGGCAGTTAATCTTCGCTGCAGGCATGCTGATATGTTTAGGTATGATTGGGCTGATCGTGGGGCAAGCCTTGGTGCAAAAGATGAAAGCGGCTTACTACTGGGTAGCAGCTTATGTGCCATTGCTTGTCACTTTAGTCATCGCATTACTGGACAATTTAAGCGTGATCAGCCCTGTGGGCATGCCCTATTCTTTACCAGCCTACATGCTGGCGTTTGAGGCTATTGTGCTGCTGTTTAGCTTGCATATGCATGCCAAAAGTCGCCATGCCGTGCAAGAGCGTGAGCGAGCTTTGGTGGCGGTTGATCCGTTAACGGGATTCTTCAATGCGCGTGCGTTTGGCCAGCGCTTGGCGCTGCTGTGGGGCAGCTTGATCGGCACACCACAAGACATAGCCATTGCATTGGTGCATGTGCACCACAGCAGTGACAGTACAGATTCAGAATCAGCGCTGCGCCTGGAGCGAAAACTATTGCGCAGTGTGCGTCTGCTGCGCACTGTCACGCGTGAAGTGGACTTGATAGGCCGCGTAGGGGGTAATATTTTGGCCGTGGCAATGCCAGGCATTCCTTTGGGAGATGACCTCAACAACCGGCTGGCCCGCTTGATAGCCTTGGGCCTGATGGTAGACCCCTACGATACGCAGCCTACCGAGCTGCGCTTTCGGGTAGCCGTGGGTACGCGCGCTACGTGGGGTGATGACCTGAAGTCGCTGGAAGCGAACTTGCGCTCTGCCATTGCGCAAAGCGGCGGCTGGTCGCGCAAGCCCATCCGCTACATAACACCAGCTACCGTTTTTGCGCCCACCCAAATGACCGCGCGCCAGCCTGCAGTGTCGGACAGTGGCAGGGTGTTTACGGGTTCGCTAGATGCTGGATTCAGTTCAAACCGGCCAGGCGATCCTGCTGCTTTAAACACAAGCTTGCGCAGCTCGGGCGGGGGAAGTTCTAACGGTAACGGCAACAGCACCGCGCCGCCTGTTTCATCTTCACCGGTGTAGTGCGCTGATGCTGCGAGCGCAGCTGCTTGTAGAACATGGTGGCAGCGCTTTTGAGCATCAAATTTATGTATAAATAGGTCTGTAACCCAGGTAAAACCTGCTCAAGCAGCTATTAAATTCATAGTACCTGGTATTTACCAGATAGACAGATACTAGAGCTCAGTCGCCTCTCACCACGCCTTCACGCCGCGGGTCTGCACCACCAAACAAGCCTGATGGTGTGCGTTCAATGGCCTGCAAGCCACTGGTCATGGCTTGTTCGCGCACCTCATGGCCTTTGGCTTTCAAGAACTCTACCGTGGCTGCAGGGAAGCGTTTTTCCTCCAGTAATGTGGGTGCGCCCGTTGTGCCAAAGTTAGGTAGATTAATTGCTTGCTGCGTGTTTAGGCCCCAGTTCATCACGCCGTACAAAGTTTTGGCGGTGTAGTGAATGATCAATGCGCCGCCAGGGCTGCCGCCGCTGATAACCACCTGGCCTGTGGCTTTGTCAAATACCAGCGTAGGGCTCATTGAGCTGCGCGGGCGTTTGCCGGGTTGCACGCGGTTGGCAGTAGGTTTGCCTTCGGCATCGTTGGGCGCGTAGTTAAAGTCGGTCAACTCATTGTTGAGCATGAAGCCCCCCACATTATTAGCCCCGCTAGCGCTGTTCGATCCTGGGTTGACCATTTGCCGTGAACCAAAGGCGTCTTCGATCGTCGTGGTCATAGACAAGGCGTTGCCGTAACCGTCGACTATGCTGATGTGGCTGGTGCCATATTCAGGCTGCTCGGCGGGCATGCCAAACGCTATCGGCGCACCAGCGGGTTTGCCGGGTTGGCCTGTCTTCATGCTTTGGTCGCCAATCAGTTTAGCCCGCTCAGCCAGATAGGCAGGTGCGAGCATGCTGGCCCAGTTGCCGCCCAATTTACCATCTGGAGCAGGTACAAAATCTGGGTCGCCCACATACTGCGCGCGGTCGGCAAAGGCCAGGCGCGAGGCTTCGGTGTACAGGTGTAGCCACTGCGCAGCAGGCATTACACCTTTGCCGTCGGGTGACGGCACGGGGGCGATGCTGGCGGCGGTGGTGTTGCCCAAGATACCCAATATCTGTCCCACCGCAATCGCGCCTGAGCTGGGCGGCCCAAAGCCGCACAAGCGGTAATCTTTGCCTTTGGCGCTGTAGTCGGTACACAGTGCCTCGCGTTTTTTGGGCTGGTAGCTTGCCATGTCGGCCATGGTGAGCTTGCCAGGGTTGTCAGGGTGTTTTTGCACTTTATCGACAATCGCTTGGGCGATAGGGCCTTCATGCATTGCTTTGCTGCCCTCGGTGGCGATGCGTTTAAGCACGTCAGCAAACGGCTGGTTGCGCAGGTTCACACCCGCATCGCGCGGGTCGCCGTCGGATTTAAAAAAGTAGGCAGTGGCTGTGGGGTCTTTCTTTAAATGCGCGTCGGCCTTGACCAGCGTGTTCAAGCGCGGGCTGATATTAAAGCCGCCCTCGGCCAGTGCAATGGCCGGCTCGAACAATGTTGCCCAAGGCAGCTTGCCATGCTGCCTGTGCGCGGCCTCCAGCATGCGCACAATACCTGGTACGCCCACGCTGCGGCCACCCACCACGCCTTCGTAGAACGGCAGTGGCTTGCCGTCCTTCATAAACAGGTTTTCGTCCACGCCTGCGGGTGCAGTCTCGCGGCCATCAAACGCCTCAGTGGCTTTACCGTCATGGTGCAGCAAAAAGGCACCGCCGCCAATTCCGCTGCTTTGGGGTTCGACCAAGCCGAGCACCATTTGTACGGCAATGGCTGCATCCACCGCGCTGCCACCGGCCTTTAGAATTTGGTAGCCCGCATCAGTGGCCAGTGGGTTGGCGGCTGCTACGGCGAACTTTTTAGTAGCCCAGCCGGGCTTGTCGGTAATGCCCGATGCGCCTTCGGGCTGCTGGTAGGGTGTGTAGCTAAAGTTGCCTGGCGCTTGGGTGTTGGTGGCGCAGGCTGCTAGCAGCGCTGCCGCAGCCATGGCGCTTAATAAGTGGCGCGGTGTGCGGGCAGAGCCGGTGCGTAAAACGTTGGTGCGAAGCATAGAAGATCCTTGTGTGATCATGGGTGTGTTGTACCCAGTCTAGCCTGCTTGCGCTGATCGCGCCAGTGTTGCATGCATCTCTAACCAGCGGGTTAGCGGTTGCGTAGCATGCAACTTCTGGCTGGCCTTGCAGCTTGTACGCTGGGCTGGATTGCCCAGCTACTGCCCGTTACACGCAGGCTAAGTTTTCTTCGTTCTTGCGCCGCACACTATCGCTTACTTTCAGCTGCTCGCGGCGCACGATATGGCCACCTTCTATCCACAGCAACTGGCCAGCATCCAACTGCTGCCAGTGCTCGTTGCGCGTGAGCGGATGGGTGGCGATGATGCACAGGCGGTCGTTGGACGCATTGGTTTGCGCAAAATCCATACTCACATCAGCATCTACCAATTGCGCATTGGAAAAAGGCCATTGGCGTACCAGATACCACAGCCGGGTGGAGCAGTGGGCAAACATAGCTTGCCCGTTGGACAGCAAAAAGTTAAACACACCATGCTCTGCCGTGCGCTGGGCAACATCACACAATGCATCAAATACTTTGTCTAGCGAGCAGGGCTGCACGCTGGTAGCACCGTCTTTGCACAGAGGCGGATTCACAGCGCGCAAGGTTTGCATAATCTCGCAAAACGCCAGTTCACTGTCGGTGTTACCCACAGGCAGGTAGTCGCCACTTAACCGCGGGTGGTAGCCTTGCAGGTCGCCGTTGTGGGCAAACAGCCAATGGCGGCCCCAGAGTTCGCGGGTGAAGGGGTGGCAGTTTTCCAGGCGCATGGCGTCGCCTTGGGTGGCTTTGCGGATGTGCGCTACGACATTGCGCGATTTGATGGGGTAATTTTTCAGCAGGTCGGCCACGGGCGAGGCAGAGGCGGCTTGGTTGTCCATAAACAAGCGGCAGGCTTTGTCTTCAAAAAAACCCACTCCAAAACCATCACCGTGGTGGTCAGTCAAGCCACCTCGGGCAGCAAAGCCTGTAAATGAAAATCGCAGATCCGCTGGATTGGCGGAGTTCATACCTAATAGTTGGCACATAACACTATTGTAGATTCAATGTGCTACACATTTTGTAGTAACTTACTAAAAATACGGCCATTGACTCATAAAAATCACACTCATGCCATCAAATCTTGAGGCTGAATCAACATCGCAGGCGCAGAAATAGGTTGCCCTTAATCAATGCCCCAAAATCTTGGACAAAAAGTCTTTGCTGCGGTCGGTCTTGGGGTGGTTAAAGAACTCGTCCGGGCTGTTTTGCTCGACAATTTGCCCTTGGTCCATGAAAATCACGCGGTCTGCCACGGCTTTGGCAAAACCCATCTCGTGCGTCACGCACAGCATGGTCATGCCGCCATCAGCCAGGCCAATCATCACATCCAACACTTCTTTGATCATTTCTGGGTCCAGCGCCGAGGTGGGTTCGTCAAACAGCATGATTTGGGGCGTGAGGCACAGGGCGCGGGCAATGGCTACGCGCTGCTGTTGGCCGCCAGACAGCTGCAGCGGGTATTTCTGCGCTTGCTCGGCAATGCGTACCCGCTCTAGCTGGGCCATGGCGCGTTCGTTAGCCTCTTTTTTCGGCATACCCGCCACCCAAGTAGGCGACAGGGTGAGGTTTTCTAGCACAGTAAGGTGCGGGAACAGGTTGAACTGCTGGAACACCATGCCCACTTGGCGGCGCACAGCGTCGATAGCCTTGATGTCATCCCCCAGCACATGGCCTGCCACAGTGAGCTTGCCTTCCTGGTAGTCTTCCAGGGCGTTGATGCAGCGAATTAGCGTCGACTTGCCAGAGCCCGATGGCCCGCAAATTACCAAGCGTTCGCCTTGCTTGATCGTCAGGTCAATATCGCGCAGCACATGAAAATTATTGCCATACCATTTGTTAACTTTATCGAAGGTGATGATGGGTTCTGTCATTTTATAGTCCTCAAATTTATTATCGGGCAGAGCAAGCGGGCTGCAGGTTTGGCGAACTAGAGCGTTAGCGGGCAATAGGTTTAGCGGGCAATAGGTTTAGCGGGCAACAGGTTTAGCGGGCCTTCCCCACAGCCACACGTTTTTCTATCCACAAGCTGTAGCGAGACATGGCAAAGCAGCAGCCAAAATAAATCGCCGCAATAAACAGATAGGCTTCAATCTTGAAAGGCCGCCAGTTCGGGTCTGACCCCACGGCCAGGCTGAGCGCACCGGTCAGCTCAAACAGCGACACAATAGTGACCAGCGAGGTGTCTTTGAACAGCGAAATAAAGTTGTTCATGATGCTGGGCACCACAGTGCCTAAAGCCTGCGGCAGCACAATTTTGATTTGCGTTTGCCAGTAGCCCAGGCCCAAGCTGGCAGCAGCTTCGGTTTGCCCTTTGGGTAATGACTGCAAACCACCGCGAATAATTTCGGCCATGTAGGCGGCTGCAAATAAAGTAATACCAATAATCACGCGAATCAGCACATCGGGTGACTTGCCAATGGGCATAAAAAGCGGCAGCATAAATGACGCCATAAACAGTACCGAGATCAGTGGTACGCCCCGAATCAGCTCAACATAAACGACACACAAGCTTTTAATAGCGGGCATGTTGGATCTGCGGCCCAGCGCTACCGCTACTGCGATAGGAAAGGCCAGCGTCATAGAAATCACAGTCAACATAATGGTGAGCGGCAGGCCGCCCCATTGGTCAGTAGGCACTTTCGCAAGACCCAGCACGCCGCCGCTCATCAGCGTGAAAAAAGCGGCCAAAATTGCAACCCACAGCAGTGGCAACCAAGCTTTCCAAAATTTGGGGCTGCAGCTGGCCACAATAAGGCCCACCAGCAACACAGTGGCCAAGGCGGGCCGCCAATGGTCCTCACGCGGGTAGCGGCCCATTACTATCAAGCGAGCTTTTTCGTTGACCACGCCCCAGCAGGCACCGATGCCTCGGTTGGCTTGGCACAGGTCTGCGTTAGCGGCGGTCACTGCGTTCAAAATGCCCCAGTCCACAGCACCCCATACGGCCCACAATGCAATGCCCATGATGGCCATAGACAGCAGCGCGTTGGGCACGCTGGCCAGCAAATTATTCTTCACCCAAGGCAGCAAGCCTTCGGTTTTCACCGGGGCGGTGCGGGCAGGCAGTGACACGAACACGTCGGTTTTAGGTACAGCAGTCATGGTGGCCTACCTTTCTTTGATCGCCGCACGGGCGTTAAACCAGTTCATAAACCCAGAGGTGACCAGCGACGTGGTCAGGTAAATCAACATGATGATGGCAATACATTCCACTGCGCGGCCGGTTTGGTTGAGCGAGGTGTTGGCTATTGACACCACATCGGGGTAGCCCACAGCCACAGCCAAAGATGAGTTTTTGGTCAGGTTTAAAAACTGGTTGGTCATGGGCGGAATAATCACACGCAGGGCTTGTGGCAGCACCACCAAGCGCATGGAGTGCGCACGCGACAGGCCCAGCGATGCGCTGGCCTCGTGCTGCCCAAGCGACACCGACGCAATACCGCCGCGCACCACCTCAGCCACAAAAGCGCTGGTGTACAGCACAAGACCGATAGTGACGGCTAAATATTCGGGCGACAAGGCACCGCCACCTTCTACTTGTGTTTCGGTCAGCTTGGGAATGTTCCACGCATTGGGCGCACCACCGGCCAGCCAGCCCAGCACGGCACCACCCATCACCAGCGCCAGCGACACCCACAACACGGGGCGCAGTTGGCCAGTTTGATCAAACTTAATGCGCGCTTTTTTAGCATAAACATACGCTGCCAAACCACCCAGCCCTGCGCCAAACAGCGCTAGCGTTTGCCCCAGCTGCCACACGGGGCTGGGGTAGGAAATACCGTTTTTACTCAAGAAAAATAGCCCTTTGAATTGCAGTGCATCTTCTACCTGCGGTAAATATTCTGTGAACAGTAAATACCACATTAGCAACTGCAGCAATACGGGGATGTTGCGAAACATCTCAACATAGCCATAGCAAATACCGCGCACCAGCGCATTGCGCGAGAAGCGGCCTACGCCCAACAGCGTGCCCAATATGGTGGTGAGAAAAATGCCGATCAGCGCCACGCGCAGCGTATTGACCAAGCCTGCCAGAAATGCGCGCCAATAGCCATTGCCAGAGTCGTAGCCAATCCATTCTTCGCCAATGTCAAAGCCTGCAGGCTGCCACAAAAAGTCAAAACCACTTTGAATGCCGCGCGCTTTCATGTTGCCCAGTGTGTTGCTGACTAGCAGCCAGACTAAAAAACCAATCGTGGCCAGCGCCACTACTTGGTAGACCGCACCACGGGCTTGCTTGCTGCGCCAGGAAAATTTGCTGCGTGTAGGCGGCGGCATGCTGCGCGCTTGGATCATCTGATGGGGTGGGGCTTGAGGGGTGTCTGACATGGGAGAAGCCTACAAAGATTCAAATCTACAAACCTGCATATACAAATAAGTTGCACAACTAAAAACGGGCCGCACCGTGTGCATTGCTGCGAAGGTACGGCCCGCTGGTGATGCACACGCCAAGCTAGCGATGAGCGTTGGCTATGCCATCAGTTGGTAGATTAGCGTACGGGTGGTGCGTACATCAAACCGCCTTTGTTCCACAGGTTGTTGCTGCCGCGTGGCAAAGCCAGTGCAGTATTAGGACCCACGTTGCGCTCAAAAATCTCGCCGTAGTTGCCTACCGCTTTGACAGCGCGTACCAGCCACTCTTTGTCCAGACCCAACAGCTTGCCTGTATCTTCGGCGCTGCCAGTCAGTCGGCCCACCACAGGGTCTTTGCTTTCTTTGGCCATCTGGTCGACGTTAGCTTGGGTTACGCCATATTCTTCAGCTTCCAGCAGACCGAATACTACCCATTTGACAATGGCAAACCACTCGTCATCACCGCGGCGCACCATGGGGCCCAGTGGTTCTTTGGAAATCAACTCAGGCAAGATCAAATGCTCTTTGGGGTCTTTGGCTTCTTTGTTGCGCACAGACGCCAGGCCCGATGCGTCGGTGGTGTAGGCTTGGCAGCGGCCCGAAAAATAAGCAGCGTTGACAGCTTCTTGCTTTTCAAACACTACAGGCTTCATGTTCAGGCCGTTGGCCTTGCTAAAGTCAGTAAGGTTCTTCTCAGTGGTGGTGCCAGACTGCACACACACAGTAGCTCCTTTGAGAGCTTTTGCACTTTTGACTTTGCCTTTTACAGGCACCATAAAGCCTTGGCCGTCGTAGTAGGTGACTGCCGTCATGTGCAAGCCCAGCGACGCATCGCGGGTGAGCGAGAAAGTGGTGTTGCGGCTCAAGATATCGACTTCGCCAGACTGCAGGGCCGTAAAGCGTTGCTGGGCGTTCAGCGGCACCCATTTAACTTTGGTTGCATCGCCCAGTACGGCCGCAGCTATGGCTTTGCAATGGTCTACGTCCATGCCTGTCCATGCGCCGTTACTGTCGGCCACTGAAAAACCTGCCAAACCTACGTTAACGCCGCACACCACTTGGCCACGGGCTTTGATAGCGTCGACCGTTTTGCCAGCGTGTGCGGGCAGGGCGGTTACCGCCAAGACGGTGGCAGCTGCTGACAGCAGACTGAGTTTTTTGATATTTTTTAACATGATGTTCTCCAAAAGTGCGTAAAAGTTGTTGATGAAACAGTTGGGGTGGTGACGCACTGCAATCAACGCCGCATAAAACGTACCAACCCAGTGATGTTAGCGCAGGCTGTTACTGTTTGATGCATGGGTACTACCTCGAATCACTAGGAAAAACCCTTTGACTATAAATGTCCAGCTGCAAAGTAAACCATAACGCTATTTATTTTATAGCTGCTTGAGCAGTATTTACTTGGGTTAGTAGCCTAAAACAGTCTCAAAAAGATATGAATAATGCGCTTTGAGGCGGTACTTAAGCCGCGGCGTAATACTGCGCCACGATCTTTTAAAATTTGATACATGCAAACGCCCCAATCGACTGTTGAACATATTGAAAAAGCTACCGTAGCGGCAGTGTCGCCCGAAATAGTTCGGGCGTTGCCTGGCTGGCTGCTGCCAATGGACAGTGGCAAGGTAGGGCGCGCTAAAAGCGCGGTGCCTTTGGCGCACCACGCCAGCCATGCAGACGTGGGCTTGGTGCAAACCATTGAGCAGATGTATGCCCAGCAGGGTATGCAAGCCTGTTTTCGACTGCCCGAGGTTGCCAGCTTTGATGCCATGCGCCACGCCTTGCAGGCCAAAGGCTACCGCGCCGAGCAACCCACTTTGGTGCAGCTGGGCAGCACTGCAGCCATGCGCCAGGTGACGCAGCTTGAACCCGCGCAGGTAGACCACATGCCCGATGCGCAGTGGGCGGCTGTATTTTTAGGTGAAGGGTTTGATGCCGTGGATGGTGCCAGCCGCGTCAAAACCTTGGCCAAAGCGCCTGGGTCAGTGTTTGCCAGTGTGCGCTGTGTGGGCGGAGGGCATGCCATGGCAGCGGGCGCAGGCGCTTTTAGCCACGGCTGGTGCAGTGTGCACGGCATGCGCACTGCGGCGGTACACCGCGGCCAAGGCTTGGCTGGGCGGGTGTTGGCAGGGCTTGCGTTAGCCGCCGGGCAGCGCGGCTTTAACGAAGTATTTTTGCAAGTAGAGCAGGCCAATACCAGTGCGCAAGCGCTGTACCGCCGGGCCGGTTTTGCAACTGCGTGGACCTATGTGTACTGGCGCTTGCCGCAAGCTGTAGCTGCGGTTTAGGGGTACAAGTGCAGCGCGCGACGGCTGCTAGATGCTTTTGGGCGGCGGCTGCACACCTGCATTGCCCACCACAATGCGCGCATGCCGCGCAAAGCTGATGTAGGCGCTGGCCCAGTCCATCAGTACTATAAAGCGGTTTCGAAAACCGATCAAAAAGTAGATGTGCGCAAACAGCCAGAACAGCCAGGCAAAATAACCACTGAATTTAAAATGACCCAGTGGCGATGCTAGGTCCACCACTGCCGCGTTGCGGCCAATAGTGGCCAAATTACCATAGTCGCGGTAGCGAAATGGTTGTGTAGGCTTGCCCGCAATGCGCAGCAAAATATTGGTGGCCGCCAAGCGGCCCATCTGCTTGGCCGCAGGCGACACACCGGGCACGGCGGTTTCTAGGCCTCTGTAGTGGCTTTTGGCCGCCGCCATATCGCCAATAACGTACATATTGCCAAAACCGGGTATGGACAGGTCTGGCTGCACCACCACGCGGCCCGCGCGGTCGCTGCTGCAGCCTGTGGTGGCGACCAGTTGTTTGCCCAGTGGCGATGCGGCCACACCGGCTGCCCACACGACGGTTTTGGTAAAAATGGTTTGGCGGGTGGCAGTACTGTTTTGGCTATGGTCTTTGCGATCAACTTCTACGCTGCTGGCGTCAATGCCGGTGACTCTGCAGTCCAACAGTACTTCTACACCCAAGCGTTGTAATTGCTGCAGGGCCTTGCCGCTTAAATCGGGCGGCATGGCTTGCAGCACGCGTGCCCCGCCTTCGACCAGTAGCACGCGCGCGCTGGCGGGATTGATATGGCGAAATTCTCCGGGCAGCGTGTGCCGCGCAATCTCGGCCATGGTCCCTGCCATTTCTACGCCAGTAGGCCCAGCGCCAATGACGACGAAGGTTAACAGCGCGTCGCGTAGCGCAGCGTCAGTCTCGCGTTCAGCGGCTTCAAAAGCAAACAATATACGCTTGCGCAACTCCATCGCATCGCCCAGCGTTTTAAGGCCTGGTGCAAACTGCTCCCAAGCATCGTTGCCAAAATAGCTGTGGGTTGCACCTGCAGCAACGATCAGATAGTTGTAATGCAGCACAGTGGGTGGTGCGCCATCGCCGTCCAATGTTACGCACTGCCCTGCAGCGTCGATGGTGGTGACGTTGCCCAGCAGCGTGGTGACATTGTGTTGTTTGCGAAATAAATTGCGCACTGGTGCTGCTATGGCAGGGGCCGATAACCCAGCAGTGGCCACTTGGTACAGCAGTGGCTGGAAAAGGTGGTGATTGCTACGGTCTACCAGCGTGATGGCGACATCTGCACACCGCAATGCCTTGGCCGCTTGCATGCCGCCGAACCCACAACCGATGATGACGATGTGATTTTTGTCTGTACTGCCCATTCCGACATTATGAAGTGAATGGGGTGAAAATACTTTGAGCGTTCAACGCATTAACCTGTAGTACTTTTCCAATGGGTGTTGGAATTGCATGTTTTGCTTTAAGTTGGCGTTGATGAGGCAGCTTTAAACTGTCTGCTAAATGCTATTAAGTTCATAGCTGGTTGAGCAGGTTTTACTTGGGTTAGTGGCCTGTTTCTCTGTTAAAAATGCCGTTTGAAGGGTTTCCTTCTGTCTTTTAAATGCTTTGTTGGCTTCATACCGGTTCTCTGTTCTGAAGCGCGACCGGCTGTGGCGCAGCCCTCTCGCCACCCGAACCCCGGGCGCAACGGCCAAGCATCTCCAGTACTCAAAATGGGGGAAATAACGAGCCTCGCTACGCTCAGACATCTAAATTTCTGATCCC
>JANNCO010000072.1:0-2319 GCA_031386655.1 Polaromonas sp. | reverse complement strand
AAGCCGAAAGCCGAATGCGGACTGCCGGACGCGAAGGGCGCGAAAACTACGCGAAGGACGCGAAAAAGAAAAAATTAAAATTAATCACACACGCTTAATTCTGTCATTTTTTCTGGATTTTTTATGTCTTCTTTCGCGTCCTTCGCGTGACCTTAGCGCCGTTCGCGTCCGGCAGTCCGCCCCCGGCCTTTCCCTGAGATAATCACTCGGTGCCCGCAAACAGCGGGCTTTTTTCTACCACCTACTTTAAACCCACCCACCATGGCCGATACCCCTGCAATCAACACTGATCCGATCTTTCAAATTCAGCGTGTTTACCTTAAAGACATGTCGCTGGAGCAGCCCAATTCACCAGCGATTTTGCTGGAACAAGAGCAGCCTGCGGTAGATATTCAGCTAGGCGTAGAAGCGGGCCAAGTGGCTGATGGCGTGTTTGAAGTGTGCGTCACCGCCACGGTGACCACCAAAATCAAGGACAAAACCGTGTTTTTGGTGGAAGCCAAGCAAGCCGGTATCTTTGAAGTGCGCAACATTGCAGACGACCAGATGGGTCCCATCATGGGCATCGCCTGCCCGCAAATTGTGTACCCGTACCTGCGCGCCAGCGTGGCCGACATCATCACCCGTGCGGGTTTTCCGCCGGTGCACCTGACCGAGATTAACTTTCAAGCCATGTACGAACAGCAGCAAGCGCAAGCCGCTGCGGCAGTAACGGCTGAGCAAGGCAGCACCATCATTACATCTTAAGTTGATGGACAAAAGGTAACGCAGGCCAGCGCAAACACATGCCTATGCCTGCCCACCTGCATTTACCATGGCCTAGCCTGCTGTGCGCGCAGCGTTATGCCCCAGCGCTCAAAATCAGTGTGTTGAGCCTATTTTTTATGGGTTTTAACGGAATTAGCCGTTCTAGCCCGTGTTACCTGCTCAAGCAGCTATGAAAATAATAGTAATCGGCGCAGGTGCTTGGGGCACAGCCCTGGCCATCAGTGCTGCGCCGCGGCATGCCGTAACGCTGTGGGCGCGTGACAGTGCGCAGGCCAGCGCGCTGCAAACTGACCGCATCAACACCCGCTACCTGCCCGGCGTAGAACTGCCGCCCAGCATACAAGTGCGCACCAGTGCTGCACACGACTTGCCTGGTCATTTGCCCGACCACTTGCCCCATTTGGCAGCCTTGGCTGCCTTGCACGACTTGGTCATCATCGCCACACCGCTGGCGGGCCTGCGCCAGGCGCTGGCCGTGCTTGCGCAGGTGCGCCAGCCCGTGGCCTGGCTATGTAAAGGTTTTGAGCAAAATGGCCTGCTAGCCAATGAAATATCTGCTCAAGCAGCTCCGAATTTAATAGCAGGCGTGCTCAGTGGCCCCAGCTTTGCGCAAGAGGTAGCGCGCGCGCAGCCCACCGCACTGGTGGCCGCCAGTGCGCACGCAGCTGTGCGCGACGCGCTGGTAGACGCCTTCCACTGCCCCAGCCTGCGCGTGTACGCGGGCGACGACATCATAGGCGTTGAGGTAGGTGGCGCGGTGAAAAACGTGCTGGCCATTGCCACCGGCCTGTGCGACGGCTTGCACCTGGGCCTGAACGCCCGCGCTGCCTTGATTACCCGTGGTTTGGCCGAGATGACGCGCCTGGGCGTGGCACTGGGCGCCAAGGCTGAGACTTTTATGGGCCTGTCTGGCTTGGGCGACTTGGTGCTTACCGCCACTGGCGATTTAAGCCGTAACCGCAAAGTGGGCTTGCTGCTGGCACAAGGCCAGTCGCTGGCACAAGCCACCGCCAGCTTGGGCCACGTCGCCGAAGGCGTGCTGTGCGCCCGCGCTGTAGTGCAACGCGCTGCCAGCTTGGGGGTAGACATGCCGATTGCACGCTGCGTGGTGGCCCTGCTGGACGGTCAGCTTAACGCTACGCAATCCGTAGCACTGCTGATGGGCCGTGAGCCGACGGCCGAGGCGTGAATCTACGCATGCGCTCAGAGGCTAAATCCGTTGCGCTGTGCCTGTAACGTGCGCCGGCAGGTGGTGCTCGTTCAGGAGCGTGAAAGATTGATATTCTTGTTCTTGTACGGGGCTAACAGGCGGTGTTGCTTCAGCTGCGCGGAAGATTGATACTCTTGTTTTGTACGGGAGCTGGCAGGCGGCGTACTCCATGCCTTGTACGGGGCCTGCAGGCGGTGATGTTTCAGCTGTGAGGAAAATAGATGTTCTTGTTTTGTACGGGAGCTGGCAGGCGGCGTACTCAGCTACGCGGCTGTCCTCCATGGCGGCCTAGGGCCGCCTACTCCCCCTTTATGCCGCTGCGCTGAGTACACCACCTGCCA
>JANNCO010000467.1:0-24657 GCA_031386655.1 Polaromonas sp. | reverse complement strand
TCGAGCCATTCGGGGCGACTTTTCATTTTGGCCAAGAAGTTACCACGGTAGAAAAGCAAGATGATGGACGCTTTTTTGTGGAGACTAGCAAAGGCACCCAGTTCATCACCAAAACTATTTTTATCGCTGCAGGTGTAGGTGCTTTTCAGCCACGCACGCTCAAGGTAGAGGGTCTAGACGCTTACCAAGACACGCAGTTGCACTACCGCGTAAAGAATCCCGAGCAGTTCAAAGACAAAAACCTCGTCATCGTCGGCGGCGGTGATTCAGCCCTAGACTGGGCGCTAAACTTTGCCCAGGAAGGCCCCAACAAAGCCGAATCCGTCATCTTGTTGCACCGCCGGGATGGCTTTAAAGCAGCGCCAGCATCGGTGGCCAAAATGCGCGCGCTGTGCGATGCGCACGAGATGCAGTTTACCGTGGGCCAGATCACCGACATCGAAGAAAAAGACGGCAAACTCACCGGCGTTAAAGTCACCGGTGGCGACGGCGTAACTCGCCTGATGCCGCTGGACATGCTGCTGGTGTTCTTTGGCCTGTCGCCCAAGCTGGGCCCCATTGCCCACTGGAGCCTGGAGATTGAGCGCAAGCAGCTCATGGTAGACACCGTAAAGTTCAGCACCAACACGCCAGGCATCTTCGCGGTGGGAGATATCAACACCTACCCCGGCAAAAAGAAACTCATCTTGAGCGGTTTTCACGAATGCGCTTTGGCCGCATTTGGCTCCATGCCCTTTATCTTCCCAGACAAAAAGGTGCATTTGCAGTACACCACCACCTCGCCCAAGCTGCACAAGGTGCTGGGGGTGGAGTCGCCGGTGTTTGACTAGGACTATTATTCTTCAAGCATAAAGATTTCGTGTGTGCACTTTAATTGCAGCAAATCTTGTGGATGACCTACCTGGTTTTTTCAGCCATTAGGCGCCGCATTGCCAAAAAAATTAGATGTTTGCGCTATTGATTAAATAGCTGGTGGAGCATAATTTATATGGGTTACAAGCCGGTAAATTCAAATTAACCATACTTCACCCGCATCCGCTCACAGTACGCCACCAAATTAGCCTTGCTTTGCAAATGCGCCTTCATAGGCCCTTCAATCGGTGGCAGCAAAATGCCGATCAAAAACGCATAGGCAGAAGCATCCAGCGTACGGGGCTGATCGCCTAACATGTAGGGCTGCTCGCCCAGCCAGTCGGACAGCGCGGTGAGCAGCTGTATGCCCATGGCGTTGATCTCATCGGGGCTGTGGCGACCCACACCTTGGGCATGCAAGGTTTTAATGCCTTGGCGGCGCACCAGCCTGGTCACCAGACCGGTTGCAAAACGCGGTATGCCCAACTGCACCAGCATGCCTGCCACCACGGGCTGCGCTACCGCCCAACCAGCAGGGTCTACCCAGCGACGCCATAAGACGATGAAGTACAAGTGCTCTTCCAACATCGACTGCAAGGCCTGGCTGGCGGCTTGGTCGCGCGCAGACAGCCCTGCGTCTAGCGCGTAGCCCAAGGGATTGTCTTTGTGGGTTTCCAGCGCACGAATAATGTCGTTTGAGTCGCTGACTGTGCTGCCTTGCAGCTGTATGAAAGGCAGTTTCTGCTTGGGTGCTTTGCGCGTGTCGCCCAGCTTGGTTTGGTACTGCCAGCCCGTCATGCGCAGGTAGATTTCTACTTTGCTACAAAACGGGCTGATGTCGGGCAAGCCCCAAGCGGGAACGAATTTGTACAAGGTGATCATCGCAGGGTGTCTTTTTATGAAAAGTAGAAAATATGTTGCCGTGCACCGCGTTGTGGACATGCGGCGTACAACAAACACTATTAAACACTAAAAATTAATGCGCTTTAGCGCTTCTAAGCCGTAGATACTGCTCAACCAGCTATTATATCTATAGCATATTTTTATACAGTTGCCACGACCTTATGGTGATGTCGGGCAGCACCACACTCAACGCAGCGTTAGTGTTGCGCCTAGCAATGACACAGTTCTTCCCAAGTGCCGAGGCTTAGTCAGGCAGCAAAATTTCCGGGCTATAATCTAAAACTTGTTTTCCTCGATAGCTCAGTTGGTAGAGCGCCGGACTGTTAATCCGTAGGTCCCTGGTTCGAGCCCAGGTCGAGGAGACAAAAAATCAATGAAATCAAATTCTTGCAAGAAATTTCAGGCCTTTTTTTTGGTGCTTTAGGTCTGGGAAATTTCTATTTTTTGCGTTGACTATTGGCGACTGTCCAATCATAGGGGGCAAAGGTTACCGTGTAGTCAGCGGGAATTATTTGTGCAGTGTAGCGCTGTGCGTAGGCTACCAAGCTGGGGGCATGGGCAGGGGTGAAGTCTTCTGTGTAGAACTTCAAAATCTCGTTAAAAATTACCTTGCGCTGGACGTCGTCAATACGCAAGTTTTCGGGCTTGGCAAAAAAAGCACGGGTCTCACGGTCTAGTTCGTCGTCTAATTTACTGGCGGTAAATGGCAGACGTGGCAGCACGGGGCACGATACGGCAGAGCAGTTAAGTGCAAAATGAATGCGTGGCTCGTTAAGTTTGCGGATGATGTCGTTTTCAAAAGTGTAAAGCGACATCGGCGTACCGCCAATATCAAATTTGCGCAATACAAAAAATTGCACCTTGGCAAAGCCTGCATGCGTAGCAGGTATGCCTGAGGCAATCACGTTGTACATAGATAGCGCGTTGTAGGCATTGATCATGTGGGCCAGGCGCGCAGGCGCAGTCGGCGCAGCGTCCAACGGCGTTACCGCAATGGTTTGCACGTAGCTGGCCAGTGCCTGTACACCACTGGCGCTTTTATCAGCCTGCAGCGCCACAAAATCTACCTCACCTTGCTGGTTAACATGGCGCTGCAGCACGGCTGCATAGCCCTGCTCTGCTTGTACCAGCGGCAGTGCTGGGGTGTCGCTTTGGCTAACTTTGACAACTGTGCTGCACGCGCTGAGCACAAGCATTAGTGCAGCGAGCACAAAAACGCGCAGGATATGAAAGTTGCGCGCAATGTGAAGTGAAGTTATGGAACAATTCATAGGTTAGATTCCTTTGCATGCAATGCTTCATGCTGCATGTGCGCAGTGTGGGGCAAACGGTTTTTACGGAGCTGTTGGGCGAGTTCGCGTGGTTTGCCTTTAAGCCACTTTAAGGGAATTTTGATCTCGCCATTGGCATCGGGGGCCACGGCCAGAGGTTGCCAAGTTTCGCCATTGGCCAGCACGATGGGTTTGAGCAGAATGCGCTCACGCTCGGCGTTGTAGTCGCACATGGACATAGGGCCTTCAGCGGTAGCTGCCATGAAAACGCAGGCCTCTACTCTGTCTGCGTCTAGGTTGCAGGCGTCCATAAAGTTGTGCGTAAAAAACGATATCTTTCCTACCTGTGGCAGGGCACGCCCTGCTTGAAACCATTGCCCACGCGTGGTCCATAACAAGACCACGGCTTGCTTGACCAGGCCGCTAAGCAACGCAGGTTTACGCAGCAGGGCCATGGCTAATGCCCATGCACCACGCAAACTTTGGTCACGCTCTAAGGGTATGTCTGCCGTCTCGCGCATTACCTTGGCGGCGAAATCGCCATCGGCCAATGCATCTAAACGATGGCTGCCTACTGCCAGCAGCATGGCGTAGCGGTTGCAGCTGCGGTGCCCTCCGTGCAGAGCATCAAAATTCAGTGGCACACCAGCCCCTTGCTGTATGGCTTGGCAGACGGACGCTTGGGTCACTAGCACAGGGTCTCGCCCTGCTACGGTGCCACGCCCGGTGTCCGCGCCTAGCTGGAACGATGCAAAACGCACCACATCACAGTGCTGCACAAAGAAATCCGCTACTGCTGCTATTTCGTGCAGGTTGTCGGCATACACGGTGGTGTTAAAGATCACTGACAATGGCAAGTCGCGCGCCATATTGATGTAGCTTAAACGCAAAGCGTTCATTTCTATTTCGTTCGCATAGCCCTTGCGCTCCTGCGTCATGTCAACATGAAAAGCCACATCGTTTAAGCCATCGGTCACCAGTCGTTCCAGCCACGCACGGCTAAGCAAAATTCCGTTGGTAAACAGCGATGCCCGCATACCCCGCGCGCGGACATAGCGCACGATGGCAGACAGCTCGTCTTTGTCGCGCAAGGTGGGGTCACCGCCGGAGATTTGCACATCCGTGTTGGGGCCGTAGTGCGATGCAATGTCATCGATGCGCCGGTACAACTCTGGCAGGGGAATATCGCGCACCGCTTCTGCGCTGTCTGACAGGTAGCATAAAGTGCAGTCAAGGTTGCAGCGCTGGGTGATTTCTAGCGACACACAGCCCATAGCCCATCGCCTGCCAGCTGCTTGCCCTGGCCCCCACTGGCCCGTGCGCTGCATGCGCCGGGCTAGGTGCAACAGTCGCTGTGTTTGGGCTGTAGGTAGTTCAGTAGTACTGGGCAAAATCAAAACCAAAAAATGGGCACCGAAGCGTGCAATGCTGTACTGTCGTGCCCAATAGACGCAACCTTACAACTCAGGTTGCATCGCACGTGGAAAAAGCCCAATATCAGGGTGTGGAATTACCTCTATTAAGCAGGGCGTATAACAAAATTGCACCAAAGGTAGCTGTGCCAATACCTCCCAACGCAAAGTCGCCAAATTTCAGAGTGAAATCGCCTGTACCCAAAATCATGGTGATAGCTGCGACAATCAGGTTTTTATTTTGCGAAAAATCCACCTTGTTGTCGACCCAAATTTTCGCACCTGCAATAGCAATCAAGCCAAACACCACTATGCTGACACCGCCCATGACAGGCAGTGGAATAGCTTGGATGAGTGCGCCGAATTTAGGAGAGAACCCCAGCACCAATGCAATCACAGCGGCTACAAAAAACACTGCAGTAGAGTAGATTTTGGTAGCCGCCATAACGCCAATATTTTCAGCGTACGTCGTCACGCCCGTACCTCCTGCGCTGCCGCTGACCATGGTGGCAATGCCGTCGCCAATAAAAGCCCGGCCCATATACTGGTCTAAGTTTTTACCTGTCATGGCGGTAACGGCTTTGATATGACCTAAGTTCTCTGCAACCAAGATAACAGCTACCGGGGCTATCAGCAGCATAGCGTTAGCGCTGAACACAGGCGTAGCGAAAGTGGGTACGCCAACCCACGCAGCATTGACCAGTCCGTTTAAATCCATCGGTGTGCCAAAACCCATACCATTGGTCAATACCGCATAAATGATGGTGGCCACTATCAAGCCCACCAAAATCAGCAAGCGCTGCAACATACCTGTGGTAAGCACTGCCACTAAACCGATACATACAAAAGTCACGGCCTGCATCCAACTGCCGAAATTGCCACCCGCCATGTTTTTGACTGGAATGCTAGCCAAGTTCAGCCCGATCACTGCTACCACAGAACCCGTGACCACTGGTGGCATGAACCTTTCTATCCATCCTGTGCCAAGCATCTGCACTGCAAAACCTATTAGTGTATATAAAAGTCCGCATGCCATGATGCCGCCCAACGCAACGCCTATATTGGGATTACCGCCCTTGCCTGCATAGGCTGTAGCAGCTATCACCACACCAATAAATGCAAAACTCGAACCCAAATAGCTAGGCACCTTCCCACCTGTGATGTAGAAGAAAATAAGAGTGCCTACACCGCTCATCAAGATAGCAATATTAGGGTCAAAACCCATCAGAATCGGCGCCAGCACTGTCGCGCCAAACATGGCTATTACGTGCTGTATGCCCATCACTGCAGTTTGTGGCCATGGCAGGCGCTCGTCAGGCCCTATGACGCCGCCTGCAGTCAACGTGGCGGAAGATTTTTCTGTCCAGTCAAACATACCCATACATTGCTCCTTCTATTTGTTGTGTAGCTTCATTTACTCAACTGATAATTCCAGCTGAACATATGGTAGCTGGCTACGCACAGACACACAAGTTGCAATGCAGCAAAACATACAACTTATTGAACTGTTGCAATAGTGCTCTGCCTGCACGTAACGTTTGGTGGGTTATGTGAATCTAAGTTGATGCAACCGCCATTTTTTTGCGCTGCTTCGTGTTGGGCAATGCGCCGCTATCGCTTTACCGGCGGTACACATTGCAAGCAAGGCTGCGAAATTGCAAAAGCATTACTGTGCTAATTTTCGACACATTAACCGCACTTATTACACTTGCTGTGACAAACGACGGCTTGTTGGCAAACCGTGATTATTCTGACAATGCATTTCCTTCAACATTTTCAGGAGCAATCTATGCATGATGCAGACCAATCTTTTTTGCGAATGCGGTTCTCACCGCGATGGGCTAAACAACTGGCACTGGCAGTAGTAACAGCCTCCACACTGACGCTGGTTGCCTGCGGTGGAGGCGGCAGTTCTGGCACAGCAGCGCCTACCGATACGGCCAGCAGCCCCCCACCTACTGTGCAAAGCATTTCTACCGATGAGGCCACGTCAGTCAGCGTGGATGCAATGTCCACTGTAACTACTGGCACCACCAGTACCACGACAACCACCAGCACCACACCAGGCACCTCTACCATGGAGGTAATGCGTACTGCCGCGCTGGACTTTGATGCCAAAGTCAGCGAAGGCCCCAGCAAAGACACCCAACTTAAAGGCAAACTGGCCTTGAACGCCAAAAGCACTGACGGTGGCAAGAACTTTGAAGTAACTGGCAAACTGATTCAACGTGACGGCATGAACGACGACGGACCTGGGCTGAGCGACGAGAATAAAGCCAAGCTGAAAGTTGCTTTGAAGAAATACTACGACGGTGCCAAAGTAGACTACGAAAAATTCCGCTTAGGTGTGTCTACCCTTGCGCAAGCCACAGACGCACTGCTGAAAGTGCAACGCAAAGCTTGGGCTGCCGTGCCTGGCAATGCGGCTGATGCTGCTGCGCAGTATGCTGCGATCGACGCCAAAGTCAAAACTATTTTGGATGAGTTCAAAAAGCAGTTAGACGCTTTGCAAGCCAGCTTGAGCAAAGACCTCAAGGCTTTGAGCGACACGCTGCAGGCTGACCTGCAAGCTGTTAAACCTGGAAGCGGCAAGCCGGATATTCCAGTGGTGGGTACTTTGACTGCAGACGGCAAAATATCACTGACGTTTGACTTAGGCAATGGCACCAAAATCGTTGGGGTGGGCCAAAGTGATGCGAAAGGTATTTACACAGGCACATTTACGGGCCCTGCCAATGGCGATAAAGGCAGTTGGACGGCCAAACCTATTTTGTGTGAAGATCCAGTCATACCTACCGTACCAGGCACTACCACTACAGTACCCACCACCCCCACCGGCACGGTAACTGGCACCATTACTGGCACTGTTACCACCACTGTGACGGGCACAGTAACTACCCCTGCGCCTACCACCACAGTACCTGGGACTACCACCACAGTACCCGGGACTACGCCTGGCGGTACCGTGACTCTGCCCAATCCCGGACCTGACAATTGTTCAGGACGAATTGCTGTAGGCGCTGAGATCAGTGAAATTGTCTCTGCCAGCGTGTTCAAGGTTGGCAAAAACATCACTATCGGGCAATATGCTAACGGCATACCTTTTGACAGTACAGGCGCTAAGCTGGTAGGCGGTAGTGCCACCGACATTGTGGTGGGCCGCAGGGTACAGGTGTGTAGCGATGATGTCATCAGTGGCATCACTGCGTCGTCACCGCCACCCTTGAAGGCTAGTACGATTATCTTCAAGTAGCTTATAAGAATCATGCAAGGGCTTGGCTGCCCTGCATGATTTGCGCACTTCCCAAAATTGAAGAGCTTTTAGAACAAAGCCGCGCAGACTTATTTAGTCTGCGCGGCTTTAATACATGTGCATCTAGCTTAGTACGGTTTACTTCATTTGTACCGCGCCATTGACAGTGACCACTACACTGCTGCGGCCTGCTTCAACCGGTACGGGTGCATCGGACGCTATGGATGATTTAGCCTGCATCATTTCCATACGACCGCGTGGCGTAAAACCTTGATCGTTAGCGTTGACCGACACCTCGCGGATGCTGTAGCCGCCAAAGCCAAAGTTTTTACTGATCTCGCTAGCCTTGGCTTTAAAACGCTCAATCGCCAAAGCTTGCGCTTCGCCTTCAACCTTGGCACGTGCTTCGCGTGATAGGGTGAAAGTGACTTGGCCCAAAGTAAGGGTATTGATCTTGCCAGCCGTGGCACTGATGCGCGCAAAATCGCGGCCTTCAAGCACCAGTTCGGTCGTGCCTTGCCAGCCCGTTATTTTGCCGTCGCGGGCGTAGCGAGGGTATAAACTAAACGAACCTGTGCGCACGTCCAGCTGACCCGGCTGGACGCTTTTCTTAGCCTCGGCCAGCGCCGCATCAAGCGCTGTTTTTAGCTGGGTCTGCACCGCGGTAGCGTCCGCGCCTTCTTTAGTCGTATTCATTGAAATCATCAACAGATCTTGCTGTACCTCCACGGTACCTGTGGACTGAAGCGAGACGACGTTTTGTGGTATTTCCATACGCATATTTTGTGAAAAAACAAGGCTTGAAGCCGTAAATACTGCTAGAGCAGCTATACATTTGATAGTATGACGCATAACAAATCCTCCTGAAAGATGGCATGAATATTAACTACTGTAGGCTCAATGACTTTCAGTAGCATCAAGCTTACACCAGTCTGCCCTGCACAATATGCGATCACCCATAGCTTGCAAGACAGAGTAGCGCTTTACCAGGCTTACACCCTACGGCGCTGGTGCGTTGACCACTAAGGCACTACCTGTTGGCGTACAGTAGTGCACTGCTCTTGTTTGCGAATTGATCCAACTTCTATGTTGCCTATTTGTGCGGGTCGGCTTGGCACCATGCATTGGTACACAACACGTTTATCACTGATATAGATTTTACTTTTGGCAAATCAAACACCAGCCGGGGGAGAAATACAGACCCTGGGTCCTTGTTGCAGATGCAAAGCTGCTGGCACCAGCACAAAGCTTTGCTTTATTGGAACATGCTAAATCGCTGATCGGTATGAGGGCATTTTCAAGCACGGTGTGAACCCTACTTCGTTTTGGCTTGCTTAAAATTAAAATCCCGCCTTAAAGTATATCTATATGCCTATCTAGGCTTTATGGATGAGTTACTTTTATCTTTTCAGGCCGTCCAGCGCGCTTCCCAGCGGTTTTGTAAACTGAATGCTTGACCATGCAAAAAGTGTAACAGTGTGTCGTAACTCCATGATTTTGTTGGATTTTTTAAAAAAATGAGTTAAAAACTAGGCTCTGTTACAAATTTTAGAGAGGTTCACTATGTCACAACCCCCCAAACAAGCCGATCGCATCTTGGTCGTTGACGATGATGCGCGTATCCGCGATCTTCTGCGCCGCTATCTGGCCCAAGAGGGCTTCGAAGTCATCGTAGCTGAAGACGGCAAGGCTTTGACACGCATCATGATGCGTGACCCTATCGATTTGATCGTGTTGGATTTAATGATGCCCGGCGAAGATGGCCTGTCAATATGCCGCCGTCTGCGCGCTGCAGGTGATCGCACACCTATCATTATGTTAACCGCCAAAGGCGAAGATGTGGATCGCATCGTTGGCCTTGAAGTGGGCGCTGATGACTACCTAGGCAAGCCATTCAACCCACGTGAGCTTCTGGCCCGTGTGCATGCTGTACTTCGCCGCCGCCCTGCCCACGAGGCGCCTGGTGCTCCATCAACTGACAACGAAACCATCACATTTGGTCCATTCGACTTTGATATGGGCCAGCGTACGCTGCGAAAGAATGGCGAAGAAATGCCGCTGACGACAGGTGAGTTTGCCATGCTGAAAGCCCTGGTGCGTCACCCGCGGCAGCCGCTATCGCGTGAGAAGCTCGCTCAGCTTGCACGTGGCCGCGAGTTCGAACCGTTCGACCGCAGCTTGGATGTGCAAGTCTCGCGTCTGCGCAAGATGGTAGAGGCCGACGTGGCAGCACCGCGCTATATTCAAACTGTGTGGGGCGTGGGCTATGTGTTTGTGCCAGATGGCAAAAGCTAACTTAGCGCATACTCTAAACTGTTAAACGCTTGGCGCAGCGTGGCACATCATCTTATGTGCACGTTGCGTTTTTCTTTATGTAGACAAATATGGCCACCATTGATGCCACCAGTCCTGCTCCACTAGAGACTGCGCCTGCCCCGCTAGAAATGCGCCAAGCTGTAGCCAGCCGTGTACGGTTGAGTTTATTTTGGCGTACATTCTTTTTGCTGTCTTTGCTGCTGGTAGGCTCGATCGTGGCATGGTTGCAAACCTTCAGAGTGTTGGAAAGCGAGCCACGAGCTGCACAAAGTGCCCAGCAAATTGCGTCGTTGGTTAATTTAAGCCGCGCGGCTTTGGTGCATGCCGACGCTATAGCCCGGGTATCCCTGATTAAACAATTGGCGGAGTTGGAAGGCGTGCGCGTGTTGCCACGCGAGGTCACCGATAAAGTACAAGATTTTGATGGCAGTGCACAGACAGCCTATGTCACCAATGAGTTGCACAACCGTTTGGGGCCTGACACCATTTTGGCACGCGCTGTCAATGGCGAACCCGGTTTGTGGGTAGGTTTTGCCATTGAGGGCGATCCTTACTGGCTGCTCACTGATTTATCGCGCATTGTGCCAGTTGCAGGAAAAACTTGGTTAATTTGGCTGGGTATTGCCGCATTGCTGTCGCTCTCAGGTGCAGCCTTGATTGCACGGTTAATTAACCGGCCACTCAAAGCGCTGAGCTTTGCCGCAAGTCGTGTAAAAGATGGCAACTTCGAAGCCAGCCACTTGGACGAGCGTGCAGTTACCAGCGAGATTCGCGAGGTTAATGTTGGATTTAACCGCATGGCTAAGCAGCTAGCCAAAATAGAGCAAGACCGCGCCGTGATGCTAGCCGGTATTTCGCACGACCTGCGCACTCCATTAGCGCGCCTGCGCCTAGAAACCGAGATGAGCGTAGCCGACCTATCTGCACGCGCCCATATGGCAGCTGATATTGAGCAGTTAGATGGCATCATTGACAAGTTTTTAGACTATGCCCGCCCCGACCAAACCAAACTGCTGTCGGTATGCCTCAATGATGTACTGGAAGCTAGCGTATTTGCGGTGCACGACACAGGCGACATGCGTATCAAGATGGATATACAAGGTGACGTTTACGTCATCGCAGAAGAAATTGAACTAGCGCGTGTAATGGCTAACCTGATTGAAAACGCCCGTAAGTACGGCAAATCAGCGCACATCAACGTGACCAAACTGGACATCACAGTTCGCACCAAAGATGACTGGGTGCTGCTGAAAGTGCGCGACCATGGTCCAGGCGTGTCTGAAGAAACTTTAAAGCATCTTATGCAACCTTTCTTTCGGGGCGATGTAGCGCGTACTTCAGCCACTGGTGCGGGCTTGGGCTTGGCTATTGTGGACAAAACCGTACAACGCATGGGCGGCATGTTTGCGCTGGCTAATACGTCGTCTGGCGGCTTGGCTGCTCACATCAAGCTGCGTAAAGGTCGCAACCCGAAATAAACTAATGTAGAGGTTCTTTAAACGCTTTGGGTAGCACTAGCGGCATTACGTCAATACCTTCATCTAGCAGCTCTAAAGTTTCATCGCGCGTAGCTTGGCCACGGATGCCGCGATCATTCGCTTGGCCGTAGTGAATTTTGCGTGCCTCTTGCGCAAACTGTTCGCCCACATCTTCTGTGCTGGCCAATATCTTGCGTGCCATCCGCAGGTAAGCCGCCTGAATTTCTGGATCTTGCAAAGTCATCTCAGCATTCTCATTTTTTACGACAGACGACGCCGAAATCGACGAGCTATCTGCTCGAGCAGCTATTGAATTAATAGGGGCATCGTTTACCGTCGCATCACGGAAACCTGAGAGATTAAGGCGTGGTGCAGATAATTTTTTAATAATAGTGGCATCCCCGCACATTGGACACTCAACTAAGCCACGCGCGATTTGGCTTTGAAAATCATCCTCAGAACCAAACCAGCCCTCAAAGCTGTGCGCGTATTGGCATTGCAAATCCAGCACTTTCATGGTGTATAAATGCCCTAGCCCGCATGACCTGCGTGCACTGTACGCGGCACGGACTGCCAAGCTACAGGATGTTTGCCGCTGATGTGATTAGCTAAATGCAAAGCACATACCAAGGTTTTAGCGTCAGTGATGGTTCCATCAGCACACCAGTCTGCAAGCTGCTGTACCGATGTGGTAAACACTTCCAAGAATTCACCGTCGTCCAGCTTGCGTTGGCCGGCCGTTAGATTGCGCACAAAATAAATGTGAATGATTTCTGTGGAATAAGCAATGGCCAAATGCATCTTGCCTGCATAAGCCCATTGCCCTGCGGTGTAGCCGGTTTCTTCATGCAGCTCGCGTAGACCACACAGCAAAGGATCTTCGCCGTCATCGAGCTTGCCTGCAGGCAATTCAATCATCACTTGACCTACGGGGTAACGATACTGCCGCTCCAGTACCACTTGACCATCATCTAACAGAGGCACCACCACCACAGCGCCTGGGTGCACGACGTACTCACGCGTGGCTTGTTTGCCGTCGGGCAAGCTAACCCTGTCGCGTTTGACTTGGAGAAAATTGCCTTGTAGCAGTTTCTCGCTGCTGAGCAAAGTTTCTAGCAGTTGTGTCATGGTACAAATTAATTTCGATGTTTAAGTAGGTAGCGCCATACAAAGCCGGGGAAAGCCAGTGTGATAAATAGAGTGCCCGTGACAGCATAGAACTCCCAGTTCTGTGGGGCAATTTGACCTAGGCGCTTTTCTAGAAAAAGCGCTATGCCACCGACTAAAAAATACATTATCACCAATTCTGACAAACGGAGAGCGAGACTTTTGCCAGTGGACAGCTTCACAACAGCGAACAGGCGTTGCGAGACAAAGGGTAAATTAGCCGCAATCAACGCTAAGACTATGACCAACCATACAGAAGTGTTTTGTCCCATAGCGTGAAGCGCACACAAGCCTCGAGGCTTAGCTGCCCAGAGTCTTCACAATTGCCTGCAGGCATAGCGTCATCAAACCACTGGGAAACAAGCCCAATAGCAAAATTAAGGCGCCGTTGAGTGTGAGCACAGCGCGCATGTCCCATGGCGCAACCACTGTGGTTGCAGTGATGGGTGCGTCAAAGTACATGACCTTGACCACACGCAAGTAGTAGAACGCACCAATCAGTGACATGAGGACAGCGTATACGGACACTCCAGTTAACCATGGATTACCAGAATCAATCAAGGGCTGCAACACGCTAAGCTTGGCAAAAAATCCCACCATCGGCGGAATACCTACCAGCGAGAACATGCAGATTGCCATGATGGCCGCATATAGAGGGCTGCGCTGGTTCAAACCTGCAAAATCTGCTATTTCTTCGCTCTCAAAGCCTTCGCGCGATAGCAGCAGCATAATCCCGAAGGTGGCCAGCGTAGTGAGTACGTAGGTTATGGCATAGAACATAGCCGCGCTGTAGGCAGCTGCAGCACCATTGGTGTTGCCATTAACTACACCAGCCAATAAGCCCAGCAGCAAAAACCCCATTTGCGCAATCGTAGAAAAACCCAACATGCGTTTAAGATTAGTTTGCGCAATAGCCGCTAAGTTGCCCACCAAAAGGGAAGCCACCGCCAGCATAAGCAGCATCTGCTGCCAGTCAAACGCCAGCGGTAACATGCCCTCGACCAGTAGGCGGATACAAATAGCAAAAGCAGCCAATTTTGGTGCACTGCCGATCATTAGGGTAATTGAAGTAGGAGCGCCTTGGTACACGTCTGGCACCCACATGTGAAAAGGTACAACGCCCAGTTTGAAAGCCAAGCCAGACACAACGAACACCAAACCAAATACGAGAACCTGTTGCTTGATCTGGCCAGTAGCAATAGCTTTGAAAACCGCAGGAATTTGCAGCGAACCCGTCGCACCGTACATCATGGACAAGCCGTACAACAAGAAGCCACTGGCCAGTGCGCCCAGCACAAAATACTTCATTGCCGCTTCAGTAGCAGGCGCATGATCACGGCGCAGCGCGACCAGGGCATAACTGGACAATGTGAGTAGCTCTAGCCCCATGTAAATTACTAAAAAGTTATTGCCCGAGATCATCACGCACATCCCCAGCAATGCAAACATGCTAAGCGTAAACATCTCGCCACCGCGTAGCATGCCTCGGTCAAAAGCATAAGGGCGCCCGTAAATTAATGTCACTGCCATGGCGATACTGGCAAAGCATTTGAGCCAGTGGCCCATCGGATCGCTGACCACCATATTGCCAAAACCGTACAGCGTATTCCCGCCATTGGCGTATAGGCCATGCAACACAGCCACTACACATAAAGTCAGCAGGGTCAATACATAGGTGGGCGTGCGTTTTGGACTTTTAACAAACAAATCTACCAGCAAGATAGCACATGCCATCACTAGCAGTACTATCTCGGGGTAAATGGCAATCCAGCTGGCTTTATCAATCATTTGCTTTTTTCTAACCGTTCAGTGGATTAATTAAGTTTAGTTTTATTGACGTGCACCAGCAAGTCGCCGACCGATGTATTCATGACATCAGTAAATGGCTTAGGATATAAGCCCATCCACAATGTTGCTGCCACCAGCAAACCTAACATCAAAAATTCGCGACCATTGATGTCGGTCAGATTTTTAACATCATCGTTCGCAACAGGGCCGAGATAGACACGTTTGAACATCCACAATGAATAGGCGGCACCAAACACCAGCGCCGAGGCCGCTGCAAAGCCTACCCAGAAGTTGTACTTCACACTGCCTAGAATTACCATCCATTCGCCAACAAAACCTGCTGTTCCAGGCAAGCCACTGTTCGCCATAGTAAAAAATAAGGCCAGCGCAGCAAACTTTGGCATCGTGTTGATCACGCCGCCATAGCTGGCAATTTCACGCGAATGCATACGGTCATACAGTACGCCGATACACAAGAACATCGCTGCGGACACAAAGCCATGCGCAATCATCTGCACAATACCTCCTGCTACGCCCAAGTCATTGAAAATGAAGAACCCCAACGTCACAAAACCCATGTGCGCTACAGATGAATAAGCTACCAGCTTCTTCATGTCCTGCTGCACCAACGCCACCAAGCCCACATAAACCACTGCTGTCAGAGACAACGCAATGATCAGCCATGCATAAGCGTGCGCTGCATCAGGTGCAATAGGCATGGAGAATCGCAGAAAACCATAAGCACCGAGTTTGAGCATGATGGCAGCCAGCACAGCAGAGCCCCCGGTAGGCGCTTGCACGTGCACATCGGGCAGCCAAGTGTGCACGGGCCACATGGGCACCTTAACAGCGAATGCTGCAAAAAATGCGAAAAATACCAATGTTTGGGCAGTACTGCTCAAAGGCAATTTATGCCAAGTTAAGATGTCAAAACTGCCACCAGATTTGGTGTACAAAAAGATGAGCGCAATCAGAGTCAATAACGAACCGAGCAAGGTATACAAGAAGAACTTGAATGCGGCGTAAATCTTGTTAGGGCCACCCCATATGCCGATAATCAAATACATCGGAATCAAAGTGGCTTCAAAAAATACATAAAACAATATGCCGTCTAATGCGCTGAAAACGCCAATCATCAAGCCGCTTAAGATCAAGAACGCTCCCATGTATTGATTAACCCGCTCAGTTATAGCCTCCCAAGCAGATATAACAACTACCACGGTGATAAAAGCAGTTAGCGGCACAAACCAAAACGAAATGCCATCTAAGCCCAAATGGTAGTACACATTGAAACGCTCTATCCAGGGCGCTTTTTCTGTAAACTGCATCGCTGATGTACCCAGCTTGAAGCCCTTGTACAAAGGCAAGGTCACCAAAAAGCTGATTAATGCGCCAATCAAGGCAACCCAGCGCACAGTACGCGCTTGATCATCGCGGCCCAAGGCCAGTAACAAAACGCCAAACGCAATTGGCACCCAAATAGCTAGGCTGAGTAATCCCATTTTTATTATTTCCCTACTTACTAAGCCACTGGGTCAACATAGGCCAACCAATGAAATACGTCATCAAACCAAAAACACCTAACATCATTACTAACGCATAGTGGTACAAATAACCTGTTTGTGCACGACGCACAATGCCAGACACCATGCCCACTATTTTCCATGAACCGTTGACTAATCCACCGTCAATCAAAGTTTGGTCACCGCCCTTCCACAACCCGATGCCCAGCATGCGCATACCGCGAGCAATCACATTTTCGTTAAACCAGTCTAGGTAATATTTATTTTCAAGCAACGTGTACAACGGCATCACACGTGATTTGATTGCTGCAGGTATAGATGGTTTGACAATGTACATGTAGTACGACAAACCAACGCCCGCTACTGCCAGCCAGAATGGCAGGGTCATTAGTCCATGCAATGCAAGTTGTGCAGCACCATGAAATTCTTTGGCCAGCTCAGCCATTGCAGTATGTTTTGTACCATCTACGAAGATGGCATCTTTAAAAAACTCTCCGAACAATATCGGTTGAATTGACATAAAACCAATAAAAACCGACGGAATGGCCAAGAGAATAAGCGGGGCAATTACTACCCATGGTGATTCGTGCGGTTTGGCATTGTGGCTGTGACTATCGTGGCCGTGGTGATCATCGTGGTGCACATCAGGGTTTTGGTCATACCGTTCTTTGCCATGGAAAACCAAAAAGTACATACGAAAAGAATAAAACGCTGTCACAAACACGCCAGCCATAACTGCAAAGTATGCAAAGTCCGCGCCAGGCAGCGCGCTAGCTTTGACAGCCATGATAACTTCGTCTTTGGAGTAAAAACCTGAGAATAATGGCGTACCGATCAATGCAAGCGAACCTAGCAGTGAAGTAATCCATGTGATAGGCATGTATTTACGCAAACCGCCCATATACCGGATGTCTTGGTTGTGGTGCATGCCGATAATCACAGACCCCGCAGCCAAAAACAGCAACGCCTTGAAGAAAGCATGCGTCATCAGATGGAATACGGCTACAGAATAGGCTGACGCACCCAAGGCCACTGTCATGTAACCCAACTGCGATAAAGTGGAATACGCCACAACTCGTTTGATATCGTTTTGAATAATGCCTAAAAATCCCATGAACAGCGCGGTGATAGCACCAATAACCATGATGAAGCTCAATGCGGTGTCACTCAGTTCGAAAAGAGGCGACATGCGGGCTACCATAAAAATTCCTGCTGTCACCATAGTTGCAGCATGGATCAGCGCAGAAATAGGTGTGGGGCCTTCCATAGAGTCAGGCAGCCAGACATGCAGCGGAAACTGGGCAGACTTGCCCATGGCACCAATAAACAGGCAAATGCAAATCACCGTTACCAGCATCCAGTCGGTACCAGGAAAACTTAGTTTAGCTAGCTCACCTGCCTTGGCAAACGCTTCGGTGTAATTGAGGGTTCCGCCAAAAGCCACGATCAAGCCAATACCCAATATAAAGCCAAAGTCACCTACGCGGTTTACTAAAAATGCTTTCATGTTGGCAAAAATAGCGGTGGGTTTGTTGTACCAAAAACCGATCAGCAAATACGACACCAATCCTACGGCCTCCCAGCCAAAAAACAATTGCAGCAAGTTGTTGCTCATCACCAGCATCAGCATGGCAAAGGTGAATAGCGATATGAATGAAAAAAAGCGGTTGTAGCCTTCGTCTTCTTCCATATAGCCAATAGTGTAGATGTGCACCATCAGTGACACAAAGGTCACTACACACATCATCATGGCGGAAAGCCCGTCAACCAGAAACCCCACCTCCATCTTCAGCCCACCTAGCACCATCCACTCATAAATGGTGGCGTTAAATCGTGCGCCGCCGATCACTGCAAGCAGCGTCTGCGCAGAAATTATGAAAGCAATCAATACACCGAGAATTGTAAAAAAGTGACTCGCGCGGCGGCCAATCCAATTACCACCAAACTGCGTACCTAGCACGCCTGCAATCAACGAGCCAGCCAATGGTGCAAGAGGCACAGCCAATAAGGAAGAAGCATTCAATGTTGCGCTCATATTAATTTTTATCCTTTGAGCGTATTAAGTTCATCTGCCGCAATACTGGCATTGTTGCGAAACAGCAGCACTAAGATAGCCAAGCCAATTGCTGATTCAGCAGCCGCTACTGTCAATATAAAAAATACGAAAACTTGACCGTGCAAATCACCAAGATAGTACGAGAACGCCACAAAATTCATATTGACGGCTAGCAACATCAGCTCAATAGCCATTAATAAAATAATGATGTTCTTGCGGTTAAGAAAAATACCGATCACTGACAACGCGAACAGCATGGCGCCAAGCGATAAAAAATGCCCCAGAGTTAAGGTCATGTTTTAGCTCCTGTGGGCGGTGATGCAATTACTGTTGGAGTAGATGCATCGACAGTTTGAGATTCGATTAAAGGGGCTTTAGCTTGTTGCGTAGCGTCCATTTTTATAACTTCCATACGGTCACGCGACTTCACGCGTACCTGCATGGACGGGTCAACATATTTACTGTCTTTTCGCTCGCGCATAGTCAACGCTATGGCTGCAATGATAGCCACCAACAGCAACACTGCTGCAATTTCTAAGGGATAGAGATACTGGGTGTACATCAACTTGCCCAGTTCTTTGGTATTGGCTATTTGGCCTGCAACGGCAGCCGCGCTCTTAGGTTCTTCAGACAAGCGAAAGCCCCCCATCAACACCAAGGCCATTTCAACCGCTATCACTGCACCTACAGTGGCAGCCAGTGGAAAATGCTTCCAAAAGCCTTGGCGCAAACTGTCAGTATTGATGTCCAGCATCATCACTACAAATAAAAACAGCACCATCACCGCGCCTACATAAACCAGCACCAAGGTAATGGCCAAAAATTCAGCTTTGAGCAACACCCATACCGCAGCAGCTTGAAAGAAAGCCAGTACTAAATATAACGCAGCGTGTACTGGGCTGCGGGCAGTGATCACTTTGAAGGCTGCAAACAGCAAGACAAAAGAAAAAAAGTAGAAGAAACCCGTTTTGATATCCATTTTTTATTATTACCAAAATAGGTTATTTATATTTAGCATCAGCTGCTTTACTGGCGGCAATTTCTTTTTCGTAACGGTCACCTACTGCTAGCAACATGTCTTTGGTGAAATACAAATCACCACGCTTTTCGCCGTGGTATTCCAAAATGTGTGTTTCGACGATCGAGTCTACCGGGCAGCTTTCTTCACAAAAGCCGCAGAAGATGCATTTGGTCAAATCAATATCGTAACGCGTCGTACGACGGCTACCGTCGTCACGTACTTCACTCTCAATCGTAATGGCCATGGCGGGGCACACAGCCTCACACAGTTTGCAGGCAATGCAACGCTCTTCACCATTTTCATAGCGGCGCAGTGCATGCAAGCCGCGGAAACGTGGCGATTGCGGGGTTTTTTCTTCTGGAAATTGCACCGTAATTTTGCGACGAAAAGCATGCTTGCCCGTCATGGCAAAGCCTTTAAATAGTTCAAGCAGCAGAAAGCTGCTCAAAAAATCTTTTAGCGAAAAAGCTGGAGAAGCTAGTGTAGTCATTTCAAAGCTCTCTTTATTTCCAAATATTCCAAGGGGACAGCAACCAGCCTCCCACTACGATCAACCAAATCAAGGTAATAGGGATAAATATTTTCCAACCCAAACGCATAATCTGGTCATAACGAAAACGTGGGAAAGTAGCTCGCACCCAAATAAAGAGGGTGACAACCACAAAAGTTTTGATACCGAGCCAAATCCAACCAGGTATCCAAGTGAGAGGCGCTATCTCAATGGGTGCGTACCAACCCCCTAAGAACATGATAGATGCCATGCAAGAGATCAAAATCATATTGGCATACTCAGCCAAGAAGAACATGGCGAACGCCATGCCTGAATATTCCACCATGTGCCCTGCCACAATTTCAGACTCGCCTTCGACTACATCAAATGGATGGCGGTTGGTCTCTGCAATGCCCGAGATGATGTACACCACAAAAATGGGCAACAACGGCAGCCAATTCCATGACAAGAAGTTCCATCCTGCAGCTGCAAAATATCCCTTACCTTGCCCTACGACGATGTCGGTCATATTGAGCGAGGCCGACACCATCAGTACAACCACGAGGCAAAAGCCCATAGCAATTTCGTAGCTCACCATTTGCGCCGATGCGCGCAATGCGCCCAAAAAAGCGTACTTCGAATTAGACGCCCAGCCTGCAATGATGACGCCGTAGACTTCCATTGACGTAATAGCCATGATGAACAGCAACCCTGCGTTGATATTGGCCAGCGCCACATCAGGGCCAAACGGCACCACTGCCCACGCTGCTAGCGCGGGCATGATGGTCATAATAGGGCCGATAAAAAATAAGCTTTTGTTGGCCGCCGCAGGAACAATAATTTCTTTGGTAAGCAACTTAAGCGCATCAGCTATTGGTTGCAGCAAACCCATTGGACCCACGCGGTTAGGCCCAATGCGGATTTGCATCCAACCAATCGCTTTGCGCTCCCACAGCGTCAGGTAGGCTACCAAACCCATGATCGGCAGCACCACGCATATAATTTTCACTAAATTCCACAGGACGGGCCATGCCATACTGCCCCACCAAGGCGCAGCGATCAACCCTTGGCCAAAGCCGTGCAAAGCGTCGATCATGCTGGCACCCCTTCTGAAGCAGAAGGAGCAAAGTGCGCTTTTGATTTGGCGTCGGTAGTTAACTGCAATGAAGGCGCACGACGTACTATGCTGTCTAGCTGGTACATATTGACGTAGGCAGGCTCTGTGGCTGGTGTATCCAAACGAACTGCAGCTTTGGTTGTATTACCGAGCTGTTCAGAGCTCAACATATCGGTGTCGACTTTAATGATTTTTGCCAATACTTCTTGGGAAGATTCAAAATCAAAACCTGCAATACCCAGCATATTACCCAGCACGCGCAGCACTTTCCACGCCGGACGTGTTTCACCAAGCGGCCTCACGACACCGTGGAAGCTTTGGACGCGGCCTTCAGCATTGATGAACGTCCCTGCAGTTTCAGTAAACGGCGCAATGGGCAGCAACACATCACTGCAATCCATGTTGGCTTTGAAGGGACTAAGCGTAACGACCATGTCAGCTTTAATGTCAACGCGACCCGCGCTGTCGAATTTAGGCTCTGTGTTCAAAAGAATAGCTGCACGCAAACCGCCAGCCAGCATTTGCGCTGCAGTTTTGCCGTCTTTGAGTGGTTGTGCACCCACCAGTTGTGCGCCCACGGTGTTAGCAGCTTCGGTCAGATAACCTACCGTTGCGCCAGTGTGCTCACCAATCCACTGAGCCAGCGCAAGCAGAGATGATGCATTGGCATGGTGGGCAGCGGCATTGCCTAGCAACACAGCTTTGCGCTCACCGCCTAGTAAAGATTTGGCAACAGCTTTGGCAGCATCGGTAGCATTGCCTGCTGCAGGCGCAGTTACGCTCTTGTCTGCGGCAATGGCAAACGCTACGTCTGCCAGCGCTTGCACCCATTGTGCGGCGGGCACTGTGATGCTTTGTGCTACTGGCATAGCCCAATCGTAAGCTACCGAATTAATAGCAGCTACAGCACACCCTTTACGAGTTGCTTGGCGAATACGCTGTGCAAACAAGGGGTGATCTTTGCGGATATGGCTGCCAACGATCAATACACTCTGTAATGTAGACAGCGAAGCGATCGACATACCCAAACAGCGCACACCCTCAAACGCAGGGAACTCAGCATTTCGCAAGCGGTAGTCAATGTTGTCGCTGCCCAAACCCCGCACCAGTGCACCTGTTAAGTAAAGCTCTTCGAGCGTGCTGTGCGGGCTAACTAATGCGCCAATCGACGATGCACTATGGTCTGCTTTGATTTGTTTTAATCCGTTGGCCACATACTCCAGCGCCGTTTGCCAATCGACTTCATTCCACACACCGCCTTGTTTAAGCATCGGTTTGGTCAATCGCTCTGGACTATTCAGGGCTTCATAGCTAAAGCGATCACGGTCTGCAATCCAACATTCATTCACGGCTTCGTTTTCGAGCGGCACTACACGCATTACTTGGTTGGCTTTGACTTGAACAATCAAATTAGCACCCGTTGAATCATGCGGGCTGACTGATTTACGACGGCCCAGCTCCCATGTGCGGGCGCTGTAACGAAAAGGCTTACTGGTTAACGCACCCACGGGGCAAATGTCGATCATATTGCCAGACAGTTCTGAGTCAACCGTGTCGCCTACTACGGTCGTGATCTCGGCATGCTCACCACGGTGCACCATGCCCAGCTCCATAATGCCAGCCACCTCTTGGCCAAAGCGTACACAGCGCGTGCAATGGATGCAACGTGTCATCTCTTGCATACTGATCAGCGGACCAACGTCTTTTACAGCAACAATGCGCTTTTCTTCTTCGTAACGCGAACCGTTGCCGCCGTAGCCAACCGCCAAATCTTGCAACTGACACTCGCCGCCTTGGTCGCATATCGGACAATCCAGCGGATGATTAATCAGCAAAAACTCCATCACTGATTTTTGCGCTTTGATGGCTTTGTCGCTCTTGGTGCGCACGATCATGCCTTGGCTTACAGGGGTAGCGCAGGCGGGCATAGGCTTGGGCATTTTCTCAACATCTACCAGACACATACGGCAGTTAGCCGCAATGCTGAGTTTTTTGTGATAGCAAAAATGCGGAATGTAGGTACCTGCTTTGTCTGCAGCCTGAATAATCATGCTGCCTTCAAGTGCCTCAACTTTTTGACCGTCTAGTTCAATTTCAACCATATTAATTCTCTGTGTCGGTCGTACTTTTTACGCAGCCACTGCGGTATTAGTTTGGACGCTGTCGATTTTGGCTTGAAACTCATGCGCAAAGTGTTTGATCATGGCGCGCACGGGCATGGCAGCGGCGTCACCCAGCGCGCAAATAGTGCGGCCTTGAATATTGTCTGCCACAGAGTTGAGCAAGTCCATATCGTTTGCGCGGCCTTGTCCATTGTCAATCCGTTCGACCATGCGCCACAGCCAGCCTGTGCCTTCTCGGCAAGGCGTGCATTGGCCGCAAGACTCATGCATGTAAAAGTAGCTCAAGCGCTTTAAGCTTTCGACCATGCAACGCGTGTCGTCCATCACAATCACGGCGCCAGACCCCAGCATCGAGCCAGCTTTGGCAATGGAGTCATAGTCCATCGTGCACTGCATCATGATGTCGGCAGGCAACACAGGCGAGGATGAGCCACCAGGAATTACCGCCTTTAGCATGCGGCCTTTGCGTACGCCGCCTGCGAGTTCGAGCAACTTGCTAAACGGTGTACCCAGCGGCACTTCGTAGTTGCCTGGCAACTCTACATCGCCTGAGACTGAGTAAATTTTGGTACCGCCGTTGTTGGGCTTGCCAATATCTAAATACGCTTGCCCGCCGTGGTTGATGATCCACGGCACCGCCGCGAAGGTCTCGGTGTTGTTGATGGTGGTTGGTTTGCCATATAAACCAAAGCTTGCAGGAAATGGAGGTTTGAAGCGGGGCTGGCCTTTTTTGCCTTCCAAGGATTCGAGCAATGCAGTTTCCTCGCCGCAGATGTAGGCGCCAAAACCATGGAATGCATGCAACTCGAAACTGAAATTGCTGCCCAGAATGTTATGGCCCAACAATCCCGCAGCTCGCGCTTCTTCCAAAGCTTCTTCAAACCGGTCATAGCTCTGAAAAATTTCGCCGTGAATATAGTTGTAGCCTACTGTGATGCCCATCGCATAAGCAGCAATCGCCATGCCCTCGATGACGATGTGAGGGTTGAATTCCAGAATATCACGGTCTTTGCAAGTGCCTGGCTCGCCTTCGTCGGAATTGCACACCAAATATTTTTGACCGGGAAAGCCACGGGGCATAAAACTCCACTTCAGACCCGTCGGGAAACCTGCACCGCCACGGCCACGCAAAGCTGACTCTTTAACGGTAGCAATCACTTGGTCTTGCGTCATGCCCGCTACAGCACCCTCGGCGACTGCCGCGCCATCTTTACCTAGAATCTTCTTCAATGCTGCGTAACCACCGCGCGCTACGTAATCTTTCAAGCGCCAGTTGCTGCCGTTCAAATCTTTGTAGATTTGCGGCTGGATGTGACGACCATGGAAGCAGGTTTGCACGCCGGTGGCTTGGAATTGCGCTAGAACTTGGTTTTCGTTCATTGTGGGTTGCTCAGTTATTTGGCACTAATGTTGACGTTATAGGGTGACGTTCGGTGTTGAGCTTCTCAAGCCATCAATCAGTTGGTCCAGCTTATCGTTGCTCATAAAGCTGCACATGCTGCGGTCATTTACCAGCATGACGGGAGAATCTGCACATGCACCTAGGCACTCCGACTGCTGCACAGTAAACAGCCCATCTTGGGTCGTTCCGCCCATCTCTACACCTAGTTTGGTGCACAAATAGTCCAATGCTTTTTGCCCATCGCGCAATTGGCAAGGTAGATTGGTGCAGACGTTGAACTTGTACTTGCCTACAGGCTGCTGGTTGTACATGTTGTAGAAGGTAGTGACTTCTTTGACTGCAATCTCGGGCATGTTCAAATAATCTCCAATTGCTTTTTCAGATGCTGCGTTGACCCAGCCCTGCTCTTGCTGCACGATAGCCAGGCAGGCCATTACTGCAGAGACTTTTTGGTCTGCGGGATATTTAGCAACTTCTTTGTCGAA
>JANNCO010000460.1:0-17784 GCA_031386655.1 Polaromonas sp. | reverse complement strand
GACATGTTTGCCAAGGTGCGCAGCACGGTGTTTCGCACGTGGGACAAACCCACCATCGTGTCCGATTTTGTGCTGCGCTGGGCACTGGCCAGCGGCGCGGCCACCGTACGTGACTATGCGCACCTGTATGTGTCGACGGGTGACAGTGACAAAACCGAGCTGCTGGAGCAGCTGGTCAGCTTGAACGGCAAAATTGATTTTTTCTGCATCAACGACACCACCGACGACGCCTACCCACACGACCCGCGCCTGGCGCAGGTGCGCGATGCCCTGCAGCGCATGTACCCGCTGCCGTCCAGTTTTGAGCTGAGTTTTAAGCTGTAGGGCGCGGTGTATGCGCATTCAACTGCTGTCCGACCTGCACCTGGAAAGCCACCCGCACTGGCAGCCCACGCCCGCACCCGGCGCTGACGTGCTGGTGCTGGCCGGTGACATTGGCTCCTACCAAGCGGGCAGCAGTTTAACGGATGCTGATTTTGGCCTGGCCCGCTTTGCCCCGTTGCATGGCTGGCCCACGCCCGTGCTGTTTACCCCTGGCAACCACGAATACGACGCGCTAGACTTTGACGCCACCCACCAGCGGTTGCGTGATGTATGTGCCCGACTGGGCATAACGTGGCTAGAGCGCGAGGTGGTCACGTTGCCACGCCGCGCGAACGACCCGCAAGGCGCAGGCGCGGTACGTTTTGTAGGCACTACGCTGTGGAGCGACTATGACGCACTGGCCATGCTGGGCCAAGCCAAAGACGACCTCACCACACAACTGCGCCTGCGCGGCAAGGCGTTTCGTGCAGCCAATTTTTACCTGAAAAAAGCCGCCACCACACGTAATGGCGTGCCGTGGCTGGCCGAAGACATGCGCGAACAAGCCATGCTATGCCAGCAGTGGCTGCACCAAGCGCTTGTCACTGCGCCTAGCGATTCCAACACCAAAACGGTGGCGGTAACCCACTTTGCCCCCAGCCTGCGCAGCGCCGACCCGCGCTATGGCCAGACGCCCAGCACAGCAGGTTTTTGCAATTCGATTGACGAGTATTTAAACCACGCCGACGTTTGGCTACACGGCCACCTGCACTGCCCCAGCGACTACACGCATGTAAGCGCCCACCACACCTGCCGCGTATTGGCCAACCCGCTGGGTTATGCACGCAAGAACGAGCAAGCGGCATTTCGCGCTCAATTTTGTGTGGAGGTTTAAGGGGATTTGCGTGCAGTGAATCTTGCAACTGTGCGGCTTTGTGTAGCCTTGTTTGTTCACTGCTCAGTGCTGCGTCACTGCGTACTTAAAGTGCATCACCAGCGACCCAAGACACTATAAATACTATAGCTGCTTGAGCATTATTTACTTGGGTTAGTGGCCTAAAACACTCTAAAAACAGGCCCCTGAATATCCTCAGCGTGCGTTGAGGTTGGCTAGTCTTTTTTGTCTTGTACTCTTGTACTGGAGCAGGCCGATGGTTACTTAGTTTTGTACGGGAGCTGGCAGGCGGCGTACTCAGCATCAAAGCTGTCCTCCGTGGCGGCCTAGGACCGCCGACTCCCCTTTATGCCGCTGCGCTGAGTACACCGCCTGCCAGCTCTTGCACACGTGGTCGGCGATCCACCGTTGTTACCCTAACCAACTCTTTACACAGCCTTGGCGCTTGGTGTGAACAGCGCAGCGGCATAAAGGGGGAGCCCGCAGGGCGGAGGACAGCCGCGAAGCTGTTCACGCCAAGTGCCAAGGCGAGCACATTGCCAAGGCGAGCACAGGCATGCTGCCAGATTCTCATGCCACAGAACAGACACAAAACCGCATATTCACACCCCATGCGACTGCAAAAGCACCACCACCGCCCCCGCACCCCCCTGGGCCGGAGTAGCCTGCACAAACGCAAGCACTTGGTTTTTTTGAATCAACCAGCTGTGCACTTTATTTTTCAACACCGGCACCTTGCCCGGTGACCCCAAACCTTTGCCGTGCACCACCCGCACACAGCGCAGGCCATGCTTAAAAGAATCGCGGATAAAACCACCCAGGGCTTCACGTGCTTCGTCAGTGCGCAGGTTATGCAGGTCTACCTGGCCTTGCACGCTCCACTCGCCTTTGCGCAGCTTGCGCACCACATCAGCACCTATACCGGGGCGGCGAAAGCTCAGCGACTCGTCACTGTCCAGCAAGCTGCTGGTGTCCCACGCGTCGCTCATGGTCTCGCGCAGCACGCGCTGGTCGTCCAGCTGCAGCTGCACCGGGATGGGGGCGGGCAGGTTGGGCGGCAGCACAGCTTGGTTTTTACCCGGCAGGGCCTTGACTTTGCCCACCGCAATGGCAAACATGTCTTTATCTTCGCGTAATTTTTTGGCCAGTGCGGCGTGTGCTGCCTCAGCTGCAGCATGGGCTGCGGCTTGGCGGTCAATTTCTTTTTTGACTGCTTTTAGATCGGCAAGTGAGCTGATTTTGGGCATTTTCATGGGCGCGCTCCTGCACCGGGTACTAAGCCCAGTGTGGCCATGGACACTGCGGTATGGGCTGTAACGATGACATGGTCCAGCACGGTAATGTCGACCAAGCCCAGCGCAGCAGCTAGCTTGCTGGTCATGGCAATGTCGGCAGGGCTGGGAGTGGCATGGCCGCTGGGGTGGTTGTGCGCCAGCACCACGGCACTGGCATGGTGGTGCAGGGCGCGCAGTACCACCTCGCGCGGGTACACGCTGGTGTGGGTGAGGGTACCTTTGAACAGCTCTTCCATGCCCAGCAGCTCTTGCTGCGCGTTAAAAAACAGCACCGCAAACACTTCATACGGTTTGTGGCCCAAGTGCAGGCGCACATAGTCCAGCAGTTGCTGGGGGGTGGCGATGGTAGGTTTGGCCTGCAGCTGTTCGGCCAGGGCCCGGCGTGCCAGTTCCAGCACCGCCACAACTTCGGCACGCTTGGCGGGGCCTAAGCCTTTGATGCGTTTTAAATCTTCGGCAGACGCGCCCAGCAAGCCAGCCATGCCGCCAAAGCTGTCAATCAACTCTTGCGCCATCACCAGTACGTTCTTGCCCGCAATGCCCGTGCGCAATAGCAGGGCCAGCAGCTCGGCGTCGCTTAAGGCTTGCGGGCCGCGCGCCAGCAGCTTTTCGCGCGGGCGGGCATCAGGTGGCAGAGATTTAAGCAGCATGGGGGTGACCAGAAAGTGACTGAACAGAGTAAATAAGTGTGGCCAGCGGGGGCTACCCCAAGGTTTCTACAATAGGGCTAGTCTACAAAGTTTATCCATGTCACATTTTCAGCCAGATTTCCAGTCAGATTTAAAGCTTGATGCCAGCCCTCTGCCCACTGTCACGCCGCACGCTTTTTTAACCCTGCATTACCGCCTAAGCGGCCCAGCGGGCGACATTATCAATACGTTTGCAGGCAAGCCTGCCACGCTGTCGCTGGGTGCGGGCGAGCTGTCGCCTGCGGTGGAACAACGTTTGATCGGGCTGCAAGAAGGCGCACGCGCTACATTTAACCTGCCCGCTGGCGAGGCCTTTGGCCCGCGCAACCCTGATATGCAGCAGTGGGTGGCTAGCAAAATGCTGGCCGAGCTGGGCGACCCGCACGAGAAATATGCCGCTGGCGACGTAGTGCAGTTCCCCACGCCCGACGGCATGGGCCAGTACGCTGGGGCCGTGCAGCAGGTGGAAGAGGGTCGCGTATTATTTGACTTTAACCACCCGCTGGCAGGCCAGCCGGTGACGTTTGAAGTGCATGTGATTGGGGTGTTGTAAATGGGAAAAATTGTGCAAGATATATTCAAAGCAGCCCCCAGTATGGCCAGTGCCGGTGTAGAAATTATTTTGGCCGAGCCGCGCGGCTTTTGCGCAGGGGTAGACCGGGCGATAGAAATCGTCGAGCGCGCGCTGCAAAAATTTGGCCGCCCCATCTATGTGCGCCACGAGATCGTACACAACACGTATGTGGTGAACGATCTAAAGGCCAAGGGTGCAATTTTTATTGAAGATTTAAATGATGTGCCCGAAGGCGCTACGCTGGTGTTTAGCGCGCACGGCGTGCCCAAATCAGTAGAGCATGAGGCCCAGCGCCGGGGCTTTCAAATTTTTGACGCTACCTGCCCGCTAGTGACCAAGGTGCATGTCGAGGTAGCCAAGCTGCACAAAGAAGGCTACGAATTCATCATGATTGGCCACAAAGGCCACCCCGAGGTAGAAGGCACCATGGGCCAGCTGACCGCTGGCATCCATCTGGTTGAAGATTTGGCAGGGGTGGCCACGGTACAGCCTATGCAGTCGGCCAAGCTGGCAGTGGTGACGCAAACCACCCTGAGCGTGGACGACACGGCCGAGATACACGCCGCGATCCGTGCGCGGTTCCCGGCCATTAAAGAGCCCAAGCAGCAAGACATTTGCTACGCCACACAAAACCGCCAAGACGCCGTCAAAGTACTGTCGGGCCAGGCCGAGCTGGTGATCGTGGTGGGCAGCCCCACCAGTTCCAACAGCAACCGCCTGGCCGAACTGGCCCGCAAAATAGGCGTGACCAGCTACATGATCGACAGCGCTGCCGAGCTGCAGCCGCAGTGGTTTGAAGGCGTCACGCGCGTGGGCTTGACGGCTGGTGCCTCGGCACCGGAGGTGCTGGTCAAAGAAGTGATCGACCGCATCAAGGCGCTGGGGGCAGTGTCGATCCGCAAGATGGACGGCATAGAAGAAACCATCAAGTTCCCGCTGCCCAAAGGTTTAAAGCTGGCTGCCAGCGAACACATTGCAGATTCGAACTTGCATGCATCCAGCAAGAAAAAATGATGGATTCCCCGCACGCTGATATTTGCACTGACATACGCTCTGAAATTAATAGCTGCTTGAGCAGATTTAACAAGGGCTACAGGCACTTTATTCATCAAACACCACTGTGGGTGCTGCCTGGCAAAGCGCTGGGCATTGACTGTGGCCAGGTGTGGCTCAAGCTGGAGCATTTGCAAACCGGCGGCAGCTTTAAGGCGCGCGGCGCATTGAACCGTTTGCTGCGCAACACGGTGCCTGCCAGCGGCGTGGTGATTGCATCAGGTGGCAATGCGGGCATTGCGTCAGCGGCGGCTGCGCAAAGCATGGGTGTGCCGTGTCAGGTGTTTTTACCCGAAGTGTCTAGCCCGGCCAAGCGCGCCAGGCTGCGCGCGATGGGTGCAACGGTGACAGTGGCGGGTGCCGCCTATGCAGACGCGTATGCCGCCTGCGTAGCGCGCCAGCAAGTCACCGGTGCGTTGCAAAACCACGCGTACGACCAGCTAGAAGTGGTGGCGGGTGCGGGCACGGTGGCTGCAGAAATTCAAATGCAGCAAGGTGCATTGCCAGGCACCATGCTGGTCAGCGTAGGTGGCGGCGGGTTGATTGCGGGCATCGCCGCGCATTGCCAAGGCCGCGCGCGCGTAGTGGCACTAGAGCCGCGCTTGGCACCCACGTTGTTTGAGGCACGCAAGGCGGGCCAGCCGGTAGATGTGACCGTGGGCGGTGTGGCGGCAGATTCATTGGGTGCCAAGCGTATTGGCGACATTTGCTGGCAAGTACAAAGCACTGCGATTGACAGCAGCCTGCTGCTGGAAGACGAGGCTATTCGCGCTGCCCAGCTGTGGCTGTGGCACCACCTGAAGCTGGCGGTGGAACCCGCTGCGGCGTTGGGTTTGGCGGCGTTGCAAACGGGTGTGTATAAACCGGCTGCTGATGAGACGGTGTGTTTGGTGCTGTGCGGGGCCAATATGGACCCTGCTAGTTTGAATTGAGCTGGTCTTTGGACTAACGGTTTCTCCGGTAAGTTGGACTCGAGCCGGGCATCTCTTTCGCGAAAAATATTCCGAAAACACGCACGAACTTGGGTTTTTGGTGCGCTAGCTTCAACAACGCGCGCCTTGCTGCATATTTTTCATCGAGACGACCCCGACTCGTCACATTATTCTTTGCTTGGTTTTTAGCAGCCCGTTTGCTAACCACTTCCGTTCGGGCTGAGCTTGTCGAAACCCTTGCGACTCCTTCGACAGGCCCAGAGCGAACGGATTGTGGGCCATGAATCACTATCAATTACATAGCTGGTTGAGCAGGATTTACGTAGGTTATAAGCCTAAAACACATAAAAAAAGCGTGCTCAACGGTTATTTTCTTGCAGCAGGACTTGCCTTTATCGCCGCAGCTAACGGTGCTGGAATATTAGTCTTCAACCAGAGCAGATGACTCAAACTCAGAAGTCCACATTCTGAGAATATCCAGCCTCAAACATCCGCACCATACAACCAGGGCAGCCCCACCACTTCAGTACCCTTCAGCGCCAGCACGGCATCGCGGGCTGTAGCCCATGGTTGCGCTAAGTGAAAAATTTTCCCGTTGCGCCGTGCCGTAGCTACCACCCGCTCACAGCGCGGTCTGCGCAATTGTTCATAGCTTTGCAGGGCAGGGCCCCAATCATTATGCAAAGCTGCCTGCTGCGCTAGCACGGCGGCATCTTCTATCGCCATGGCGGCACCCTGGGCCAGATACGGCAGCATGGGGTGGGCCGCATCGCCCAGCAACGCCACGCTGCCCTTGGCCCACGTTGCGGCGGCAGGCCGGTCGTACAGATGCCAGCTTTGCCACTGGGCACCGCTGGCAGGCACACACGCCAACAGCTCGCGTAGCGGGGCACATAGGCTGCCCGTGCCGCCCATGCTGCCCAGCACCTGCGCCTGCTGTGCAGGCTGCGCCCATGACGCGGTGGCTTGGGCGGCGCTCTGTTCGCTCAGCACCACCAAGTTTAAAAAATCGCCACTGCGCACGGGGTAGTGCACCACATGCACCTTGCTGCCCCACCATAGGCCGACTTGGGCTGCCGTCCACGCAGGCGGTACACAGTGCATGGGAAGCAGCACTCGGTAAGCTGCATGCCCTGTGGGCCGAGGTGCGCCGTCGGCAAACACTTGCTGGCGCACAGTACTCCATAGCCCGTCAGCCGCTACCAGCGCGTCAGCTGCCAAAGTGGTGGGCTGCGCACCATGGGTTGCAGCGCCGATGCGCACTTGCACGCCTTTGGCGCTTATTGAATCTATGCTGTGCACAGGCGCATTGCAGCGCACATCTATATTATTCTGACTCAGCACGGCTTGTAGCAGCACGCTGTGCAAGTCAGCACGGTGCACGCTGGCATACACCTGGCCGTAGCGTTGCTGCACAGCCTGGCCCAGCAGCATGCGGCTGATGCTGCGGCCCGTGGTGGCGCTGCGCACTGCAATAGCCTCTGGCAAGCACGCTTTGGCCCGCACCGCATCTTGCAAGCCCCACTGGGCCAACACTTTCATGGCGTTAGGCCCCAACTGAATGCCCGCACCCACTGGCGCAAATTGCGCACTGCGCTCCAGCACCGTCACGCGCTGGCCTGCACGGGCCAGGGCCAGCGCCGCAGACAAACCGCCTATGCCAGCGCCGGCCACGATAATGTGCTGATTTTTCAAGCTGTTTTGACCTCTAATGCCCTAAAATACTACTCAAGCAGCTATGTATTTGATAGTAATTATGTATTTTACTTAAATCCGGGCACTGCGCATTGCACGCACCCTATGACTGACTGCCCATTAAGACTACGCCAGCTGACCTATGGCCACACCCATCAACGCCTTGTTGGCAACACCTGGATCTGCAGCAGCCAGTGCAGCCCACCCTGTGCGCGTGGTATTTGAAGATGCTGCCCTATTGGTAGTAGACAAACCTGCGGGCTTGCTAGCCGTGCCGGGCCGCGGCGAGGATAAACAAGACTGCGTCAGCCTGCGCGTGCAGCAGCACTACCCTGATGCGTTGGTAGTGCACAGGCTAGACTTTGCCACCTCGGGCTTGATGCTGATGGCGCGTGGCCCGGCTATGCAGCGTGCCCTTGGCCGCCTGTTTGAAACCCGCGCCGTTGACAAAACTTACACCGCCGTAGTGCACGGCCATCTTGCCGACGATGCAGGGCAAATTGACTTGCGCATTGCCGCTGACTGGCCGGCACGCCCACTGCGCAAAATTGACCCCACGCTGGGCAAGCCTGCGCTCACCCACTACCAAGTGATCACGCGCAACGCAGACGGCACCACGCGTGTGCTGCTGCACCCGCACACGGGCCGCACGCACCAGCTGCGCGTGCACATGCTGGCGCTGGGGCACGCCATTGTGGGTGATGTGTTGTATGGCTGCCATGTGCCTGAGGGCAGCAGGTTGCATTTGCATGCCAGCCAGCTGCGCCTGGTGCACCCAGTCACAGGGCAGCCACAGCAGTGGCACAGTGAGGCTGGTTTTTAATAATCTGGCGGTGTCAGCTACGCAGGCGTTTTGCTTGCGTCGGCACTGCCCGCGTCCACACTGTTGCGCAGGGCCGTCTGGGCTACAGCGTCTAGCGCTTTGTCTACCAAGCGGCCGTCCGAGATAATGCGAATCATGCCTTGTGCACGCAGTTTGTCCATGGTGCGCTGCGACATCGAATGCGCCTTGCCGCCGTGCGACACAAACATAAACAGCGTGCGGTGCGGGCTGGCCCAAGTCAACTGCGCCCGCATCCATTGGTCGTCCAGCTGCAGTTCTACCCACGAGCCAATCGCGATAACGCCGGTAACAGGGGCACTATGGGAGGTAGCTACATCAGGGCCGGGCCCTGCTATTGGTGTGACAGCAGCTTCTTGTACAAAACCAGCTTCCAGTGCCTCGCTACTGCCCATCCATACGCCGTCTTTAGCGTTTGGTGGGACGGGCGATTTGGACGCACCAAAGTCGGCAGACACCGCACTAGCTGGCTCGGTCAAAGGCTGCGCTGCACCGCTTGCGCTGTCAGTGCTTGCGCTGTCACCGCTGGCGGCATACAAAGCTTCCAGTTCGGCGCGGTCAGTCATGGCGGCTTGGTCTTCAGCGGCTTCGGCGGCTTGCACTATCTCAGGCGGTGCCGCCTCGGGCACTATTGGCTTGGGTCGGCCGCCTTCCAGCGCAGTTTCATGCATGGCAATCAGCTCTGCAAAAAAGTCTGTAATCCGCTCGGCCGGAAACTCAATCAGGTGCAAACCTTGGCGCAGTTTGCCCAGCATGCCAGGGATGATCTGCACCAAGCGTTTGCGATTGCGTTTGGCTACGCGGGGCTGCACGCTCCAGTACAGCTCGGCCACCAGTTCGTGGTAGCCCTGCGGGTCGCTGGTGCCATCGGTACAGCGCAGTTGCGACTCAGCCACCGCCTGCGACCACGGGCCGCAGACAAAATCTACCACGGCGCGCGGTACATCCACCCCTTCAGCATTGGTGCGAAATTCTTGCGCCAAATACTGCGCCAGCATGTTGCGCTGCTCGGCATGCATCAGCGCCCGCGCGGCTTCTTCGCGGCGCGTTTTGTCTTCTGTGTCCAGGCGTTCCCATTGCTTTTCCAGCTGCTGCAGCACGTCGCCAAAGGCTTGCGATGCATTATCGGCCTGGGCCGTTTTTTTGTGCAGCGACGCAATGCTTTTTTCTATCGACTTGACAAACTGCGCATAGCCCTCGTCGCGTTCGGTAGCAAACGCCAGGCTGCGATTGGTTGTTTTGTCCAGAAATTGCCGCGCTGCATGCTGCTTGTCGCTAAAAAATCTGCCGTCTACTTTGGCGATGTTCATCAGCACAGGTTCCAGCGTCTGCAAATGCCCGCGCACTGCGGGCAGCAGGCGCTCATCTTGAATCAGGTTGTCCAGCATCAGGCGCACCACTTCTTCGCCTAGCTGCTTGCCCAGGTTTTTGCTGTCGGCCAGTGCCAGGCGGGCAGCGGCTTTTTTGCGGGCATCGTCTGCACTGGGGTTTTGGGCTGCTGTGCGTGCCTTGGTTTCCAGGCGCTGCACCATGGCTTCTACCTGGCGCATGTCTTGCAGTGCTACCACCGAGGCAGGCACCGTGTGCAAAAAGTCTTGTGGCTTGCGCGTATCTGAATCCAGCTCGCCCGACAGCAGCCTGCGCAAGCGGTCTAGCGTGAGCAAAGTGCGCGCAACCGAGTTGCCCATGGTGCCCACTACGCCAGGCTTGGCCACGCTGGTTTGTACCAACCCGGGCTGCACAGTCCCAGCTTGTTCGACGCCGCAAGACTTGAGCCAGGCTATCAACTCTGTATACAACTTGCGCAGCAAAACGCCCAAGCGATTGGCAATCGACGCTATCAGCGCCGCCCGAATATCCACGTCATGGGTTTGCTCGGCAATGCATTCGCGCAGTGCGCGCGCATACATCTCGGGGCGCAGCGGGTTGATCGACGATTGCACCGTAATCCAGCCCAACAGCGAGCTCATCATGGCGTCCAATTGCGGCATGATCTCGTCCACCTGCCCACTCATCTCGTGCAGCGCGCGGGCCACCTCAATGCTCTCGTCCAGGTCTTCTTCCTCAAACAGTTTGAGGTCTTCAAAACGCATCATTTGCGGCGCTTGGGCGTCCGCGCCCAAGCCTTGGAAAACACATTCACGCAAATGGCGGTTAAAGCTTTGTTTGACGGCATCACGCTGCGCTACCAGCTGGTTGACCACAGCCTGCGCAGCGGGCGGAAAACTGGGTTTGGTCTGGTTGGCACCGAAAGCTTTTTCGGGCTTGCCTGCCAGGCTGTTAAGCAACTTGTCCATCAGCCCTTCAGACTGTTGCAGGGCAGCGTCCAGGCACTGGCGCAAGGTAATCCGTGGACCGTGGGGGTCGTCAGATATACCTAGTTTGTGCGGCAGGGCTTGGATCATGTTTCTACATTATGTCCGTACTTTTGGATACAAAGCAACACGTAGCTCTGGCTGACGGCCTGCTGCTGTCACATTAGCAGCTTTAAGCCAACGCTTTAAAGCGCATGCGCTTAGGTTTGGCACCCTCTTCGCCCAAGCGCTTCTTTTTGTCGGCTTCGTATTCTTGGTAGTTGCCGTCAAAGAAGGTCCACTGGCTGTCACCCTCGCATGCCAGAATGTGGGTCGCAATACGGTCCAAAAACCAGCGGTCGTGGCTGATGACCATGATCGATCCGGGGAACTCAAGCAGCGCGTCTTCCAGCGCGCGCAGGGTTTCTACGTCCAGGTCGTTGGACGGCTCGTCCAGCATCAGCACGTTGCCACCGGCAATCAAAGTTTTGGCCAAGTGCAAGCGCCCGCGCTCACCGCCCGACAAGGTGCCTACGCGCTTTTGCTGGTCGGCACCACTGAAGTTAAAGCGCCCACAGTACGCGCGGCTGGCGACCGTAAATTTACCAATCTGCAGCATATCCAGCCCGCCTGAGACTTCTTCCCACACGGTTTTGTCGCCTTCCAGGTTCTCGCGCGATTGCTCTACAAACGCCATCTTCACGGTCGAGCCAATGTTGACCTCGCCACTGTCAGGCTTTTGCGCACCGCTGATCATGCGGAACAGCGTAGATTTACCGGCCCCGTTGGGGCCAATAATGCCGACAATCGCGCCCGCGGGCACGGTAAAGCTGAGGTTGTCAATCAGCAATCTGTCGCCAAATGATTTGCTCACGCCTTTGAATTCAATCACGCTGGCACCCAAGCGGTCACCTACGGGGATAAAAATCTCCTGGGTTTCGTTGCGCTGCTGGTGTTCGTAGCTGGACAGGTCTTCAAAGCGCGCAATACGCGCCTTGCTCTTGGCTTGACGACCTTTGGGGTTTTGGCGAATCCACTCCAATTCTTTCTTCAGCGCTTTGGCACGCGCATCTTCGCCCTTTTGTTCTTTCTCCAAGCGGTCAGTTTTTTGGTCTAGCCAGTCGCTGTAATTGCCTTTGTAGGGAATGCCGGAGCCACGGTCCAGTTCCAAAATCCATTCAGCTGCGTTGTCTAAAAAGTAGCGGTCGTGGGTAATAGCCACTACGGTGCCAGAGTAACGCAGCAAAAATTGCTCTAGCCAGTCCACAGATTCTGCGTCCAAGTGGTTGGTGGGTTCGTCCAGCAGCAGCATGTCGGGCTTGCTCAATAGCAGGCGGCACAGCGCCACGCGGCGTTTTTCACCGCCCGACAGGTGCTTGATCATCGCGTCCCACTCGGGCAGGCGCAGTGCGTCGGCGGCAATGTCCAGCGCGCGGCCGTCATCATCACCCGCTGCGCCGATGATGGCTTCCAGCTGGGCTTGTTCTGCAGCCAGTTTGTCAAAATCAGCATCCTCGTGGCCGTATTCGATGTACACCTGCTCCAGCCGCTCTTTGGCAGCAATGGCCGCGCCCATGCCGCCTTCAACCGCTTGGCGCACAGTTTGTTCAGGGTCCAAGATGGGCTCTTGCGGGAGATAACCAATGTTCAGGTTAGGCATCGGCGTAGCTTCGCCTTCAATTTCGGTGTCCAGGCCAGCCATAATTTTGAGCAAGGTCGATTTGCCCGAGCCGTTAACACCTAGCACGCCAATCTTGGCCCCGGGGAAGAAAGACAAACTCACGTCTTTCAAAATATGCCGTTTGGGCGGCACAATTTTGCCTACCCGGTTCATCGTAAATACGTATTGCGCCATAGCTGTGAAATTTCCAAAAAACTGTGCATTCCAGGTGCTAATGCCCCCGGCTAACCCACCATTGTCCCCGATAACTTGGATTTCTTTGTGAAAACTGGGTTTTGCGGGCTACAAAGAGGTTCTGGGCTTGGGTTTTAGCCAATTTTCTTGGGTATTCGCCAAGTTTAGGATTTCAGATCAGACGTAGCCTTTTTGGCATAGCTATTGACAGGAAACAAGTCGGCACTGCTAGGGGGAATGCAAAACCGAAGATGGCATCTATTCCTAGCGTTTAGGAAATCCTTGAAGCCTTTGTCAGATACGTAGAAATTGCGTGCGACATGTAGGAAGGTAAAATTATTAGCAGTTATTTATCGTGATGCCCCTTTGCGTACAGACTCTCATGAAATTTTTAAAACTTTCTACTTTTTTATTAAGCTTGTTATCTTTAACAGGATGCATCCCAAATATGAACCCAGCAGGTGGGAATACTGCGCCAAACTATCCTTACTTTATTACCACAGAACCATTGGTAGTTAAAAAAATATTGGTCCCAAAAGAAACGAAACTGATTTACGAAGAGCACGCTTTCAAAAAAGGTAAGCAAGACAAAATTATGAGTGAGGAAAAGCTCAATACGATAGACCTCCCAGTGGGAGAAACAATAGATTGGGGTGGTGTGCCCATCATTTCAATTCACAAATTTTTTAATTCTGAGATGCGTGGATTCACGGTCAGTGCCAACTTCAATCAAATGCGCAAAGACAAGAAAACTAAATTCTCGGAACTGTGGAATAGCTGCAGTAGCAATTTAGGAATTACAGTTCAAACCATTAATGACTGGTCTTTCAACAAAAAGAATATTTCTAATATTGAAAGTTGCAGTGTGAACTATCAGAGGTACTTTAAAGATAATGCAGAGCAACAAAAATTTTTAGATTTAATGTTAGCTGAATTAATAAAAGTTGGTGCCCAATAAAATTGGAGTATCACCATCTTTATGTATGCGACTTATATCCAATAAACATCCTGCCCTGAAGCTACAGCCAATAGACGGTGCACTTTTTCTAAGTCCTGCAGCGTATCAATATCCGTCACGCAGCCCACATCGTCTACTATTAATTCAATAGCTGCTTGAGCAGGTTTTACTTGGGTTGCGCCTCTATTTCCCTTTAAATTTGACAGTTGCAGGGCATATTGGAAGCTAAAGCCTACTGGGTGGCCTCGTTGGCCGTTGACCATGGGGATAACTTGGTGGGCAGTGTGCAGGGCTTGGGCTACGGCTAGCAGGGTGGCGGGTTGGATGAGTGGCAGGTCGGCCGGCAGGATGAGCCAGCCATTGGGCTGGGGCCTGGAGTTCAGCGTGGCGCGCACAGCAGCGGCTATGCTGTCACCCATGCCGGGGTGGCCTGCGTCTTCTACATGGTAGGGCAGGCCGCTGGCGCGGACAGCGTCCAGCGTCCAGTCGATGATTTTTTTGCCACGCAGCAGAGCTTGTAATTTGTGCGCCTGTCCGCCGGAGGCTGTAAAGCGCTCGCCTCGGCCAGAGGCCAGGACGATGACGGTGGGATGCAAGTGCGCCAGCATTTTTTAGTCTGTCAAAAATTACGCAAGCCCTTGTGCGGGCTCAGGCAGATCAGCCACAGTGTGCACCGCGTTTTTCACCTGCACGATTTGGGCAACTACTGACACTGCAATTTCTGCGGGCGTTTTAGCGCCTAGCCACAGCCCCACGGGGCCGTGCAAGCGCGCTAGTTGCACGTCTGTCAGTTCAAAATGTTCCTTCAGACGGGCTTTGCGGGAGGCAGTGTTGCGCTGTGACCCCAGCGCGCCAACGTAGAAGGCGTTTGATTGCAGTGCCTCCATCAGCGCCATGTCGTCCAGCTTGGGGTCGTGCGTCAGGGCAACGATAGCGGTGTGGGCATCGGCTTTCAGCTCGCGCACCACGTCGTCTGGCATGCCTGGAATGCGGGTTGCACAGGCGGGCAGCATGGCGGCGTACTCTTCGCGCGGCTCGCACACCAGCACCTCAAAATCCAGCATGCTGGCCATCTGTGCTACGGCTTGGCTCAGCTGCCCTGCACCGATCAATAACAGTCGCCATTGGGGGCCAAAAATGGTTTTAACCGTAACGCCATCGAAGGCAAAAGTGTCGCTGCGTTGAGCGGCTGCCAAACCCACTTGGCCTGTGCTGAGCGTAAGCGTGCGCGCTACCAGTTCGTGCGCTGCCGTGCGCTGCAAAATCTGCTCGACCCATACCGTGTCTGTCAGCGGCTCTTGCATCAGCCGCAGACTGCCGCCGCAGGGTATGCCAAACCGCGCGGCCTCGGCTTGGGTTACGCCGTAGGCAATCATCGACGGTTGGTCTGTGCGTTCACCGCTTTTAATGCGGGCGATCAAATCGTCTTCCACGCACCCGCCCGAGACTGACCCGCTGACAATACCGTCGCCCCGCACCGCCAGCAGCGCCCCGGGCGGGCGCGGCGCGCTGCCCCATGTTTGCACCACAGTCACCAGCGTTACGCCGTGCCCGGCATGTTTCCAGGCCAGCGCATCGGCCAAAACCTTTAAATCTAAACTTTCCATATCTACTTTTATACTTCACCTATGCAAAAAAACGAGCAAAACCCACAACTTCAAGATATCCGCAAAAGCTATGAGCTGGCCGAGCTGCTGGAATCTACCGCTTCGCACGACCCGTTTGCCCAGTTTGACGGATGGCTGAAAGACGCAATTGCTAACAAAATTCCTGAACCTAACGCCATGACATTGGCCACGGTAAGCAGCAATTTAAAACCATCTGTACGCATTGTGCTGATTAAAGGTTTTGACGAGCGCGGCATCGTTTGGTACACCAACTACGACTCGCGCAAGGGCCATGAGTTGGCAGGTAACCCATTTGCGTCGCTGCAGTTTCATTGGGTGGAGATGGAGCGTACGGTACGTATTGAGGGCCGTGTTGAGAAAGTGTCTGCAGCAGACAGTGATGCGTATTTTCACAGCCGGCCGCTGGACAGCCGCATTGGCGCATGGGCTAGTGCGCAAAGCGAGGTCATACCCAACCGTGATATTTTAGAAATTGAAACTAAACGCATCCAGGCGCTGTACGGCAACACGCCACCCCGCCCTCCGCACTGGGGCGGCTACCGCTTGGTGCCCGATGAATGGCAGTTTTGGCAAGGGCGGCGCAGCCGCTTGCATGACCGGTTGCGCTACACGCTGGATGGCGCGCGCTGGGTGCGCGAGCGCCTGGCGCCTTAAGCCGAAATAGCCTTAAGGGTTGACCTGCAAAAACACAGCTGAAAACGCGCCCCAGTTATTGGCTGCGTCGCGGCTGCGAACATACACAATATGCTTGCCCACTGACAAACTGGATGTGTTGATCGTGCCCTGAATGGCTTCTGTTTTAGCGCTAAATGCGCCGTCTCTGGCCGCAAGGGCAGTAGCAACGGCACCGCTAACCCATGGTGGTGTGTCCACATAATATTCGGCCGCTGCAATATTTTGTGTGGGCTGCGCACCGTTCGTGTTGTTGTAGCGCGTGTCGGTGGCTGTGCCAGACAAGCTTACTGCCGTGCCTACTTGCACCCCGGTGGTGGACGCTGTGCCGCCTAGGCTCAACACCGAGATGTCAGGACCCGAAGGTGTGATGTAAGGTGTGCGCACCACTTTGGCGGCATAAATCAACGCATTGAGGTTATCGGGCCTGATCTTGCTGGTGTATGCGTTGCAAGTTTGGAAAAATGAGGTTCCCAGTTCCATCGTGTAGGCCGCCACCCCCAATTCACCATAGCTTACCGAGTCGCTGGTACCGTCGGTGGGGTACAAGCCGATGGCCTGCTGGGGTGCATAGCCATTAAAAAATGCCAGCTTGCGACCCAGCGTTTGCAAGTCGGTACCGTTGCCCGACGGCGCGTTGGTGGTGCCCCAAGGCCATAGAACCAGTTGGCTAAAGCTGTGCAGATCAATATGGATACCGCTGGTAGTTCTGGCTGCAGCGTCGGTCAAATCAAGCCCACGCTGGTCGGGCCACAAGCTGCGTACATACGATTCAATGGCCTGTGTTTCGGGTTCTGATGCCGCCGAGGGGCCGCGGTAGGTCAGGTCGCACTGGTTGCCGCTAGAGCCTTGCCCGGCTGTGGAGTTAAAACTAAAACTGAAATTGCGGTTCAAATCAGCTCCACGCGTGTTGCTGGTAGCGCTGCAGTAAGCTTGGTTGGTGTTTTTTCTCCATGACAAACCTGTTTCGGCTTTTTTGCGGCCATCCGGGTTGGTTTGCAGCATCAAATGCACTTCGTGGTGGTCCAATATCCAGGTGGCATCGGCGTTAATTCCGTAGCCATTGACCAGCCAGCGTGCAAACTCCAGGTTCAGCGGCGCCGTGGTGTACTCACGCGCATGGATGGCTGAATTGACAAACAGCTTGGGTTTGTTGCCCGTAATGGCCGAGTTGGTGAGCTTGAGCACTTTGATATCGAAGCCGCCCAGGTTGACGGTTTTCTGCCATGAGTTGCCTGCATCCAGCCAGCTGGCTATGGTGGGTTTGGAGGTGGCGAAGTTTTGCGCTTGACTGTACGTTTCTTCAACGGTTTCGTAGCAGGGAAAACTGGGAATAGTGGCCGCTGCGGCTGCAGCCGCTTTGGCATCAGCAGGCGCTCCCTGTTGCTGCAGGCGCAGAGTTTCTGATTGCATGTTGTTCAAGAATTTTTTGCGCTGAGCCATAAACTCAGTCGCAGGGCTTAGTTTGAATCCAAATAATCGCAACTGCACCATGTCTTGGGGCATTAACTCAAACACCATGTACCCCGTCTCGTAATTGGCCTCAAGCAGCTGTGCATGAAAGGTAATGGCCGCTTTACGCGCCATCTCCATATTGGGAAAGTAGGCTTTGTAAATATTGCTGGCAGACTTTTCCTGCTCTTGCATCTGGCGCGTTTGTTCCGCGGTGTCTGCGGCCAGAGCCACTTGCATGCAAGTACTGCTTGCAAAGGCCATCGTAGCCTGTGCTAGCCAAGTTAATTTGGACTGTTTCATGTGAACTCCTGGACGGAAAACAGAAAATTGAGACCGCAAGTCTTATTAATTGTTTAAAAAACTAACAAGAATTGCAGCTTATTCACACGCACATGAAATAACAAGCAAGTTTACAAAATGAGGCAAAAAAAGTTATTTTTTATTTCCAAGGTAACAAGATAAGTCCCAATGCTAAATATCGAAGACAACACTCTCCCAATAAGTGGCGTTCAGCAAGATGCTGGCTTGAGTGTGAGCGCTATGTACCTGTGGCAATAGCCGCGCGCACCGCAGCCAGCTGCCTGCGCGAGACCAGCAGCGCGTCGTCTACGCCGCGCAGCCGCACCGCCCAGCCTTCTACATCTG
>JANNCO010000457.1:0-3746 GCA_031386655.1 Polaromonas sp. | reverse complement strand
ATGAAAATTAAATTCAACGCGCACAGCCGCCGTGTTGGCCGGTATCCGGGCTGATGGAACGACTTGTCAATGACCTTCCCAAAGTCTTACGACCTCAGTGGTTTGTGATTGAAAGTTGGCCAGTTTATAAAGCGTTGCTTTGCAGCGTTGCCGTTTTAAACCTACCGTCCACTTACCGTTGCGGGGGCAGCGCTGGTTAGGTGATGGCTTTTGCAGACCTTGGCAGGTCTATCAGCCATTACCCCCCAGCTTCCCGTTGAACTGCGGTATGTGAACCACACCGCGAGCACCAACACTGGTAATTTTACGCGCAAGCGCCGCTTAAAAACTGACAACCGCGCCATCAGGCTTGCTAAATGCCGAAAACTTACCCTAGAATCAAGTACTTAAATACTCCACCCATGGCAGATTCTTCACATATTGAGCAAGTTACCGAACGCGTAGAGCGTTTGCTATTGCGCTACGACGAATTGAGCCGCACCAACGCACTGCTGGCCGAGCAAGTGCAAGCCGTAAGCCTTGAGCGCGATTCGCTCAAGTCGCGCTTGTCAGCCGCGCGCTCGCGTGTTGAGGCACTGCTGGAGCGTTTGCCAGAATCTACTGAACGCCATAGCGTGGATGCATCAGCTGGCGAGCGCGATGATGCATAAAAACAATCACCCCCGCCTTAAATGAAACAACTTGAAGTTCAAATCATGGGCCAAAGCTATTTGCTGGCCGCGCCCGAAGGCGGCGAACAGCAACTGCTCACCGCTGTTGAAAAAGTAGACACCGCCATGTGCCGCATACGTGACGCGGGCAAAGTCAAAGCGCGTGACCGCATTGCGGTGCTGGCTGCGCTTAACCTGGCTTTTGAAACTGACCGCAAACCTGCTGCCGATGCCAACCAGGCTAGCACCGGCAACAACAACACCAGCAGCAACGCGGGCGGTGCAGACATGGACAACCACCCACAATTGGCCATACTGGTTGCCAAGCTGGATGCTGTACTAAGCCACGACGGCCAACTGCTCTGAACGCTAACAGCCGCGCAGTACACGCACCAGCGCGTTAGCGCGTAGAATCAAAAATGTCTGCGGCCTCGCTGGGCTTTATATTCCTTGTACCAATGCTTTCGAGCAAGGGAGAGGAACATTGCTAGGCAAGCGTGATCGTCTCGCGTTAGACGAACCCAATGCCCATGCTGACCTCACCCACCTGAACCCCGGTTCAGGATGCCGGTCTGGCGAATCAGCCGCAGACACCTTTTTCTGCAGTCCTTGGCGAGGCTGCACTGCGCACAATTACTACAACAAGTTTGAGACATGACGCTAGAACCACTGCTGATTTTCGAACTTATCGCCCTGGGGATTGGCACAGGATTTTTAGCGGGGCTACTGGGGATTGGCGGCGGCATGATCATGGTGCCTTTTCTCACCATCATCATGTCCGCGCGCGGTGCCCAGCCCGACCTGGCTATCAAAATGGCCATTGCCACGTCGATGGTTACCATTGTTTTCACCAGCATCTCCAGCGTACGCGCGCACCACCAGCGCGGTGCCGTGCGTTGGGACATTGTCAAAGGCCTGGCACCGGGCATTGTGGGTGGGTCGCTGCTGGCTAGCTTGGGCGTGTTTGCTTTGCTAAAGGGCTCGTGGCTGGCTATTTTCTTTGGCCTGTTTGTTACTTTCTCGGCCACGCAAATGTTTTTGGACAAAAAACCCAAGCCCACGCGCCAAATGCCCCAGGCCGGTGGCCAGGTAGCCGCTGGTGGTGTGATTGGTTTTTTATCAGGCTTGGTGGGTGCTGGCGGAGGCTTTATCAGCGTGCCGTTTATGGGCTGGTGCAATGTGCCCATTCACAACGCTGTGGCTACGTCGGCTGCATTGGGTTTTCCAATAGCGCTGGCCAACGCAACAGGCTATGTTGTCAGCGGTTGGGCTGTTGTAGATTTGCCTGAAGGCTCGTTTGGCTATATTTGGTTACCCGCGCTGGGTGTGATAGCTGTGGCCAGTGTATTTACCGCGCCGCTGGGCGCCAAAATGGCGCACACGCTGGATCTTAAACGGCTTAAACTCATTTTTGCCTGCGTGCTGTATGCGCTGGCCACTTACATGCTGTACCAAGGTTTTGCAGCCAGCTGACAACAGCGGCTGCAGTGTTTAGCGGCGTCGCCGCATCAGCAGCGCCAGCAGTAGCAAAACCATTGCTGCAAACGCTATAAACGACCAGTTGGCTATTGAACCGCCCAAGAAAGTCCAGTCAATTTTGGTGCAGTCGCCACTGCCTTTGAAGATCATGGGAATCGCGCGTTTGAGCGGAAAAGTCTCCACCATGCCGTAAAAGTCACGCCCACACGACAAGACTTCAGGCGGGTACCACTGCAAAAAGCTCTGCCGTGCAGCGACGAAAGCACCACCACCGGCAAATAGCAGTGCCAGCAGCGCAAAAATCTTCTGTAATGTGCTGGGAACGCTGTTTTTGGATGCTTTTAGGCCAATAACCCAAGCAAATAGTGCGCAAGCCGCTACTAAAATAAGAGCGTATCGTTGCACAATGCACATCGGGCAAGGCTCCAGCCCCACCACATGTTGCAAATACATACCAAAGGCCAACATGCCCACGCACACCAGCGCCAGCAGCCCCATGCCTTGCGACAAAGTCAATTTTTTCCATACATTCAGCATTCGCTTTTCCGTTCAGAGACAATACAGCTATTGGACACGCAAACTAAGCGCTTGGTTCGCACTACGTGCACACAGGCACCACAAAATTTGCACTCCCCGATTATTCACATTTTCAACGACTGGACACATTACATGGCACGCATGGTTAACTGCATCAAACTGGGTAAAGAAGCTGAAGGTCTGGATTTTCCGCCCTACCCTGGCGAGCTGGGCAAAAAGCTGTGGCAACAGGTGAGCAAAGAAGCCTGGGCCGCATGGATGAAGCAGCAAACCATGCTGGTGAACGAAAACCGCCTGAACCTGGCCGACCAGCGCGCCCGCCAGTACCTGGCCCGCCAGATGGAGGCGCACTTTTTTGGCGGTGGAGCCGATGCCGTGCAAGGCTACGTACCGCCTGCGGCGTAACTCCATGGCAGGCGCAGCTAACAAGCGATGACTGGTGCAAAACTTCCTGTACGGGCTGTCACTTACCTGCCGGGTCTGCCTGCTATCTGCCGCCTCCTAAACAAGACATTACTGCAGGTTGCACACCGTATTAGCATGATTTTTTATATACGTTTTAGGCCATTCAGGCCGTAGAACCTGCTCAAGCAGCTATGAAAATTATAGTAATAGGTGCTGGCTTGGCAGGTGCTGCTACGGCCCACGCGCTGGCGGTACGCGGCTGCGACGTGACGGTGCTGGAGGCCAGCGGGCTGCGCAGTCAACTAAGCTGTGCACCGACCTCCGCACTGACCTCCGCACTAGCTCCCTCGCTGCCTTCTGCGGCACTTTCTTCAGCATCCAGCACGTTGTTTAGCGCTACTGCAGCGCTGTCTACAGCGCCGTCTGCCAGCTTGCCTGTGGCGTTGCTGGCACGGCACTACACACAGTATCAAAAGCAGCATCAAAGCCAGCATGCAGCCAATGGCGAGGCCGCCTGGCCAACCTCCCCGGTCTCATCACTTACCCAGCTAAGCCGTTTGGGAGTAGCGGCCACCTTGCAAGCCGCGCGCAGCCTGCTGGTGCAAGGCCAAGACTGGCAGCCCTGCGGCGCCCTACAGCGCGCAGGCAAGCTAGGCCCACAGGCGCATTGGTTGG
>JANNCO010000442.1:0-16266 GCA_031386655.1 Polaromonas sp. | reverse complement strand
TTGTTTGAGGAAGACTTGATGACTAACAAAACCAGCAACCAGCACGACCTACCCCCAATCACCGAGGCTGACATTGCCCAGTTCCTGGTCAACACGCCCGACTTTTTTGAGCGCCATGCGCAGCTGCTGTCTACCGTGCAGTTGTCCAGCGGCCACGGTGCGCGGGCAGTGAGCCTGCAAGAGCGCCAAGCCGAGATGCTGCGCGAAAAAATCAAAACGCTGGAGCGCCGCATCATGGACATGGTGCGCAACGGCAACGACAACATGATGATTGCCGACAAGCTGCAGCGCTGGACGCGCAACATGCTGCTGACCCACCACGCTATCGACCTGCCCGACGTGCTAACGCGCGAGCTAAAGCACCAGTTTCTAGTGCCGCAAGTAGCCATTAAAGTGTGGGGCACCAACGGCTTGTTTTCTGATCAAGCCTTTGCCATGAACGTGAGCGAAGACGCCAAAGCCTTCGCCTCGTCGATCACCGCGCCCTACTGCGGTGTCAATTCCAGCTTTGAAGCCGTCACCTGGCTGGCCCAGCCCGAGCTGGCCATGTCAGTCGCGCTGATCCCCTTGCGCGCAGGCGCCGCGCCCGACGCCTTTGGCATGCTGGTGCTGGCCTCGCCCGACCCCGAGCGCTTTAACGCCGGCATGGGCACCGACTTTTTAGAACGCATCGCCGAGCTGTCCAGCGCCGCCCTGGCGCGCTTGCGGATGGAGAAAGCATGATCCCACTTTTGGACTAGCCCAAAACTAGGGGGATACACATGCGAAGCCGGATAACCAGCAAGCGGCATTCACTCTGATTGCGGATTTTGTCACGGGAAGCCAACAGCTGGCGCGTCGATATCCTTGACCAAGTCGTGTGCGTTAAATGGTTAGTTCGTCTCGTAATTCTGTGGAAAGAAGTGTCTCTCGATCAACTCAATCAGAATGTGCAAAACCTTGATGTGCAGTTCCTGCACACGGTCGGCGAAATTTCCACCTGGAGTGCACACATACACATCACAAAGCGCTTCAAGTTCGGGATTTCGCCTACCTGTCAAGGCGATGACTTTCATATCTAATGCTTTTGCCGCATGTACTGCTCTGATGATATTCTTGCTGGTACCACTGGTTGTGATGGCAAGTAAACAATCACCTGCTCTCCCATGCGCCTCGATGTAGCGCGAAAACACTTGTTCATAACCTAAGTCGTTGCCAACACAGCTCATGTGGCTAGCGTCACTGATAGCAGATGCTGCCAGCGCTGGTCGGTCTAGCCGATAGCGCCCAGTCAATTCTTCGGCAAAGTGCATCGCGTCACACATGGAGCCACCATTACCGCAGGAGAAGATGCGCGACTTGCCTTCGAAAGCCTGGATGATGATGTCGGCTGCCTTTGCAATGTGCTGCATAGACTCCTTGTTTCGCAACAGGTTGTCCAAGGCCACTTGCGCTTCCCGCAGGCTAGTTTCGATGTGGTTGATCATTGAGGTCATGTGGGGCTAAAGGCGGATTACGCGCAACCATTATTTACAAGTTGAGACTCTGTATGATTTGAGGCAACATATTCATATTGTCGAACAATTTGCGTACACCCGCCTTGGACAGCATGTCAGCATGATCAGACCTAATATGGCTTCCCCCCAAAAAGCCAAGAACATGCATACCTGCAGCCTTCGCTGCAGTAACGCCGGTCACGCTGTCTTCAATAACCAAGCACTGCTCGGGCGAAAAACCCATAATCTGTGCCGCCTTAAGGTATACATCGGGTGCAGGTTTTGGGTTAGGAACCTCATCGCCGCTGAACACATGCGCGCCAACCAGATCCATCAAGCCAGCACGTCGTACGCACAGTTGCAATCTGTATGGCGCACTGTTTGAAACAATGCCAACCGGCAGCCCCAGTGACTCGTATACCTCTCGTACATTGGGCATGCTAGGGGCCTCGTGTGCAACTCTGGCGTCAATATCCATATGCATGAAGGATCGCTTTTCTGCACTCAAACAAATACCCAGTCGCTTTTCCAGAATCAAGATGATGTCGATGACGCGCCTACCGAATAGGTCCTTCATGTGGCCTTCCAAGGCATCACTCTTGAACGCCTCACGCAGTACTTCATGCATGATCTCATCGGCGATTTTCTCGCTGTCCACAATCACACCATCACAATCGCTCAGAAGGCAGGACGGGAATTTGTGGTTATTGCTTGCAAGTTGCATGGGAATCCAGCGCGTACGTTAAAAAGATTTGTTATTCAGGTTCCTGAGCGAAGATGCTCCGAACGGGGAATGCGACACATTAGAGTTCAGAGATGATCTTCTTCGAGCTGAGAATGGACGCAGGACTCATGCTCAGTTCAGTCACGCCCATCGCTATGAACTGGGGGATCAAATCTGGATTTGCTGCAGCTTCACCGCAGATGCCCACCCAAATCCCGGCCCGCTTTGCTGCCTCGCAGGTCAGTTCAATAGCCTTCATAACTGCTGGATGTTCGGTGCGATAAAGCGATGCAATCTGGGCATTGGCCCGATCGGTAGCCATCACATACTGTGTCAAGTCGTTGGTGCCAATCGAGAAGAAGCTGACCTCAGCGGCTAAGGCATCTGCCTGCAGCACAGCGGCAGGCGTCTCAATCATGATGCCCAACTCAAATGGGGCGCAGTCCACACCCTCGCGGTTCAGCTCCGCTTCGCATTGCGCAACCAATTCGCGCACTCTGTGAACTTCGTTTACATCGCTAATCATAGGGATCATGACTTTTATATTTCCAGCCACAGCTGCTCGCAAGAGAGCGCGAAGCTGCGGCTTGAAGATTTCAGGACGATCCAGGCACATGCGCACGCCGCGCCAACCCAGGAAGGGATTTTCTTCACGTGGAAAGTCAATGCCAGCTACAGGTTTGTCACCACCAATGTCCAAAGTCCGGATAATAACCGGGTGAGGGTGAAAGGCAGTAGCCAATTGATGGTAAACGGTTGTCTGCTCATCTTCCAGTGGCAGATGTCTGCCTTGCATGAACAATAGTTCCGTGCGAAACAGGCCCACGCCTTTTGCACCTACCTTGTGGGCCAACTCGATTTCTCCCAATGAGCCAAGGTTGGCTGCAATGTCGATCTGTCTTCCGTCTTTTGTGGTGGGATGAATGTCCCGGTAAGCGGATAAGCCTTTGCGCGTTTGGGCTTGCGCTTGTATCCTCGCTTGGTATTGTGTCTTTTGGGCTTCGGAAGGGTTGACTATGACCTCACCGTGATCACCATCCACCGCCAGGTATTGGATGGACTGCAGCTGTGCTTCTGACAACGGTAGCCCCAGAACGGCGGGTATGCCGTACGTGCGGGCCATGATAGCCACATGGGACGTGGCAGCCCCGCCAATACACACCAAACCGTTCACATTGGCAATCGGTACCTTTAAAAATTCCCAAGCGCTCAAATCGTTGGCTACCAGTACGGAGCCTGGCGGCACACTGGCAAGGTCTGGCAAGGCCTGCCCGAGCAGGGCTGCAGCCAACTGTCTGGTGACCCCCCGGATGTCTTCCGCTCTGGCCCGCATGTAGTCATCGGTCATGGCTGCAAATGTCGCAGCCAATACTTCTCCTACACGCAAAGTTACGGCGCCCGCGTCACCTTGCGCTTCGATGCCACGAATGATGGCACCCACATATTCTTCGTCTTGGGCCACCTCAATCAGCGCTAGCAAAATGGCACGATCTTGCTGAGCCGCGGGCCCTGCAGTCTGTCCAGCACTTTGTTTGGATAATTTCGATTCCAACCCAGCCAGAGCAAACCGAAGCCGATCCAGTTCACTAGATATTTCCTCTTTCGCAATGACCTGCCGCGGTGCAATTAATTTCTGCGGAAGATATATATGTGCTGGCCCCAATGCAGTGCCACGGCTTCCTGCAATTCCCTTAAGGCCTTCACATACGTGAACCACGGATCCGTTGTCACTTTGTGTCGGAGCTGCCGGCGCTTCATCCGCCACTACCACTGTTGGCGCTTGATCCATGTTCATGCCGAACTGAGGGTCGCCAAGGCAAGAGACCAAATGATCCAACGCCTCTTGCGCTTCATCACCTTCTGCGCGGATTACAACATCTTCGCCCTCCTTGACTTGAAGCAGCATCAGCTTGACAGAACTTTTTGCACTGGCGGTCTTACCACGATAGACCAGCTCGATATGGCAACCGAATTTTTTCATCAATTTGGCCATTTGAGCGGCTGGCCTGGTGTGCAGGCCTTCAATAACACGCACGGTGGCGCAAGTTTCAATCATGGTGCTGTCGGGATTCTTGAATGTGTAGAGTGTTCTTGAGGTTATTGTTCATAGTTCTAGTCTTCAACAACAACCATGCAGCCCTTCACCATGGCAGACTTCACCAGATCAGTTTCAAGTGCATGCACGCAGATTTCACCTGGTCGCTCTGCAGTACTAGAGGCATTGAAGTTGATAACCACATGCCCAAGTTCCTTAACCTTGTGCCATGCGGTATCTCCAATAGCGGTGACCCGTGTTTGTAAATCACCTAATTTGATAACAGAGCCTACAGCCGGTACATGGTCGACAATTTCGTCTTGCACTTGGTGCAGTATTGAGACCTCTGCTAACGCAGGTGGAGCGCCGTGTGCATAAAAAATCAATACGCCACCATCTAGCAGATCTGCAACCTCTACACCCACTTCTGTCACAACCGTTCTGTAGTAAATCATTTATCTGTCCTTATCAAGTTAAAGTGCGAAGCTTGCAGCCCAGGCAATCAAAACAGACACAGGGCCCATGATTTGCCGCGAGATCAGCACCGCAGGCACACCGATCCTTATGGTATCTGGCTTAGCCTCACCCAGAGCCATGCCCACTGGCACAAAGTCGCAACCTACTTGTGTGTTGTAGGCGAACAAGGCTGGCAGCGCCATAGCGGGCGGGACGGTTCCATTGGCAATCGCTGGACCAATGATAGCCGCGCCAATGACCTGCGCAATCACGGCACCTGGGCCCAGGATGGGTGACAGGAATGGCAAGCCGCAAATGGCAGAAAGCGCCAGCAAACCGAACACATTGCCCGCCAATGGCTCCAGAACATGGGCCAGAATATTGCCCAGGCCGGTCGTGGTGATTACACCTATCAGCATGGTTACAAAGGCCATAAAAGGCAGCACATTGCGAATTACTTGGTCTATCGATTTGCGTCCGCTATTGAACAGAACGCCCACCACTCCGCCCATTTTGCGACCAATCAGCGTGATGAATCCTATTATCCCACCCTGGGACACCCCAGGCTGGGCCGGCGAACTAGCTGCTGGTGGATGTGCGTTTGCGTTTGTGGATTGTTGAGGTGTTTCTGACCCATCTGCAAAGGAAAGGCTGCTGGTCGTTACGCCTGAGACATAAATGTCTTCCGTAATAAACTGCGCCAGAGGCCCAGACTGGCCCACAGAGTTGGTATTGATCGTCGGGATTCGCTTGCGTGGATAGACACCACAGCGGGCGGTGCCACCACAGTCCACAATAACTGCCGCGATTTCACTTTCAGGTGGAGGAGCGCGAAACCCATCCACAACGGTTGCCCCCGTCATCTCTGCCAATTTTCTAGCAATTTCTGGAATCTCGCCACCCGTGATTGCAACAATTTTATCGCGCTCAGCAGTCGGGGTGATTACTAACGGACCACCCCAGCCTGATGCACCACGGCTGACCTTGACTGACTTAAATGTTTTGTTGAAACTCATATTGATCTCCTTGTTTTACTTTTAACGACATATTACAAAGTGACGCCTTCGCGTTTTGCAATAACACCCGTCAGCCACTCTGTCACGATACCCTTGAGCAGATTGACAAAAAGTCCAACAATCAAGTAGGCCAGGGCAAGCTTGGCAACGGAAAACGGCGCATTCCCTGTTTCTGCCAGCTTGGTAATGGCCGTTGCCACACCCAACCAGACAAATAGCTCGCCTGGGTTGCAATGCGGAAACAGTCCGGTAATGGGGTGACATAGCGACACGGCAGAGTCATAGAACGCGGGCTTGTGCTTCTCCTCCACAAACATGCCGAAGGTGTAAGCCATAGGATTGGTGAGGAAGAACATTGCCAGCAGTGGCAGTACGGTGTAGCGTGTAAATACATTACCAGCTGCAAAGCGCGCCAGGCGGTGCACTCGCTGTTCTCCCACCATCTCAATAATCGCATACACCGCCGTCAGTAACACGATCAATGTAGGGAGAATTCCGCTAACAAATCCAACGAAGGTTTTTCCACCTGCGTTAAAAAGTCCGATAAAAGCCTCAGCACCTCGTGCGAGGAATTCGAAAGTTTCCATTTTTTATTTCCTTTTAAATTTAACTTACTAAAAATAGTTGCCTCAGGTGTACGTTCGATGTTGTGAGGCACTAGGGTTTGCTTCGTACCTCCTCTATCCGCTGGACAGCGTCCTGAAGAGCCTTTGAAATTTGCTCGTTGGCTTGTTTTTCTCCAAGAGATAAAGAGAAAGCTTCAAGCGACATACCTTCATATTTTGCGACGTCCTTAAAGCGCGCAAATATGGACATGCCCGTCATCACCTGTACTTTTTTTACTTGCAGTTCCTGGGATACGACCACCATGGCTACTGCACCAAATCCGAATTTACGACGTGACTTTCCAACGCCCAGGTAGCCGTTCTTCCAGTTCTCGCGATTTCCCGCAACAGACCGCAGATAGTGACGCCATTGCATCCAGGCTCCTGCCGTTTGCAATACCCAGAATACAAACAACAATGTCAGTGCTGACTGTGTAAATTCCATGTCCGTCTCCTACTGTTCGGCGTTTAGCGCGGGCGTATTGCCTTTAGATATCAAATTTATTGCTACTAAATAATATGATACTTTTGTTCTTTCTATAGTCAATATGTACATAATCGGGGTATACCCGCAAAATGAACAAAAAATCATAAAATCAATTAGGAGCAAATACATGATCGAATCAGAATTAGCCAAGCAATGGGCCGCGCTTCCCGACTTTCCCAACCGGATTGGTAGTTGGACTTGGTTCAAAAGTGCGGTGAATGAATGCTTGCTGCGTACTGCACAACGCTTGAACTTCCAATGCGAGTTACGCAACGGTGATTTGGCCGACGCGTTCTTTGATTGGGCGAGTTATGCGGACAACACAGAGAATTTTTCAAAGATTGATCCAGTAGATTACGCGCACTATGCTTGTGGCTTTTTACTCAGAAGTTTTATACAAGCGCATCCCATTACCGTGATCAACGTGAATGCCGCCTCCAACACTAACGAGGCGTCATTAAGGGAGTTGATGAATTGGCCTGAAGATCTTGTTGTCTTGTGTTTGACACTGACGTTTCTTGAAAGCTGGAGGCTTCATTTGGGCGCTGAACCACTGAAGATAAACAAAGACTTGATCAAGAGCCACTGGAATAGTTTTCACGAGAACGCAAGGGAGGAAACTTTTTCTCCCATCTCATTTTTGGATCTGTTTCTTGGTCTACAACCTGTCTGGGGAAATTCTATGACCGCAGGCAATCGACCGGCAATGCGTTTAGCTTACGAGCGGCGCAATTTAAACCATCCTCCTAGCGCATAGAAAAGTCTAAAGTGCAAGGCGTGAAATGTTTATCGCATTTGCTCCATCAGCAAGGTAGCGACTAAGTCGCCAGCTTCGATATGGGACAGATGCCCTACATTTTTCAGCACGTGCAGCGCAACACGCCCTGGCAATCCTTGGGCATGTTTTATGGGGATGATTTTGTCGTTTGCGCCCCAGATGATCTTAGTAGGCACGCTCAAGCGATTCAGTTCGTTGCGCTTTGATGTTGCCTGCGTTCCATCGGGCATTAAGGCCTGGGCCATGGATCGTAGTCCTTCGCGCTTCTGAGGCGATTCCAGCTGTTTGAAAGCAGTAGCTACAAATGAGCTGGTGAGCAGACTTTCATCATGGAAAAGTTCGGCCAGCCAAGGTCTCAGACTGGCTTCGCTTTTAGCACTGCACAATCCGTCAATGAAGCCCCCATTGATGTCTGCCCCTAGTCCAGCGGGTGCCAGCAAGGTCAACGACTTCAGGCGGTCTGACACCATAGCGATCATCGCCATGGCTGTTGCTCCGCCCAAAGAGTGCCCCAAGAGGTGAAAGGCATGCACACCTTCCTGATCCAAACGAGCCACCACGGCGGCGGCTACGTCGTCTAGGCAATGGATTGCGCTCGTTTTCGATTTGCCATGGTTGGGCAAATCAATTCCAATGATGGAAACGCCCTTGATTTGTGACGCTATGTTGCGCCATCCACCCTGGTCGGCACCGAACCCGTGCAATAAAACCAAGGGGACGCCTGGGGCTTTGACGATCCAATTCAAATAGAGTGCAGCAGGTGCCTTGCCATGCTCCAGCGTTGCCACTGTGGCTTGCGAGATATCGGCGCCTTGCACACGACCGTTGGGGCCGCTGCCAGCAATTGACAATAGATCAACCCCCTTGCTATGCGCCAAACTCCGTGCCAAAGGTGTGGCACGCAAGGACGACCTGTCAAAGGTTGCAGTGTCCTGCAGCTTTTCGGCCGAAATTGTTGGCATGGGTTCCAAGGCAACCAGCTCGCCAACCGATTCTGCTTGGCTTGCAGCTGTCTCAGCCGTGTCTGATTTTTGCGCAACGAGTGACTCTCCCCTGGCCAGGATCCACCCCAAGTTTGTTCCAACCAAAACCGACTCACCTAGCGCCCCCTGAATGCCATCAATAATTCCCGCGACAGGGGCGTCCACCTCCATGGTGGCTTTATCAGTTTCGATTTCAAAAATAACCTGTCCTTTAGTGACCGCATCGCCATTTTTCACATGCCACAAAGCAATCTTTCCCTCCGTCATGTCCATATCAACGCGCGGCATGATAACCTCAGTAGCCATACTTAGATTCTCCCTCGCACACTGCGGCTAATAGCTTCAACGATATCGGGTACTTGCGGCACCGCCGCTTTTTCCAACTCCGGGTTGTAGGGTAGTGGGCAGTCTGCGCCACCCAATCTAATAATGGGCGCATCAAGTCGGTCAAAGGCCGCACTTTCCGCAATCGCAGCGGCCACTTCCGTTCCAATACCAAATTGTTTGGTGCCTTCGTACACGCAGATCAATCGGCTAGTCTTGCAAACGCTGTCAATCACAGTGGTGTAGTCCATCGGACGCAGTGAACGCAAGTCGATCACTTCAACCGAGATGCCTTCCTTCTCAACGATGGCGGCAGCCTCCAATGCCTTGTGCACCATGATGGCCGAGGCTACTATGGTCACGTCGCTGCCTTGTCGGCGAATTTTGGCCTGGTTCAGTGGTTCGGTGTAATAGCCCTCAGGCACATGACCCTTCATCTTGTAAAGCAGTTTGTGCTCAAAAAACATGACAGGGTCTGGATCTTCGATGGCTGCCAGCAACATTCCCTTAGCGTCAGCGGGTGTTGAAGGTTGGACGACTTTCAAGCCGGGTACATGCGCAAACCACGATTCCAAACTTTGGCTGTGCTGCGCTGCGGCGCCGGTACCAGAGCCACAGGGAAAACGCATAACCAGCGGTACGGACGTCTTGCCGCCTAGCATAAAACGAATCTTGGCAGCCTGGTTGACGATTTGCTCCATGGCCAGAGTTGCAAAGTCCGAGAACTGGAATTCATACACGGGGCGGCGATTCAACAGCGCCGCGCCGACTGCCACACCAGCACCCGCCAGTTCGGAAATCGGCGTGTCCATCACCCGTTCTTTACCGAATCGGTGGATCAGGTCGCCCGTAACTTGGAAAGCACCGCCGTAAACGCCTATATCCTCACCCATCAAAAACACCCGTTCATCACGCTCCATGGCCAAACCCAATGCTTCCTGGATGGCTTGTGAATAACTGAGTTCACGCAGCACATTAGACATTGCTAGTCTCCGCAGTATTATTGGTATATACGAAAGCAGTCAGGTCTTCAACTTTTGGATCAGGACTGTCTTTTGCAAACTTGATGCCAGCCTCAATTTCGTCTTCGACGCTCTTTGACATGGCTGCAATTTCGGAGTCTTCAATCAGGCCGTTCGCAAGCAAATCGGCCTGAAATAGTTGAATGGGATCGCGTGCGATCCAGCTTTCAATCTCCTCTTTGGTGCGATATCGATTGCGGTCGCTCTTTGAGTGTCCCCGGTGGCGATAGGTCATGCACTCCAGCAAAGTGGGACCTCCCCCTAGCCGCGCACGCTCAATGGCGTTGCCTGCTGCTGCAGCGACTTCTGAGAAGTCGTTGCCATTGACGGTAACACCCGGGAAGTCATAGGCTTGCGCACGTTGTGAAATGTTTTTGACTGCAGTTGACTGCTCGGTCGAAGTTGACATACCGTACTTGTTGTTTTCACAAACAAACACCACAGGCAGCTTCCATATGGCCGCCATATTCAGACTTTCATGAAACGCACCCTCGTTGTTGGCACCGTCACCAAAGAAGCAAATGACAACGTTGGGTTTCTTCATCTGCTTGAGGGCCAGCGCTGCTCCGACCGCAATTGGTAATCCGCCACCCACAATTCCGTTAGCACCCAAGTTACCACTCGCCAGATCGGCAATGTGCATGGAGCCGCCACGCCCCCTGCAGTAGCCGTTATCTTTACCAAAGAACTCAGCGAACATAAACTTTGGGTCAGCACCTTTTGCAATGCAGTGACCGTGGCCGCGATGGGTGGAGGTAATGTAATCACTCGACTCCAGCATGATGCCAACGCCAACCGCGCTGGCTTCCTGTCCAATCGACAGGTGCATAGTCCCGTGCACAAGTCCGCGCATGTAGGCTTGCTCAGCACCTTCTTCAAATTGTCGAATCAAAAGCATCTGGCGTAGGGCTTTATGTAAATTCTTTTTACCCAACTGTTCGTAGACGGCGGGCTGCGTTTGGTTGATGCGGTCGTTCATGGTGAAGTCCTGTTATTTGCCGTAGACCAACGCGTCCTGGCGCTTGCGAAATTCGACTATTTTGGATGTGGTGTCCACAGCAGTGTTGGCATAGGTCAGCAGTTCACCCTTCTTGATGGCTTGAGTGACAGTGCCTTTTTCCAGCAGTCCACAAGGCACCGCTTTTTGTTCGTACGCTTGTGTTGCGGCCATTGCCCAGGCACGGTAGGTGTATTCGCCAATGGCGTCCAGTCGGTCACCAGGTTTCAGGTCGCGCTTGGCTACTGCCGTTACTTCGGCGGTGGGAACGGGAATCGGCGCCATATCGGCGCGTCCATAAAGTACTGCGCGGGCACAGGTCAAAGGCACTTCCAGGCTGCACAAGTGGTAGGGACGGTAGAAGGTGTAGTAGGGACCCTTGCCCAGCTTTAGATAGTCCATGCGTTCACGCAGACGAGGATGCGCCATTTCGGCAACCACAAACACACCTGGAGCCACGTTCTTGCCAATGGTGTAGTCCACCACACCCTTGCGGCTGAGAATACCGCCATCAGCAATCGGGCATAAGACCTTGTGCAGGTCTTCCAGCGACGCTGCGGGGCCGTGCATGCCGGGCACATCAGGAATCAGGCCTGTTGCGTTTGCGATCGCCGACATTTCAACTGCCGTCTTGGAGCCGTCCACAAATTCCACCAGCATGCGCGGGTTCAGTGCTTTGCTAAGAGCTTCAGCCGCATAGTCATCGGGAATTGCGTCAATATTCAAAGGGTTGTTCTTGCCTTTACCAGCAGCGATAACAGGGTAGCCCAAGGCCGTTACAAATTCAATGAGTTCGATAGTGGCACTAGGTTCATCACCAGCACCCAAAGAATACACCACACCAAGTTTGTCAGCTTCGTGCTTTAGGTAGGAGCCAATGGTGACATCGGCTTCCACATTCATCATCACCAGATGCTTGCCGTGCTGCATGGCCGTCAGACCGATTTCTGCGCCCACCGCAGGCTTACCCGTTGCATCCACTACGACGTCAATCAGTTCGCTTTTGCAAACGAATTCCGAACTTTGGGTGATGGCTATTTTCCCAACTTCAATACATTGGTTAAAAGTGCTTTGGGTGTCCACCAGGCGATGGGCATCGCCGGGATGACCAGCAGCAACCAAGGCCGCAACAGCTGCACTGACATTGATGTCTGCAATTGCAGCAACAACAATACCCTGCATTTGCAGGACTTGGGTAACTATGTCAGTCCCCATCATTCCAGAGCCAATTAGCCCAATACGAATAGGTTTTCCAGTCAACGAACGCGCTTGTAAATCTGCGGCTAGACCGCTTAGATGAAATTTCGACATGTTGTCACCCTAATGGTTAAACGGAAGCAAAAATGCACATTTGTATTTGATTATTGCATAATGTTCATGTGTTGCGCAAGTAACCCCCGCTAAGAAAGTGGTTTGCACGCCTAAGTAAGGGAGCTTTGAATAGTAGTAATTTCGCCGGAACAACAGTTTTTAAACGCGGCTTTGCAGTTCCTTGCGAGCAATGTGCGTGAACGTGTACGCCACTCAGAACTCAGCCTATGCATTAGCGAGATAGGCAGAAACTTGAGTGCGCTAGAGGCCTGTGTGTCTTATTCTTGCGGCTTACTAGCAGGTAGATAACATACGATTAAGACGATTTCTTGTCGAGTTCCAAAATGCGCCTCGCAGCAAATTCGTCGGTAACTAGAACCGTTGGCCTGACCATGCGAATGGCCCCTAGCAGAGCCTCTGCCTTACGCAGCCCTCCTGAGGCGATGATCCGTTTGGGCGTATCCACAATGGTTTTCAAGGGAACTCCCATTACACAACCAATGATAGAGCTTTTGACCGGTTTACCCTTGGCATCGAAGTAATTGAACAATGCTTCGCCCACAGCACCTTGCGCGACCATGGCACTGCGCACGGATTCAGAAACAAAGCCGTTTCGGTAGGGTGTACCCTGCGCATCTAGATCACCAACGCTGAGCAATACAGCGTCCAACGATTGCGCACGTTTGAACACCTCACCCAAGCCACAGTGGTCAATTAAAGCCGTTTTGGTAGCTAGTGAATCTACGATGGCGGGAGCAGTCATGAGATAACAGTCCGCCTGGAATAGGTTGGAAAAGCGCCATGCAAATTCAGAGGGATTAAACCGCTTGACCTTGGTAATGCCGCCCAGCAAAGATACCACTGCCATATCTGGTATTGGCACCTCATTGATGTATCCCAGCGATTCCAGCAAGGTACGACCCCAGCCCACGCCAATACGCAAACCGGGCACGATGATTTCGTTGAGAAACATACCTGTTGCAGTGCTGATGGGACCCGTCGCATCAGCTTGCGGATTAGACATAGGCACCACAATCACTTCATCTATATTGAAGCGTAGTTCCAGCTCGCGTGCAACTTCAATGCACTCCTGCAACCCTCCTTGAATACTGAATTTCACTTCACTGCGCTCGCGTGCGTCAGTCAACAGTCTCACTACCGTAACCCTGCCAACGCCCAGCTGCTGGGCAATATCGTTTTGTGTCATTTCCTCAACGTAGTACATCCATGCAGCACGAAGCCGCATCCTGCGGGTACGATTGTTTACCAGTCCTTTTTCGTCAGGAGTTTCCTTCATGACTTTATCCAGGGATTCAGTGATGTTTGCTGTTTTCTGCTTTTTGGTTGCCACGTGATGCACCTTATCAATACATTCGATACAATAACTTGTAATGTACATTTGTGCAAATTAATGGCAACTTGTTAAACTCAGGCAGGTATGAGCCGCTCACCACTTCCACACTCCAAAATTACGTCCACCCATGCGGTCAGAGATGTCCCTTTGGTTATCAAAGACGGTTTACGGGAGCTTCGCTTCAGTGCCAAGAACGGAGCAAAACGGTGGATGGAAGAAATGGAAGGTGTGCTTTCCAACATCCCTAAAGTCGGCCCTACTTTAGGCTCAGCTACAAAGACGGCCTCCCAACTGCTGCAATTTGCAGATCGCGCTGCTGTAGATTCCTTGTCCGCCGAAACCCCGTACAGAAGAGCTGATTTCCGTTTGCACCCGCCCGATTTTTATCTGAATACACCTGACGAATCAGCCACGAGCAAGCTGTTCATTAAGAACCACTATTGGGCGCTAAAACACCTGTTGAAGTTAAAGAACAAAACTGATTTTTTTGTATTCGAAGAGTCAATATTCCAAGCTTATCGTCACTTTCGGGACCTCCATGTGGCAGACTTAAACTTGCTGGAAGCTTTGCCACCGTTTTCAGCAAAAGCGAGTCAATCGAGCCTTCTGAGCGCATGCATCATTGATGCCTTGTACCGTAGCAAGCCGCTGTCGCATCATGACGTAGCGAGTCAAGATCCCAAAACTCTAGCAGAATCAACGGTGACGCTGACACTGCATACCTGTATCAGCGCGGTACTCGCAGGGCAGATCAGCTCGTTTTTCCCAAACGCATCGGCTCAAATTGAAACGTTGGAGGCTTTGAAACTTGCAGATGAAGTGTGTGGCGCAAGGTTAGACCGCTGGGAAAATGCCATTCTGCATATAAACCCGATTCAGCAACTGGCTCTGGAACTGGACTTCGCCATCCGCCATTTGTAAGATAGCGCTTAATAACCTTGGTTTGCAGCGGTGCCAGTAAGGAGCTAGGGTCAAATGCCCTAAATTGCAGAACATCACAGTTAATTCACTATATATTACATAGCTGCTTGAGCAGGTTTTGATTGGTCTGCAGCTCGATTAGATGCATAAACTAACCCCTACCTCATGCCCCAGCCACAACTAAACTGCTGCATATCCACACAAGCTTAAGCGGATGAGGTCACCTCCAATGCTGGCGGCACCGCAGTCAAATAAGTGACACCACAAAAATACATGGATCAGCAATTCAAGACAGCCATGAAAGCGACAACTCACGCGCAGGTACGAAATTGTGCCCCTGCACTTTTGCGGGTCACCGAAGTAGCCACTGCACCTGAAAATTCAACAGCTTTGCAGGGCGAGCAACTCATCGCCAGCTACCTAGAGCACGTCCACGTACAAAAACGCCTAGCCGCCCGCACCGTAGCCCTGTACACCGAAGACCTGCAAAAACTGCAAGCCAACGCGGCGCACACCGGCGTAGCCCTGCTGCAAGTGCACAACGCGCACATACGCCGCTGGGTGGCGCTGATGCACAGCCAAGGCCGCAGCGGCCGCGGCATCGCGCTGATTTTGTCGGGCTGGCGCGGCTTCTACAATTGGCTGGGCCGCGAAGGCCTGATCACTGCCAACCCCGTGCAAGACGTGCGCGCACCCAAGCAGTCCAAGCCGCTGCCCAAAGCGCTGGCGGTAGACGATGCTGTGCAACTGGCCAGCTTCCACAGCGACACCAACGCCCCAAGACTAGAAGCCCGCGACGCCGCCATCACCGAGATGCTGTACGGCAGCGGCCTGCGTGTAGGCGAGCTGGTAGGGCTGGACGTACAAGCCTCACCCAGCGCCAAGGGCTGGCTAGATTTGCAAGCAGGCGAGGCACATGTGCTGGGCAAAGGCAGCAAACGTCGCAGCGTGCCGCTGGGGGCCAAATCGGTAGAGGCTTTGCAAAAATACTTGATGGTGCGTGATGAGCTAATGCCCGCATCAAACGTAAAAAATACCGTTCGCACTGAGCCTGTCGAAGTGCCCACAGCACCAGCACCCGCAGCCATTGACCAACCCGCTCTCTTCCTGGGCCAAAACGGCACCCGTCTCACCGCCCAATCTATTTGGCAGCGCTTAAAACGTCGCAGTCTGCAGGCAGGTTTGGCCACCCCTGTGCACCCCCATATGCTGCGCCACAGCTTTGCCAGCCACCTGCTGCAAAGCAGCCAAGACCTGCGCGCCGTACAAGAGCTGCTAGGCCACGCCAACATCACCACCACCCAGGTGTATACGCGGCTGGATTTTCAGCATTTGGCCAAGGTCTATGATGCAGCGCATCCGCGTGCCAAAAGAAAATGAGAGGCTAACTATGGCACGGCGACTGGTTGAAATTCGTACTTATCTTGTCAAATCGGGAACAATGGCAGATTTTCATTGCGCGATGGTGGATCAAGCTTTACCGATGGTTCGGGCATCGGGCATGGACGTAGTGGCTTTTGGTACATCGTCGCACGAGCAAGACACTTATTTTCTGGCGCGTGCCTATGCGGATCAAGCCAGCATGGTGTCTCAGCAAAGTGCTTTCTACAACTCCGATGCTTGGCGGCAAGGCCCCCGAGCCTTGTTGGTAGACCATATCGACAGCTACCTTAATACTTTGCTGTGGTTGTCAGATGCCGCCATTGAAGATATGCGCGCACTCAACACCCCCGTTGCCCCAAGCCCGCTTGCTTAAGCAAGCTCCGTTCGTCTTGAAT
>JANNCO010000405.1:0-2876 GCA_031386655.1 Polaromonas sp. | reverse complement strand
TACTGGAGATGCTTGCCGAAGGCCCGGGGTTCGGGTGGCGATAGGGCTGCGCCACAGCCGGGCGCGTTCTAGAGCAAAGACATAAACCACAAAGCAACGAACGACACAGAACAAAGTACAGCTTAAAACCGCTCATGCCCCAACAAAAATCGCCACTGTCCCACAGCCAAGTCAGCCATGGGCACCCTGCCCACCCGAATGCGCTTCATACCCACCACCGCCAGGCCCGCATGCTCGCACACAGTAAAAATGTTGCCTGGCGAGCCACCTTTCACGGCAAAACGCAGCCCCGTGATAGCGTCGGTTTGCTTGCTCAGCGCCACTTTGGCGTTCAGTACCACGCGGTCGTTACGGAGCAAAGGGCGGTTCAGGCCGTGCAGCACCTCGGGCGTCACGTCACCCGTCACCTCCACAATCACCTCGTTCTCCACCAGCGCTGTGTCGTCCCACAGCTTGCGCCGGATCGGGAAATCTTGTGTAAACACTACCAAACCACTGGCAGCTGTCTCCAGCGGCGTAACGCACACCTGCTCATTGAGGTGGCGCTTGAGCAGGCGCACGCCTGAGCGGTCTGCTTTGCTGCGGTGAGCTTCAAGCAATAACTCACCCGCTGGCCTGCTGCCGTCGCCCCAGTCGTAACCTGCGGGTTTGTGCAGCAGCAGCGTCATGGGCACACTGCCCAGCAGCGTGGCATGCGGGTCTAGCTCAATGCGTTCGTTGGTCACGCGGTGTTGCGGGCTTTCTTCTACCCGGCCGTTCACGCGTACCCAGCCACCTTCAATGTACTGCTCTGCTTGGCTGCGGGAGCAAGGCACTGTTTCAGCCACGCGTTTGGCTAGGCGGACGGGTTCGGTCATGGAGGATTTTTTAGTGATAGGCCAGAAATGAAGTAATGCACTGATTAAGTGCAACTCTTGCTAGGCAGATTGGCATGGGGTTTGCAATGTAAATTTATTGAGTATGGCATAGCTGGAGGTAGCGAGTGAAGAAGTCTAAGTTAGTGATGGTAGGCAATGGGATGGCGGGTGTGCGCACCATTGAAGAGCTCTTAAAAATCGCGCCTGACTTATATGACGTCACTGTCTTTGGTGCTGAGCCGCACCCTAACTACAACCGTATTTTGCTGTCCCCCGTGCTGGCAGGTGAGCAAACGCTCGATGAAATCGTTCTCAATTCTTGGGATTGGTACAAAGAAAACCATATCACGCTGCATGCTGGCAAAAAAGTAGTGCGGGTAGACCGGGTAAAACGTGTCGTGATAGCAAACGATGGTACCGAGGTCGAATACGACCGCTTGCTGATGTGCACGGGTTCCAACCCTTTTATATTGCCCATACCCGGCAGAGACTTGCAAGGCGTTATCGCCTACCGCGATATTGCTGATACCAATGCGATGAAAGAGGCGTCTAGTAAATACAAACGCGCTGTGGTCATTGGTGGTGGCTTGCTAGGCCTGGAGGCAGCTAACGGCCTGATGCTGCGCGGCATGCAAGTGACAGTGATTCACGTGATGCCTACGCTGATGGAGCGCCAGCTGGATGCTGTAGCAGGCGGATTGCTGCAAAAGTCACTGGAAGAACGCGGCCTGAAGTTTGTGATGGGTGGACAAACGCAGGCGCTAATTCCCGATAAAGAAGGCCGCGAGAATAACGACAACCCGGCTAGCCGCCGTGTTGGGGCGCTGCAATTCAAAGATGGTACAGAAATTCCTACCGACCTGGTAGTGATGGCAGTAGGCATTCGCCCTAACACCGAGCTGGCGCAGTCCATGCGGCTGCATTGCGACAAAGGCATCGTTGTCAACGACACCATGCAAACCGTGACGGATGCGCGCATCTACAGCGTGGGCGAATGTGCGGCGCACCGCGGCATTGCCTACGGCTTGGTAGCGCCGCTTTTTGAACAGGCCAAGGTAGCCGCCAACCATTTGGCGCAGTTTGGCATTGGCCGTTACACCGGCTCGCTAACGTCTACCAAACTTAAAGTCACGGGTATCGACCTGTTCAGCGCAGGCGAATTTCAAGGCGGCGAGGGTACTGAAGAAATCATCATGAGCGACCCATTTGGTGGCGTGTACAAGAAACTCGTACTTAAAGACGATAAGTTGGTAGGAGCATGTTTGTATGGCGACACGGTAGATGGTAGCTATTACTTCAAACTATTGCGCGATGGCAAAAACGTATCCGACATCCGCGACAAGCTGATGTTTGGCGAAGCGGCTATCAACAACGGCATAGGCGATGTAGGCCACCAAGGCCACACTAAAGCCGCCAGTATGTTGGACAGTGACGAGGTGTGTGGCTGCAATGGCGTGAACAAAGGCACTATCTGCAAAGCCATTCGAGAAAAGGGTTTGTTTACGCTCGATGAAGTAAAAAAACACACCAAAGCCAGCGCGTCGTGCGGCTCATGCACAGGACTGGTCGAGCAGATTTTGATGTTTACCGCAGGTGGCGATTATTCCGCCACCCCCAAGCTAAAAGCCATGTGCGGCTGCACCGACCATGGGCACCAAGCCGTGCGCGAAGCCATAGTAGCCAACAAGCTGCTGACCATTCAAAGCGTGTACCACTTTATGGAATGGCGCACACCCAACGGCTGCGCCAGCTGCCGCCCAGCTATTAACTACTATGTCACGTCGTCCTGGCCCAAAGAAGCCAAAGACGACCCGCAAAGCCGGTACATTAACGAACGCAGCCACGCCAACATCCAAAAAGACGGTACCTACAGCGTTATCCCGCGGATGTGGGGCGGTGAGACCACTTCGAGCGAGCTGCGGCGCATTGCCGACGCGGTAGACAAATACAAGATCCCCACTGTCAAAGTTACAGGTGGCCAGCGCATTGACCTGCTGGGTGTGAAAAAAGAAGACCTGG
>JANNCO010000387.1:0-1906 GCA_031386655.1 Polaromonas sp. | reverse complement strand
CGACAGATGATGCAAGTACTATTAATTGCATAGCTGGTTGATCATGATTTACCTGGGTTGGCGGCCCAAAACACTCTAAAAACAGGCCTCAGAATACGCCCAGCGTGCCCCACAGCAGATAAACCCATCAACCCAGTATTCGCGGCGCAGTGCAGGCCTTGGGGTTGCGCCCCAATCAGGGCGGCGGGCTTGAAGCGCGGAGAAATTTGGATCAGGAAACGTCGTTGTTTGAGCGCTTGCGCGAGTTTCGACGTTTTCCCAAATTTCGAGCACTGCAAAGCTACCCCCGAAGGGGGCCGCCGACCGGGGCGCAACCTCAGGGCCTGCACTGCGCCGCGAAACCGCGCGGTCTAAGAAGAGACATCCTCGAGCAAATGAACGTGCGCTGCACCGCAAAACCGCAAAGTCGAAGAAAAGACATCTTCGAGCTAATGAACGTGCACCACACCGCAAAACCGCAAAGTCGAAGCAAAAAACATCTTCAACCGCAGCAGGTAGCCCCTCAAAGCAACTCACAACCCAAGAATAGCAATTCTCACAAACAAACCAAGCAGAATCTATTCGTCCGCCTCTGGCCAGTCCCGTATGTAAGCCTTCAACATCTTGTTTTCAAAATTCTGGCTGTCCACTACCGCCTTGGCCACGTCATAGAAACTGATCACACCCATCAGCATGCGGTTGTCAATCACCGGCATATAGCGTGCGTGGCGGTCCAGCATCATGCGGCGTACTTCGTCCAGCTCGGTTTGCATCGTGCAGGTTAGCGGGCCGTTGTCCATGGCGCGGTACACCGTGGTAGCACCTACCGCGCCGCCGTTTTTGTTCACCGCCACTATCACCTCACGAAAGCTCAGCATGCCCACAATTAAGCCATTGGACATCACCACCAAAGAGCCAATATCTTTCTCGGCCATGATCTGCATGGCCTGCGCCAAACTGTCCTCGGGCGTAATGGTGTACAGCGTGCTGCCTTTTACCCGCAATATGTCACTGACTAGCATTTGAATTCCTCTTGTAATCCTAGCCAGAATATAGCCCAAAAGAACGTACCATGCTGGTTATAGATCCACACTTCTGCGCACACTTTGGAGAACCGCATGCCCGGCTATGCTGACCCTGGTTTTGACACCCTCGCCCTGCACGCAGGTGCCGCGCCCGACCCCACCACAGGCGCGCGTGCCGTACCTATCCATCTGACCACATCGTTTGTGTTTGAATCCAGCGACCACGCGGCTGCGCTATTTAATCTGGAGCGCGCAGGCCACGTGTACAGCCGCATCAGCAACCCTACCAACGCCGTGCTAGAGCAGCGCATCTCCGCACTGGAGGGCGGCATTGGTGCCATTACCACCGCCTCGGGCCAGGCGGCTTTGCACCTGGCCATTGCCACGCTAATGGGCGCAGGCTCGCACATTGTGGCGTCCACCGCGCTGTATGGCGGCAGCCAAAACCTGTTGCACTACACGCTGCGCCGCTTTGGTATTGACACCACTTTTGTGCAGCCCGGCGACATTGACGGCTGGCGCAACGCCGTGCAGCCCCATACCAAGCTGTTTTTTGGCGAAACGGTAGGCAACCCTGGGCTAGACGTGCTGGACATTCCTACCGTGGCACAGATCGCCCACGACGCAGGCGTGCCGCTGCTAGTGGACAGCACCCTCACCTCGCCGTGGCTGATGAAACCGTTTGACCACGGGGCTGATTTGGTCTACCACTCAGCCACCAAATTTTTATCAGGCCACGGCACGGTGATTGGCGGTGTAGTGGTAGACGGCGGTAGCTTTGACTGGACAGGGCCGCGCGCGCAGGGCAAGTTTGCCGAGTTGACCCAGGCCTATGCAGGCTTTCACAACATGGTGTTTACCGACGAGTCCACCGTCGGCGCGTTTTTGCTGCGCGCCCGCCG
>JANNCO010000363.1:0-8994 GCA_031386655.1 Polaromonas sp. | reverse complement strand
TCGGACTACCGGACGCGAAGGGCGCGAAGGTTTCGCGAAGGACGCAAAAAAGAAAATACAAAAAGAAGACAAAAAATATTTGGAAAATAAAGAACTGAAAAATTTATTTTTGAATTTATTTTTGAATTCAAAAAATTTTGTCTTCATTTTCTGCCCGTCTTCTTTCGCGTCCTTCGCGCAACCTTGGCGTACTTCGCGTCCAAAATCTTCGATATTTGGCTTAAGATAGTTGAACATTTTTCACCTCGCCGTTTTCGCTCACCAGCCAGGTTTGAATCGCGTTGTTGTGGTAAATCGACCTTGTACCGCGCACTTTGCGCAGCTCAGCATAAGTGGGCTGTACGTGCCCGGTGTCATCTACTGCGCGCGATAGCAGCAGCGCAGGTTTGCCGTCCCAGCTCCAGTCAAAGCTAAAGCGGGTGAGGCTTTTGCTCAGCACCGCGCCGTCTATACGTGCGGGCCTCCAGTTACGGCCGCCGTCTGTTGACACATCTACCTTGCGCACTTTGCCGCGCCCGCTCCAGGCCAGGCCTGAGACGTTATGAAAGCCTTTGTCCAGCAGCACCTGCCCGCCGCTGGGGCTGGTGATGACGCTTTTGACTTCTTGAATGCTGGTGTATTGGCGGTGTTGGCCATCGGGCAGCAGGTCAACGTAGTGGATCGTCTCGTCTTTGGTGGCGTAGGGCATGTCGCCCAGCTCGATGCGGCGCAAATACTTTACCCAGCTGACGCCTTGCACACCGGGCACCACCAGGCGCAGTGGGTAGCCGTTCTCAGGGCGCAGCATTTCGCCATTTTGTCCATAGGCCACCAGCACTTCGCCGCTGTCGATCAAGCTCATGGGGATGGTGCGCGTCATACTAGATCCATCAGCGCCTTCGGCCAACACAAATTTGCCGCGTTGGTAGTCTGCGCCGCACATGTCCAGCAGCGTTTTCAGTGGTACGCCCGTAAATTCGCTGCAGCTGATCATGCCGTGGGTGTACTGCACAGTGGGCACAGCCACATTGCCCCACTCCATGCCGGTGTTGGCACCGCATTCAATAAAGTGAATGCGCGACACGCTGGGCAGGCGCATGATGTCGTCCATGGTGAACACCATCGGCTTTTTAAGCATGGTCTCGTCACTGCCGTTGACCATCAAGCGGTGCTTATCAGGCTCAATGTCCCACCAGCCCTGATGGTGCCGTTCAAAGTGCAAACCACTGGGCGTGATGATGCCAAACAGCCCCTGCAGTGGCGCAAAGCTGACGCCCGCTTGGCTTACGCGCGTGAGGCCCGGGCTTTCGCGACGCTGCAGGTTTTTTTCGTGCACGCTGGGCACGCCATAGCCGCGGGCTGCCACGCCTTGGCCTAGCGCCTTGGTGTGGTCGGGGAGGTTAACGATGTTGCTATCATCAGCAATGATAGGGTTTTGTGCGCGCGCGCCAGCAGCACCTGCCAGTGCCGCAGCGAATGCTCCCCCCATAAAGCCGCGCCGACCCTTAAAGACCGAACTGACCTGTTCGCGGCTTAGAAAACTCTCTGGTGCGACCTGCAAAAATTGACTGTTTCTCATAAAGCATTCATAGTTAAAAAATCAAGCATGCACCACCAGACGCTCACTGTGCGCAATCTGTGCCGGCTCGTCTAATTCAATGGCAATTTGCGTGCACACACTGCGGCAAATTGCCATGGCGCGCTCGCTTTGTATGCGGTAGATCACCTGGGTACCCTCTTTTCGTTTGGTCAAAATACCGCTGCGGTAGAGCACGTTGAGGTGCTGGCTTAAATTAGGCTGCGATGAGTCAATTTGCTCGAGCATTTGCGACACAGCCAGCTCACCATGGCACAGCACACTCAAAATTTTCAAGCGCATGGGCGTAGACAGAACACTGAACAACTCAGCCGCAGCTTGAAAAACTTGTCCAGCAGAATCTAAGCCAGTTTCTAAACCAGTTATGTCTTGCTTTGAACTTCCAGAGGTTTTCATAAGGTACTGCCTGTTTCGAAATTAATTAAATGCGCAATGACTTATATTCAAATTATTAAAAAAGCCTGCGCACTTCGTGCACAGGCCTTTTGCAATCAGCCCAAAGTATCTGCCCAAATGTTTTGCGCCCAATTTATGGCGTACACACCTTCAAGCTGCGTGACTTCTGACTTCAAATCAATGGCAGATACTCCGCCAGAGCCTGCGACAGTTTTAAAAGTTTTCTCTGCGGCCACATACTCATGCACGCTGGCCACATGCACTACGTTTTTGTCATCGACAAAGCTGTAGCATGTGTTGGTGAGCATCGGCGCGGCATTGATCTCCCAGCCTGAGAGTTGCGCCACAATAGCTGCTGCCGCGACCTTGGCGTGGCTGTTGGCCATGTGGCCACTTTTGGGCATGCCTGGGGCAATTTGGATGCTGTCACCCAGCACATGCACGTCTTTGGCGGCAGTGGATTCAAATGTTTGGTAGTTCACGCCGCACCAACGGTTGTTGGCTTGGTTGTTCAGACCCGCTTGCACAGCGATGCGTCCTGCACGCATGGCGGGCAGTACGTTCAGCACATTTGCTTTTACGTCGTCTTGCACTTCAAACTTGATCGTGCCAGTTTTAGCGTCGACTGCGGTCACTTTGTGGTCACCACGGTATTCGATCATGCCTTTGTACTGCTCGGCCCAGACTTTTTTAAACAACGCACCTTTGGAGGTAACGTCCGGGTTGCCGTCCAGAATAAGCACTTTGCTTTTGGGCTTGAAGTTTTTAAAGTAGTGCGCCGCTTGACAGGCGCGCTCATAAGGGCCGGGTGGGCAGCGGTAGGGGGCTACTGGAATGGTGATGGCAAAGACGCCGCCATCGGGCATCGCCTGGAGCTGGTTACGCAGCGCTACCGTCTCTGCGCCCGCCTTCCAGGCTTGAAATATCTGGCCTGCATCATTGGCTTCGCGCAGTCCTTCGATACTGCCCAGCAGGAGGTCAACACCGGGTGATACCACCAGCTTGTCGTAGGCAATGGTGCCACCTTTGGCCAGCGTCACTACTTTTTTGGTGGCATCGATATCGGTGGCCATGTCTTTGACAACTGTGATGCCGTGGTTTTTAGCCAAACCGGTGTACTGCGTGGTCAGAAAATCCATTTGCCTGCTGCCGCCGACTACCAGGTTGGACATAGGGCAGGATACGAATGCGTCGCTAGGCTCGATCAATACTACGTCGATTTTGTAGTCTGACAGCAGGCGTACATATTTGGCAGCTGTAGCGCCGCCATAGCCACCACCAATCACTACCACTTTGGCCTTGCTGGGGATGCTTGCCGTGCTGGCACATGCACCAAGGCCTAAAAGGCTGATGGCTGCGGAGGACTGGAGAAAGCTTCTGCGCTGAATAGACATGGTGCTTTCCTTTTATCTTTTTTGCGCTGCAAAGTAGGTAGCTACTTGCTCAATCTGCGCGTCACTGTAGCCCTTGCTGATCTGGTGCATGATAGTGGCAGGCCGCGCACCGCTTTTGAAAGCCAGCATTTGCGCAACGATGTAATCCCTAGGCACACCCGCTAAAGTCACTACGGCAGAACCTTCTACGGCTTTGCCATTAGTGCCGTGGCAATTGGCGCATGTAGCGGCCAAAGCCCTGATGTTCAGTTGCTCTTGGTTTTGAGCATATGCAGGGTACGAAATGCAGAGCAACAAACCGGCACCACAAGCGATACCGCCAAGATAAGAATTAATTTTGCGATGCATAGATGCCTTTTAAGTTGCTTTGCAAATGCATTTATATCCTAAAAGTTTTTTAACTACTTTTTAAATATTTGAATATAAGCAAGCTCTTATTTTAAATAGGCTCAAAGGCTAAGTTACGCGGACTTACCCTTATTCTTATCTTTGCTAAGCCAAAGGCAAGGCTTAACGTGGCAGTTTTATTGCAACACAAGCAGCCTGCGTGGCTAATCTTCGTATTTGTTCTTGTGCTTGTTTTTATCTTTGTGCTTCTTGTCCTTGTGCTTACCATCACCGTGCTCCTGTGCCTCGTAGTACTGGGCATAGTCGTTTTTCACAAAATATACTGGCTGGCCGCAAGCGTTGTATTTGTAGCAATGCTTAGACCATTTTTTGGCATGCCCGGGCGGTACATGCATGTACACAGGTGCAGGGGCTACCACCACTGGCTGGGCTACCACTACAACGGGTTGCGTGATGATGACCGGCTGCGGATAGATTACAGCTGGTGGCGGCTGCGTGCCAATCTCGACCCGTCCGTATACGCCAGGCTTGATCATGCCGCCCACGCTGACATTCACATTGGTTTGGGCTTGCGCGAAACCGGCCCAAGTGAGCAGACCTAAAATCGCGCCGAAACGCGCTAACAGTTTGTAGATTGGCATATGTCGCTTTCTTGTTGTTGAAGTAGTCATAACGCACCAACCTTGCTTTGGGTTCACAGCTGTACAAGCAACCTCGCTTTTACTGGGTCTTTTTTAACAAAATATTTTGTCAAAAAGCGTGTTTAATTTTGTAGCAAATTAATACATTTCAGTTTGGTAGCAGCACAGGGCTACACCTAGCTATGGGTAACTTTAGCGCCGGCATCGGCATCGGTTGGCTACCCGCACTAAAGCGCAATCGCGTCTTTCACCTGCTGCAAAGCATCAGGGTCGTCCATAGTGGCCAGGTCACCTGTGTCGCGGCCTTCACACACCGCTGCAATCGCGCGGCGCAGCATCTTTCCGCTGCGGGTTTTAGGCAGCAAAGTGACAAAGCGCACGCGTGCAGGGCGTGCTACCGCGCCCAGCTGGTCGTCCACCAGCTTCATCACTTCGGCTTCCAGCTTGGCTTTGCCTGCATCGGTAGCGGTTTGCGAAGTGTCTTTAACCACTGCAAACGCCATGGCTACCTGACCTTTCAATGCATCAGCTACGCCCACTACGGCCACCTCAGCAATATTCGGATGCGATGCAATACTTTCTTCAATCTCGCGTGTGCCCAGGCGATGGCCTGCCACGTTGATCACGTCGTCTGTGCGGCCCAGTATGGTGTAGTAGCCGTTAGCGTCACGAATGCCCCAGTCAAAGGTGCTGTACACCATTTTTCCAGGCACAGATTTCCAATAGGTATCAACGAATCGCGCATTGTCTTTCCACACGGTTTGCATGCAGCCAGGCGGCAGCGGGCCTTCGATAACCACCACACCCTTCTGGCCGTAGCCCGTCATTTCTTCGCCAGTGCTTTCATGCAGCAGCTTGACGTTGTAACCATACATGGGCACACCCGGGCTGCCAAACTGGGGCACAGGGCCTTCCAACCCACCACCGTTAGCAGTAGCCAAAATAGGCCAGCCAGTTTCGGTTTGCCAATAATTATCAATCACCGGTTTGCCAATGCCCGCGCTGATCCAGCGCGCCGTGGGCTCGTCTACCGGCTCGCCTGCCAAGTACAAAGCTTTCAGGCTACTCAAATCGTATTGCGTTAAATACGCTGGGTCTTGTTTTTTCAGCACACGGATAGCAGTGGGCGCGCTGAACATGTGCGTGACTTTGTACTTGTGCACCAGGCTCCACCAAATGCCGCCGTTCGTGCCGCCATCCATGCCGCGGATGGGGGTGCCTTCGTAAAACAGCGTGGTCATGCCAGCCAGTAATGGGCCGTACACAATATAGCTATGCCCTACCACCCAGCCAATATCACTGGTCGCAAAATACACCTCGCCAGGCTTGCAGTCAAAAATGTATTTCATGCTGGCAGCCAGCGCCACAGCGTAGCCGCCCACGTCGCGTTGCACACCTTTGGGCTTGCCCGTAGTGCCACTGGTATACAGCGTGTAGCTGATGTCGGTGGCGTCCAGCCATTCGCAGGGCACCTCAGAATACAAGTGCTTTTTGCGTGCAACACCATAATCTACTGCGGGAACCGCTATAGATTCGACAGCCGCAAGTTGGCGGTTGACCATCAGTACCGAAGCAGGTTTGTGCTGTGCAAGCCCTATGGCATCAGAGAGCAACCGCGTGTAGGGCACAATTTTGCCGCCGCGCGAGCCAGCATCTGCCGTGATGACAACTTTAGGCGACGCATCATCAATGCGCTGCGCCAGCGACACACTGGCAAAGCCGCCAAACACCACCGAATGGATCGCCCCAATACGCGCACAGGCCAGCATGGCAAATGCCGCCTCAGCCACCATGGGCATGTACAGCAACACTCGGTCGCCCTTGCCTACACCCATCTCTTTGAGAATGGCGGCCATGCATTGCACCTCGGTGTGCAGCTGGCGAAAGGTATACGCTTTTTCGGTATTCGTCTCGGTGCTGACATACACCAGGGCGGGCTGGTTGGGGCGGTCTTTTAGGTGGCGGTCTACCGCGTTGTGGCATAGGTTAGTTTTGCCGCCCACGTACCAGCGTGCAAACGGTGGATTGCTGTAGTCACAAATTTGCTGAGGTGGGGTTTGCCAGTCAATTAACTGCGCCTGCTCTGCCCAAAACGCCTCCGGCTCACGCAGTGAGCGCGCATGGAAGTCTGCAAATGCTGTCATCGTGTTGTCTCCGTCTTAGGCCTGTTATCAAAGCTTAATTATGATGATAGGACTTGCTGCGTTCTGACGGGTGATGGCACTGCAACCACTCTTTGCGGTGGTGCACAAATACTATTAATTCAATAGCTGCTTGAGCAGGTTCTACGCCCTGAACGGCCTAAAACACTTAAAAAATCTGCAGACTAACCCAATAGGAAATAGCCGCAACAAACGCTGAAGCAGGGATAGTAAAAATCCATGCCCACACAATGTTGCCCGCCACTCCCCAGCGCACCGCGCTCATGCGCTGCGTGCTACCTACGCCCACAATAGCGCCCGTGATGGTATGCGTGGTGGATACGGGTATGCCCATGGCCGTAGCGGTAAACAACGTAATTGCACCACCTGTTTCAGCACAAAACCCACCCACGGGTTTAAGTTTGGTAATTTTCTGACCCATAGTCTTAACAATACGCCAGCCGCCAAACATCGTACCTGCGCCAATGCACACGTAGCAGGCAATCACTACCCAAATGGGCAGGTAGTCTTTGGTTGCCATCATCCATGTGGGCAAGCCTTGCACGCCTGCAGTGGTAGCGGCCATTAACAGCAGCCAGATAATGCCCGCGGTTTTTTGCGCATCGTTACCGCCGTGACCCAAACTATAGGCTGCTGCAGACACCAGCTGCAGGCGCCTGAACCAGCGGTCGGTTGCCGATGGTTTAGCACGGCGACAAACCCACGCCACCGCCACCATCATGAGCGAACCCAATACAAAACCCAAAAACGGCGAGATGAAAATAAACGCCACGATTTTGAGCACGCCTGTGGCAATCAATGAACTGGCCCCTGCCTTGGCAATGACTGCGCCCACAATACCGCCAATCAGCGCATGCGACGAGCTGCTGGGAATGCCGTAGTACCAAGTAACAATGTTCCAGGTAATGGCACCGATCAACGCACCAAAGATCACATGCGTGTCCACCACATTGGGCATGACGATGCCTTTGCCAATCGTGGCGGCTACGCTTAAGTGAAAAACAAAGTAAGCAATGAAGTTAAAAAATGCCGCAAACAACACTGCTTGTCCAGGACGCAGTACGCCTGTAGAAACTACGGTGGCAATCGAGTTAGCAGCGTCGTGAAAACCATTCATGTAGTCAAAGGCGAAAGCCAAAAACAGCAGCATGAAAACGACCCACAGGCCAGTTTGAGCGTTATCCATAATAGTAAACCTGCTGTGGAATTTAAGAATTCTCGAGGATCACGCCCTCTATCAAATTGGCCACGTCTTCACATTTGTCAGTGATGGTCTCCAGCAGCTCGTACACCGCTTTGAGTTTGATCAGCTCGCGCACATCGGGCTCTTCGCGAAACAGCTTGCTCATGGCGCTGCGCATCACGCGGTCGGCGTCCGATTCCAATTTATCAATTTCTTCGCAGGTTTTCAGCGCAGCTTCGGCGGTGTTTCTATCGCTGATAGTGCTGAGCATTTTGACCGCAGCAGCCAAACGTTCGCAACATTTCACACTGATATCGGTCAGCCGTTTGATGTCATCCGTCATCACTTTGACATCATACAAAGCCATCGTCTCGGCAGAGTCTTGTATCAAGTCAGCCACGTCGTCCATGGTGTTGATCAGCTTGTGGATCTGCTCACGATCAATTGGCGTAATGAAGGTTTGGTGCAGCATCTTGTTCACATCGTGCGTAACGCGGTCAGCCGCACGCTCAGCGTTGTCTACATCGCGGTTGTACTGCTCACGTAAATGCACATCGTTGTAGTTAGCTACCAGCTGCGAGAAAGCACGCGCTGCCTCGACAATGCGGTCGGCATGCTGGTTGAACATTACAAAGAAGTTACCTTCGCGGGGAAGCAATTTGCCAAAGAACATGAAATACCTTTGTGATTGTGACGTTTATATGTCTATTTTGTGACGGATTTTACGCCATGGCAGATGGAAGATAGGAATTACAAACTCTTAATCGATCTGATAAGCAGTTATCTCAACTTAACAGTCACCACAACGTCATATTTGCGTCCTAGCATGACAACCGTTACACAGAAAGATAGAAATGCAAACTTCATGGATAGCGGTAGGCGTTATTGCTCTGTGCAGCTGGGTCAGCGCACAGGCCCAAGATTTTACTTTTGGCCTGTGGGGTGACATGCCCTACGTTAAAAATGGCGATGCACCCAAAATACAAGCCGTGCTGGACAGCATCAACGCCTCGGATATTAAATTCTCGCTGTACGACGGCGACATCAAAGACGGCAGCTCGCATTGCACCGACGACATTTACAGCAGTGCCATCACCATGTTCAACAGCCTGAAAAAACCTGTTGTCTACATTCCGGGCGACAACGAATGGACAGACTGCCACCGCACTAACAACGGCGGTTACAACAACCTGGAGCGGCTGGGCTACATTCGCAAAACCATGTTTGCCACACCACAAAGTTTTGGCCAAGAAAAGCTCAAACTCGCCACGCAAGGCGCTGTGGCTCAAAAATT
>JANNCO010000354.1:0-1592 GCA_031386655.1 Polaromonas sp. | reverse complement strand
AAGAGTCCAGCTCTCCGGCGCGCAGCAGAGTCCAACTCTCCTGCGCACACGCCAAGCCAAGCAACTACCTTCAAATAGCGCACGCTAAGCCAAAAGACCACGCCAATCGCCTTCACACGAGGTATCAAAAATCAGTCAGCTATCCCAGCGCTGCAAATAAGCTGGCGAACTAGCGCCCTTGTGGCCGCACTGTTGTGATCGCTGTGCCAGTTCGCGCCGCCGCGCCGCGTACTTCAATACGCACTTCATCCAGCGATTTGCCTTGTGCATCGGCCAGCGTGATCAGGTGTTTGCCGGGCCAGGGCATCCAGCTGGCGCTGTTGCCTTGGGCAAACATTTTGCCGTCAATCAGCCAACGCACTCCTGTGCCTTCGGCTTGCAGATTTAAACGCTGGCGTAGCGGCGGAATGTCGGGGTCTAGCGCAATGATGCTGCCAGGCGCGGGCTGCACTATACGGGCTGCAACATCGTTTTGCAGTGTATTTTTAGTATACTTTTTGCTGTTTGAGGCCGTATTACCTGCTCGAGCAGCTATTGAATTTATAGTGTCTTGCGAGACCACAGGCTGCTCGGTTCCTGCAATAAACCATTCATCGCGGGGTGCTTCCTGGCTTTGCGCGTAGCGGGTGGCTGTGCGCACCACGCCGGGTGGCGGTGTGGCGGCATAGGGTGTATTGGCGGTAAGGCTTGCCTTTTGTATATTGCTGGGCGGGCTTGCAGGCAGCGCAGCTGGACTATTACCGCGATTGTCGCCACGGTTGTCGCCACGCGGGTGTAAATACTGCATCACAGCGGCCCACACGGGCGCCGCGCCGCTGGTGCCGCTCACGTCCCACATGCTGGCACCGCTGGCGTTGCCCACCCACACGCCTACGGTGTAGCGGCTGCTGAAGCCTATGGCCCAGTTGTCGCGCATGTCTTTGCTGGTGCCGGTTTTAACGGCGGCGTTAATGCGCGTGGCCAGCACGCTGTCGGTGCCAAAAGTGCGGGCGCGTGCCAGCGGGTCGCGCAGAATATCGCTGACGATAAAGGTGGCCTTGGCGTCTAAACAATCTTTCAACACCATTTGCACAGACGGCTTGAAGGTAGTGGTGCTGCAGCGCCCGCCGTTAGCCAGTGCCCGGTAAGCGTTGGTCAGGCTGAGCAAGCTGACGTCCGCACTGCCCAGTGCCAAGCTATAGCCGTAGTAGTCACCTTCATTCTTCAGCGGCAGGCCCAGTGCGCGCAGTTGCCGCGCAAACGCATCGGGGCTAACCATCACCAGCGCGCGCACGGCAGGCACGTTCAGCGACGCTCCCAGTGCAGTGCGTACCGACACCCAGCCTTTGAAACTGCGGTCGTAGTTTTGCGGAATGTACAAGCCACTGGCCGTGGGGATATGGGTAGAGGCATCTTCGATGAGTGAGGCAGCTGTTAAGCGTTTTTCAGCAATGGCTTGTGCGTACAGAAATGGCTTGAGCGTGGAGCCTGATTGGCGCAGCGCGGCAGCGGCATCTACTTCGCGCGCATCACCCAGCTCGCCTGATGAACCCACATAGGCCAGCACCTCGCCGCTGGCGTTGTCTATCACCACCACCGCGCCGTCTTCTACA
>JANNCO010000331.1:0-1549 GCA_031386655.1 Polaromonas sp. | reverse complement strand
GGACAGCCGCGCAGCTGAGTACGCCGGCGACCAGCGCACGTACAAGACAAAAAAGCAACCTAAGGACACACGGCATATAGTGCCTGATCAGTTGAGCAAGGATCAATAAGTTAGCAGCATGGGAACGACTTGCTTTTATCGCCGCAACTCACAATAAATGACCAACTGCCTCATCAGCTTTATCACTGCGCTTAGTCAATAGTCAACTTAGCATGCCGTTGCAAATTGCACTGCGCGTGGCTAATCGCTAAGTTATCTTGATGACTGGTGCCGCCTTCGCTGCGGGGTTGGATGTGTTCTAGCGTGGCGTGCTCTGGGGCGACGTGTTGGCCGCATACCCAGCAAGGCACTTGGCCATGCAGTTGGCGGGCTACGGTTTTGTAGATTTTCAGGCGCAGGGTGGTCAGGGTGCTCATGCTGAGTAACCTTGCAAAACTTTTGCTGAGACTATCGCCATATTACGGGTGTTCACAAACGCATAGCTTCATAAAGCCTTTTTCATCAGAGCAAGGTAGTAGTTTTGTATAAAGCCATCAATACGACCAAATTCTGCGTAGCCTTGCTTCATGTAAAAACCACGCGCCTGCCATTCAAAAGTATCTAGCCATGCATTTTTAGCTCCTTTGGCTCTTGCCAAATCCTCACCATGCGCGAGCAGGGCTGATCCGAGGCCTTGCGTTCTTTGGGTTTCTTCAACAAAAAGCAGCTCAATTTTGAACCAGTCAAGAAAAACAAAACCTCTAAGGCCACCCGCCAAATGGCCTTGATCGTCTTTGGTGCTGAGCCATATGGGCTGTACTTCAGCGTATTCACCCACTACGCCATAATTGAATTGGCGTAGCTTGCGTCCTAAAACACCTGAGCGAACTTCTTCATCAGTCGCTATCTCAATCATGTGTTGTGGCATAGGCAACTCTACAAAATCATTTTTTCAGCGCCGGTCTTCCAGTGCATGGGCAATGGTGCCCAGGTCAACATACTCTAGCTCGCTGCCTGCGGGCACGCCGCGTGCCAAGCGGGTGACTTGCAGGCCTCGAGCTTTGAGGGTTTGGGCTATGACGTGGGCGGTGGTTTCGCCCTCGGCGGTAAAGTTGGTGGCTAAGATCACTTCGGTAACCACGCCGTCGCTAGCGCGCTCTAGCAGGCGGTGCAGGCCAATTTCTTTGGGGCCAATGCCGTCCAGCGGACTGAGCTTGCCCATCAGCACAAAGTACAGGCCGCGGTAGGCGCTGGTGCGCTCCAGCGCTGACTGGTCGGCAGGGGTTTCGACCACACACAGCTTGGTAGCGTCGCGCTGCGCGTCTAGGCAGGTGTGGCAAACGTCGGCGTCGGTAAAGGTGTAGCAGCGGCTGCAGTGGCGTACATTGCTCGCCGCTTGGGCTAATGTGCGCGATAGTAGCTGCGCGCCCTCACGGTCGTGCTGCAGCATATGAAACGCCATGCGCGCTGCCGATTTGGCCCCCACGCCCGGCAAACGGCGCAGGGCGTCGATCAAAGCGGAGAGGTGGTGGTTATCGGACATGGGTAACTAAGTAAGTGCAGTACTGCA
>JANNCO010000323.1:0-15843 GCA_031386655.1 Polaromonas sp. | reverse complement strand
AGCTGCGCGGCACGAATAGCAGCGATATACCCACCAGGGCCGCCGCCGATGACGATGACGTCGAATTGTTTACTCATTTAATTTACTTTCAATTTAAAAATAACTAATGCTTTTCAGGGCGTTTATCTGGCAATTGGCCTAAACAGCGCACTGCAAGACAAAAGAAAAAAACATCAACCAGATCAGAGTCAATAAAATTGGAAGTAGCAAGGTCGCTAATCCCTTAGCCTTTTGATTGAAACTTTGAGATTGAATCTAGTGAGGCAAGTGAATATGCTTTGATGCTTCCATCAAACTGCGAAGCGCAGCATTGACATCTTCTTTTGTGGGAAACGCTTCAAGCACTTCTTGATCAAGTTCTACAAGATGTTTCGCACGTAGCGCTCGCTCGTAGTACTTGCCCCGCACGGGCGTCTGCGTTGCAAATAATTCTGAATAATCGTCTTTCATGTCGTCAGAGTTGGGATTCATAAAACCTCCGTTCGGCTGGACTGGTGGGTCGCGCACTGATAATTCGGATATTGTCGTCGCGCTCGGTGTTAACTACAAGAAGCAATCTTGACACACTGGAGATACCTATCGTCACTAGGCGGATCTCGACATCAGAATGTGCAGAGTCTTCAACTGTCAGAGCGAAAACATCTTCAAACACAGTGGCAGCCTCTTCGAAGCTGACGCCGTGTTTAAGCAAATTGCTCGCCGCTTTATCTGAATCCCATTCAAACATGTAATTTGAATTGTCAGTTAAATATCGAACAACAACCGAGCCGGATCTTCCAGTGCTTCTTTCATCGCTACCAATCCCAACACTGCCTCACGACCGTCAATAATGCGGTGGTCGTAGCTCATGGCAAAGTAGTTCATGGGACGCACCACTACTACGCCGCCTTCGACCACAGCACGGTCTTTGGTGGCGTGCACGCCTAGGATGGCGCTTTGCGGTGGGTTGATGATGGGGGTAGACATCATCGAACCGAAGGTACCGCCGTTGCTGATCGAAAAGGTGCCGCCAGTCATGTCTTCTAGACCGAGTTTACCTTCGGCGGCTTTTTTGCCAAATTCCGCAATCTTCTTCTCAATGTCGGCAAAGCTCATTTGGTCGGCATTGCGCAAAATAGGTACTACCAAACCGCGTGGGCTGCCTACGGCGATGCCAATGTCAAAGTAGCCGTGGTACACAATGTCGCTGCCGTCCACCGAGGCGTTGAGCACCGGGAATTTTTTGAGGGCATGCACGGCGGCTTTCACAAAGAAGCTCATAAAACCCAGCTTGGTGCCGTATTCTTTTTCAAACTTTTCCTGAAAGCGCTTACGCATTTCCATCACCGGGGCCATGTTGACTTCGTTAAATGTGGTCAGAATGGCGTTGGTCGATTGTGATTGCAGCAAGCGCTCAGCCACACGGGCGCGCAGGCGGCTCATGGGTACGCGCTGCTCCGGGCGTTCGCCCAGGTCAACCGCAGGTGTAGCGACCTGGGGCAGCACTTTAGTAGGAATTCCAGTAGGAATAGTGCTGTTTTGAGCCGCAGAACCTGCTTGAACAGCTACGGAATTCGTAGCGCCACCGGCTACAGCTGCCAGTACATCACCTTTGGTCACGCGGCCATCTTTGCCGCTACCTGCAACAGAACCCGCAGCCAAGTTGTTGTCTGCCATGATCTTGGCAGCGGCAGGCATAGCCACGCCTGCCATCGCGCCGCCAGCTGCAGCAACCGGTGCGGCAACAGGTGTTGCGGGCGCAGCAGAAGGCGCAGGCGCAGATGCAGCAGGCGCCGGCGAAGTGGTGGCAGCCGCAGCTGCAGGCGCAGCGGCTGCCTTAGAAGCACTGGTGGTAGCTGCGGTGTCGATGCGCGCGATCAACTGCTCAGCCACCACCGTGCCGCCATCAGCCACCAAAATTTCTGCCAGCACACCGGCGCTGGGCGCGGGTACTTCCAGCACAACTTTGTCGGTTTCAATCTCGATCAAAATTTCGTCGATAGCGACAGCTTCACCAGCCTTCTTTTTCCAAGTCAGCATGGTGGCCTCGGCCACAGATTCGGACAGCTGGGGGACTTTAACTTCTACGATTGCCATTTTTATTCCTTTAGAGAGGGAGGGAATTACCGGACGCGAATGGCGCTAAGGTTGTGCGAAAGACGCGAAAAAAGTCAAAAGAAAATAGAATTAAAATTTAAAATTACAAAACTAGATTTTTAGTGATGTCATTTAATATTTTTTGGTATTTCTTTTGCGTCCTTCGCGTAACTTTCGCGTTCTTCGCGTCCGGTACCCGTATCCGCTCCCGTTTCCGTTTCCGTATTAAATTTATTTAGTTAAAACAAAACCTTTGAGCTTTGCGAAAGCACCGTCCACTAAAGCTTTTTGTTGCTCTTGGTGCAGGTGCGCATAACCTGCGGCTGGCGATGCAGATGCTGCGCGCCCGCTGTAGCCAAGTTTTTGGCCTTCGGTCATGTTCTCGTGAATGTTGTGCTGTATGAAGAACCACGCGCCTTGGTTTTGCGGTTCGTCTTGGCACCACACAATGTCAGCAAGATTAGGGTACTTCTTGAGCTCAGCCCCAAACACTTTGTGAGGGAAAGGATACACCTGCTCCACACGAATAATGGCGGTATCTTCAATGCCTTTTTCTTCACGCTTTTTGACCAAATCGTAGTACACCTTGCCCGAGCAAGCTATTACGCGTTTGATTTTTTTTGCATCTAATTGCTTGTTTTCTGGAATCACCGTTTGAAATCCGCCTTTGGTGAACTCACTCAGCGGCGATGCTGCGTCTTTAGCACGCAGCAGCGACTTGGGCGTCATGATGATCAGGGGCTTGCGCAGGTTGCGGATCATCTGGCGACGCAGTACGTGGAAGATCTGGCTGGCGGTGGTAGGTTGCACGATTTGCATATTGGCATCAGCAGCCAGCTGCATAAAGCGCTCCAGCCGAGCGGATGAATGCTCAGGCCCCTGCCCTTCGTAGCCGTGTGGCAGCATTAACGTAATGCCGTTGACACGGCCCCATTTGACTTCGCCGCTGGCAATAAACTGGTCTATCACCACCTGCGCGCCGTTGGCAAAGTCGCCAAACTGGGCCTCCCAAATCACCAGCGTGTTGGGGTCGTTGGACGCGTAACCGTATTCAAAGCCCAGCACGGCTTCTTCAGACAGCAATGAGTCAATGACTACAAACGGTGCTTGACCCTCTGCCACATTTTGCAGAGGTATGTAGGTACCCGAATCCCACTTTTCGCGGCTTTGGTCATGAATAACTGAGTGACGGTGGCTAAACGTACCCCGGCCACAGTCCTCACCAGACAAGCGCACAGGGTAGCCAGAAGCTACCAATGAGGCAAACGCCATATGTTCACCCATGCCCCAATCGACTGGCACTTCACCACGGCCCATCGCGGCACGGTCGTCATAAACCTTCTTAACCAAGTTGTGCGGCGTAACCGACTCTGGAATCGTGGTGATTTTCTCAGCAATACGCTTCCACTCTGCCATGGGAATAGAAGTCTCGCCTGCGTCTGTCCATTTTTTACCAAGGAAGGGCGACCAATCCACCGCGTACTTGCTTTTGAAGTTGGTGATGGTGATGTCTTCAGTATGCTTGCCTTCGTCCATGGCAGCGCGGTAAGCTTTAGACATATCGTCACCAATTGTCTCGCCCAAACCTTGCGTGGTCAGCTTGTCGGCATACAACTTGCGCGTACCAAGATGGGCTGCAATTTTTTTGTACATCAACGGCTGGGTCAGCGCGGGTGTATCTTGCTCGTTATGACCGAGTTTGCGAAAGCAAATGATGTCTAGCACCACGTCTTTATTGAATTCTTGACGGTATTCCAAAGCCCATTGCGTGCATAGCACCACGGCTTCAGGGTCGTCGCCGTTCACGTGCAATACGGGTGCCTCCACCATCTTCACCACGTCGGTGCAGTAGATAGTGGAACGGGTGTCGCGCGGGTCGCTGGTGGTAAAGCCTATTTGGTTGTTGATCACAATGTGCACCGTGCCGCCGGTGTAGTAGCCGCGCGTTTGTGCCAGTGCCAGCGTTTCCATCACCACGCCTTGGCCGGCAAAGGCCGCATCGCCGTGCACTAATACGGGTAGCACGCTGTCACCATCGGCATCACCACGACGGTCCATACGGGCGCGTACGCTGCCTTCGACCACGGGGTTCACAATCTCAAGGTGCGACGGGTTGAAGGCCAAGGTAAGGTGCACCGGGCCGCCAGGGGTCGTTACATCAGAGCTAAATCCTTGGTGGTATTTCACATCACCCGAGGGCAAGTCTTCAGGCGCTGTATGGTCAAATTCGGCGAATAAATCCTTGGGCATTTTGCCCAAAGTGTTCACCAGCACATTCAAGCGGCCACGGTGGGCCATACCAATCACCACTTCCTGCACACCGGCTATGCCAGCTTTCTGCACCAACTCGTCCATGCAGGCAATAAAGCTTTCGCTGCCTTCGAGCGAAAATCGTTTTTGGCCCACATATTTGGTATGCAGATAACGCTCTAGGCCTTCAGCTGCGGTCAGGTTTTGCAGAATGTTCTTTTTTTCGTCGTTCGTAAAACTGGGCTTGCTGCGGATTGATTCGAGTTTTTGTTGCCACCAACGCTTTTCGTCCTGATTGGTGGAATACATAAACTCCGCGCCAATAGTGCCAGAGTAGGTTTCGCGCAGGGCGTTTAGCAACTCGCGCAGTGGCATGCTGGTTTTGCCAAAATAGGTGTTGCTGGTATCAAACACCACTTCCTGGTCTGCGTCTGTAAAGCCGTAATAGGCAGGGTCCAAATCAGGAATGTTCTCGCGCTCGGTACGTTGCAGCGGGTCTAGATTGGCCCAGCGGGCGCCTACGTTGCGATAAGCAGCTATAAGCTGCTGGGCAGCGGTGCGTTTTTTGCCCATTGCAGCGTCAGCGCTGGCGGTCACTACTTTGGTAACGCCTTGTTTGGCGCGTTCAGCAAAAGCATTGATCACTGGTAAGTGCGCAACGTCTAATGCCGTCGACCCATCAGACGCGGGCACATGCTGCAAAGCATCAAAATAACTGCGCCAAGAATCGGGCACGGAACCGGGGTTGGAGAGGTAATTTTCGTACATCTCTTCGACGTACGGGGCGTTACCGCCAAATAAATAGGTATTGCTACCGTAAGCCTGATACACAGACGCTGACATTTTGTGCTGACCTCCGTTTCCCTTGGGGAAACATAAGCTGGTTGATAAACCTTCCGCGACACGGCTGAACCGATTGGCGGATGCGACATGGCAAGGAAGGGCCTTAACTCGTCAATTAGGATTGTGACAGGTTTAAATAAGTTTGGAGACTAAAACCAAAAGCCAACCTAATTTGTAGATACATAAACTGTACATAAATCAACGCGTCAACATATTTTGTCGATACCATCGCCTTGTGGAACACACGTTATAATCTCGATTCTGCGGTGGCTGTAGCTCAGCTGGTAGAGTCCAGGATTGTGATTCCTGTTGTCGTGGGTTCGAGCCCCATCAGCCACCCCAAAATTTAAAAAGGCCTGTGGTTTTCACCACAAGCCTTTTTTCTTGGTACATCGCAACGCTTAAGACTGTATAGGTTCACCTTCTTTTTTAGGCGTTGGTTTAGTCACTTTAATTTCGGCCTTAAAACGGTCTTTCAACACGTTGTAGTAGGCTGCAGCTTCTGCATTGCTCCACCATTTGGTGTATTGCTCGCGGTCTTGGCCCAGGGTGTCCGCCTTGGTTTCGCGCTCTAACAGCTTGTTGATTTTGACTACTGCATACCCTTGCGTGCCCAGGTCTACGCCCACCAGAGCGGGCAATTTGGCTATGTCAGCGCGCAATGCAGCTTCTATCAACTGCGCAGGCAGTTTGGCGCCCTGATCACGCGAGGCAGTGGCAGATTCTGGCGTGACAGCAGCGGCAGGGCTTGCCTGCCAGGCTGCCAGCTTGGCAAGACCTTCTTTGCGGGCAAGTTCGGCCCCCTGAACCGCCAGCAAACGCGCACGCACATTGTCTTTAACTTCGGCAAAAGGCTGCGTACGGCCTGGCACGTATTGCACTATGCGCGCAGACGCTAGCTGGCTAGAGCCCAAATCAACAGCCTCGGTATTGCGTTTTTTGTCAACTGAGTCAGCCGAAAAAACTGCGTTCAAGAATTTGGCGTTAGCCAAGACACCTGTCACACCCGTGGCTGGCTTACGTTGTACGTTGGCGGCTGTTTTCACTTCCAGTTTCAGGCGATCCGCAACGCCTTTGAAACTATCAGCCTGCTCGTACACACCGTTGGTAAAGGCTTCTGCAGCTTCTGCAAACTTCTTTTGCGCTTGCTGCTTTTTCAAATCTGCTTCTATGCCGGGACGGGCTTCTTCAAAGCTCTTTTGCACAGCGGCTTTGATGTCTGTCAAGCGAATGATATGGTAGCCAAACTCGGTTTCAACCACTGCGCTGATGTCACCTTTTTTCAGTGCGTAAGTGGCGTCTTCAAATGGTTTGGCCATGGCGCCTTTGCCAAAAAAGTCCAAATCACCACCGTTGACTGCCGAACCCTCGTCTTGAGAATTTTTCTTGGCCACATCGGCAAACGTATCAGGTGCTTTTTGTACTTGGGCTAATAATGCCTGCGCTTTGGTTTTGGCAGCCTCGCGCTCAGCGGCAGGTGCAGCCGCGGGAGCCGCGATCAAAATATGGCTTGCACGTCGCTCTTCTTTGCCAGCCAGCAGCTGACTGTTCTGGTCGTAGAAAGTTTTAACCTCATCGGGGTTGAGCGTGATCGTTTTGCGCACCGACTCTAAATCCAGCACCACATATTCAATATTAGCTTGCTCAGGTGCTTGAAAAAATACAGGGTTGTCTTTGTAATAAGCCTCTAATTGACTGTCTGACAAAGCTAGCTTGCTGGCGAAGTCAGCGGCATTAAAGCGTGCAATTTGAATCTCGCGGCGTTCAAAAAATGCGTTGAGCGACAAATCAGCAGCTGCTGGCGTGAGCAGCCCCGTAGTGCCCACTCCCGCTAGCACTTGGTTGGCCGCAATATCGCTACGCACACGGGCTTCAAACATTTCTGGGCTGAGCCCTTGGGCGCCTACCAACTGTTTATAACGCTCAATATCCAAGCTGCCATCGGGTTTGCGCAAGGCTGCAATGCTAGGGTCCTCTTGCAAAGAACGGGCCAGGCGCTGGTCGCTGGCAGTCAGGTTAAGTTTGGACACTGCCGCCAAAATCACACGGTCACGCAGCAGTCGCTCCAGCGTGGCGTATTTGGCCTCCGGTGTGTCCAGCAGCTTGGCATCTAGCGTAGGCATGGATGTGCGTAGCCGATCAATCTCATTCTTGTGGGCTGCATCCCACTCGCCTTGCATGATATTTTTGCCGTCCACCACAGCAACAGCCTCGCCTTGGTCTTTAAAGCGGCTGTAGCCGTCAATTCCGAACAATACAAAAGAAGGAACTATCAGAATAAACAGCAAAATCTGCATGATCTTGATGTGTTTGCGGATTAAATCAAACATCGCGCTACGCTTTCTGTGCAGGCATTGGAAATTTTCACATGCCACCACTTAAACTAAAAAAGTCCAACTACAAAAAAGGCGAACCGTGGTTCGCCTTGTGTGGGGTGGGGTTGGTGGGTGATGACGGGCTCGAACCGCCGACCTACGCCTTGTAAGGGCGCCGCTCTACCAACTGAGCTAATCACCCCACCTGAAACCGTATTTTAAACTGATTTAGTTCAATGCATCTTTCAATGCTTTGCCAGGGCGAAATTTCGGCACCTTTGCGGCCTTGATCTTGATCGCATCGCCAGTACGCGGATTGCGGCCTGTGCGTGCTGCGCGCTTACCGACTGCAAAAGTGCCAAATCCCACGAGCGACACAGTGCCGCCTTTTTTCAAGGTAGTTTTTACAGCGGTAATGGTGGACTCCAGCGCGCGGGTGGCAGCAGCTTTAGAGATGTCAGCATGCTTTGCGATGTGTTCGATCAAGTCGGTTTTGTTCATTTTGGCTCCAGCAATAGGTATGGCGAAAAAAATTGGTAGCATCGTTTTTTATAACAATACGGTTGCGAATTCTATGCGGTTTTAGGGTGTGCACAAGCCGCGAGTAGCTAAAAATAGCTATCCGTAACCCTTAGCTTGCAAATATTTGCGACAAAACCCAAGGAGTTGGCATTTTCTTTGCCTAAGGTACGCGAATTATTGCTTGCTGTTGCCTTTTAAACCCAAGCGCTTACAAGGCAGCGGCAATCGCCTTGCCTAAATCGCTGGTGCTGGCGGTGCCGCCCATGTCGCGCGTCAGCGGTGCGCCGCTTTTGGGTGCCAACACACTTTCGATGGTGGCCAAAATAGCGTCATGCGCTGCCTTGTAGCCCAAGTGTTCCAGCATCATCGCGCCGCACCAGATCTGACCGATGGGGTTGGCCATGTTTTTGCCTGCAATGTCGGGCGCTGAACCATGCACTGGTTCAAACAATGAAGGGAATTTTTTACTGGGGTTTAAATTGGCGCTTGGTGCAATGCCAATTGTGCCGGTGCAGGCTGGGCCCAGGTCGCTCAAAATATCACCAAACAGATTGCTGGCCACCACCACATCAAAGAACGTAGGGCGCTGTACAAAGTGGGCGGTCAGTATATCGATGTGAAATTTATCCACATTCACACCAGCGTAGCCCTTGGCCATTTCTACCACGCGCTCGTCCCAGTAGGGCATGCTGATCGAGATACCGTTGGACTTGGTAGCGCTGGTTAAATGCTTTTTGGGCCGCGACTGGGCTAGTTCAAAAGCAAACTTCAGCACGCGGTCTACGCCAGTGCGGGTGAATACAGATTCTTGCAACACAAACTCGCGCTCAGTGCCCGGGAACATACGGCCACCAATACTGGAATATTCGCCTTCGGTATTTTCGCGCACGATATAAAAATCAATCTCGCCTGCCTGGTACGGTGTGCCATCGCGCTTGACCACGGGCGCAATAATGCCGGGCATCAGCTTAGCAGGACGTAGGTTGATGTACTGGTCAAACTCTCGGCGAAACATTAACAGTGAACCCCACAGCGAAATGTGGTCTGGAATTTTGTCTGGCCAGCCCACCGCACCAAAATAGATAGCGTCATGCCCACCGATTTGGTCCTTCCAGTTATCGGGCAGCATCTTGCCGTGTTTTTCGTAGTAGTCCCAGCTGGAAAAATCAAAGTGGTCAAAAGCCAAGTTAATGCCGAATTTGCGCGCCGCAGCGTCCATCACGCGCACGCCTTCGGGCATAACCTCTTTACCTATGCCGTCGCCAGCGATAACTGCGATGCGATGCTTTACCATGGTGAAATCCTTGTAGATAATTTAGGCGATGAAAAAATGGTTCGCGTGGGCAAGCAGCGCCTCGGGCGCTTCTTCGGCAATGTAGTGGCCGCAGGGCAGCGCTTGGGCACTGACTTTAATGGCACGTTCGCGCCACAGCGCCAGCACGTCAAAGTTTTTGGCCACAACGCCGTGCTCGCCCCACAGCACATGCACAGGTATAACCAGTTTTTTACCTGCTGCGACATCGGCTCTGTCATGGTCCAAGTCAATCGTGGCACTGGCGCGGTAGTCTTCGCAGATACCGCGCGCACTGCCTGGGATTTGAATACAGCGTTCATACTCGGCCAAAGCTGCGGGCGCAAAAGCGGCTAAGCCTACATGGCGCTTGCCCATCACGCTGCGCAGATAACGCACAGGATCGGACTCAATCAACGCCTCTGGCAGCGGCGCAGGCTGAATTAAAAAGAACCAATGCCAGTAGGCAGTGGCAAAAGCCTGGCTGGTGTGGCTGTACATACCCAGCGTGGGCGCAATGTCCAGCAGCATCATGCGCTGCACTGCCTGCACGTGGTCTGCGGCTAGGCGATGGGCTACACGCGCGCCACGGTCGTGCGCTAGCACTTGAAATTGCGCAAACCCACGCGATTGCATCACAGCCAACGCGTCAAGCGCCATCTCACGTTTGGAATAGGCAGCGTGACTTTCATCTGCACTAGGACGACCCGAATCGCCGTAGCCTCGCAAATCCATCATCACCACGGTAAATCGCTGGGCCAGAGTGGGCGCAACGCAGTGCCACATGGCGTGGGTTTGTGGATGACCGTGCAATAACAGCAGCGGCGCGCCCTGCCCGCCCATGCAGCCCTGCAAAGTAACGCCGTTGCGCTCGATAGTAAAAGCAGTGAAGTCTTTAAACATGAACAGATTGTGCTAGACACAGGTCACGCAATCAAGCAATAATTAAGCAATTAATTGTTTTCAAAATAGAAATAATGGACAGAGCCGATCTTGAACTTGCTTTGGCCATCAAAGAATCTGGCAGCCTGAGCCAAGCTGCCACGCGGCTGCGCCTGAGCCCACCTGTGGTGACCAAGCGCTTGGCCGCACTGGAAACCGCACTGGGCTTAAAGCTGTTTTTTCGCACCACCCGCAGCGTTAGCCCCACGGCTGAGGGCGACGTGCTGTGCGAGCGCGCTGTGGGCTTGCTGGCCCAGTTTGCCCAAACCGAGGAAGCCCTGCGCGACCATGTGCGCGAGCCTGCAGGCCCTATCCGCTTGGTTGCCACTTTTGGTTTCGGCCGCATTTGGCTGGGCCCTGCACTGGCACAGTTTCAAAGCCTGCACAGCGGCGTGCAAGTAGACCTGCAGTTAACCGAAAAGCTGCCCGACTTGGGCGCAGAAGGCTACGACGGCGCAGTGTGGCTGTGGGCACCCCACGCCAACCGGTCTGCGCAATGGTCTGCACGCAAGCTGGCAGCTAACCAGCGTGTGCTGGTGGCGGCACCCAGCTACCTCAAACAACACTCTGCCCCGCTCACCTTGGCCGATTTAAGCCAACACGAATGCCTGGTAGTGCGCGAAAACGATGACCCCAGCTGCACCTGGCAGCTGTGCAGAACCCATGACAAAAAAACTGTTGCAGTCCGCGTGCAAGGCAGCCTGCGCTGCAACTCGGGCGAACTGGTACGCGACTGGTGCTTGGCAGGTCGCGGCATCATGCTACGCAGCCTGTGGGACATTGCACCGCAGCTGGCCAGCGGCACGCTGGTACGCGTGCTACCTGCATATGCCATGCGCGACGCAGACATCCAGTGGCTGGCGCCCTTCAGAATACAAACACCCCGGCGCGTGCGGCTGCTGAGCGATTTTTTGCACCAAAGCTTTCGTCATGCGCCTTGGGCTGTAGATTAGACTACTATGAAATTCATAGCTGCTTGAGCAGGTTTTACTTGGGTTACCAACCTAAAACGCCATAAAAATAGCACCTGGAACTTGAATCTGTCAGATGCAACTCAAGTTATAGATGTTCGTACCACCAGCCACACACCCAATGCAGTCAACGCAGTGCCAGCCAGCGTTAAAAGTGTAATGGGCTCGCTGAACAAAACCCAAGCCATCAGCGCCGTAGTTGGCGGCACCAAGTACAGCAGCGACGTGACCGATGTGGCCGCACCGCGCTGAATCAGGATGTACAGCAGCGAGCTGCCGCCCAGTGTCAGCCCCAGTACCGACCATGCCATGGCCCAGCTCAGTTGCGTGTTCCACTGCATGGCCTCGGTCTCCAGCAGTGCAAATGGCAGGGTGACCAGCAATGCAGCGGCCAGTTGCACAGCGTTGGCGCTGCGCACATCGCACGGGGTGACAAAGCGTTTTTGGTACAGCGTGCCCGTGGTAATGCTGAGCAGCGCGATGGCGGCAAAGGCTACATTGGCGGCGGTCACCTCGCCCAAGCCCAGCTTGGCAGACACCACCAGCATCAGCCCCGCAAAGCCCAGCGCCAGCCCCACCCACTGGCGCGCGGCCACGCGCCCACCTGTGCCCGACAACCACAGCGCGGTCAGCACCGGCTGCAAACCCACAATCAGCGACGACAGGCCCGAACCCATGCCTAGTTTGACCGCTGTCCACACTCCACCCAGATAGCCTGCATGCACCAGCACACCCACCAGCCCCAGGTGCAGCCATTGCGCGCGGCTAGCCGGCCAATGTACTTTGGCAATCACTATCCACAGGGCAAAGCACAGCATCGACAGCGCGTAACGCACCGCTAGAAACGTCATGGGTGGGGCGTAGGGCATGCCGTAGCGCGCCACGATAAATCCAGTGCTCCATATCAGTACAAACACTGCGGGCATGGCACGCAGCCACTGGGTATTGGAAGTAGGGTTAGTCATGAAAAATGTGATGGCTAGCGCGCCGGCGCAGGATCAATGCGCACCCGCAGTTCATGCGCGATGAATGCTCGATTGGTAATTGATGGATGCGCGATTTATGGGCTAGACGCTAGGCGCTTATTTCACCTTGGCCCGTATCTCGGGCAGCGCTTTTTGCAGGTAGTACACCATGCTCCACACGGTCAAAATAGCAGCTACCCAAATCAGCCAAAATCCCCACATGCGGGTGTTAATGATGCCCAGCAGCTTGCCGTCGTACAGCAAGAAAGGAATTGCCACCATTTGCGACACTGTCTTGAGCTTGCCCAGCATGTGCACCGCTACGCTGCCTGATGCGCCTATCTTGGCCATCCATTCGCGCAGTGCGCTGATGGCTATCTCGCGGCCAATGATGATAAGGGCAACAAATACGTCTACCCGCTGCAAATGCACCAGTACCAGCAGCGCTGCACAAACTAAAAATTTGTCAGCTACGGGGTCTAAAAAAGCACCAAACGATGAGGTCTGGTTCAGCTTGCGGGCCAGGTAGCCGTCAAGCCAGTCGGTCCAGGCAAACAGCACAAACATCACGGTGGCCACCAGGTTTTGCGTGGCTACTGGCAAGCTGCTGTAGAAAATACCCGCAATCAGTGGAATGGCAACGATGCGTGTCCAGGTCAATAGGGTGGGTATGGTGAAAAACATTAGCGCTATTGTGTCACGCTGGCATGGCTTTGCAGAGCGCCAGCCTGCACAAGATGTGCTGCAGCAACGATGTGTAGCGCTGCAGCAGCAGTTTTATAACTTCTCTACTACGGTGCGCAGTTGGAATTTGCGGGCGTCGTTATAAAAAAACGTTTCGCTAAATTCCCACGGCCCACCCAAATTGCTGACCGGGCCAAAGCTGCCCACACGGCGCACAGCCTGCATGGCCAAGTCATTGGCATCAGGCCCCACAGCAGAGCGGCGCAAAAAACTGGTGCTCTTGATACTGCCGTCGGAGTTCAAGGCCACGTTCATCACCACTATACCGTAGGCTGGCTCGGATACTGGGCCCGCATACGTGCCGCCCGAGTTGGCTGCCAAAATTAACTGTGCAGCGCGGCGGCGGTACTCAGCCATCGAACGCACTGCAGACAAACCAGTTGGCGCGCCTACACTGGCTGCAGGCGGCGGTGCACCCGGCTGTGGTGGTGCAACGGGTCGGCTTTTGCAGCCTGCTATCACAGCTGCTGCCGCAATGGCTAGCCAAACTAAGCCGCGTTGGCCAGAACGCAGCGTGCGGCGCAGTGTGATGGTGGTCGTAGTGGTGGCTTTAATTTGATTTTTCACAGCAGTCTCCAACGTATAGTTTTAGGGGTCTCAGCAGCTTTTTATGCCCCGGCAGTGACGTCTATTGCACTACACAGCAGGCTGCCGGAAGATCATAACTCTAATGCAGTGCGCGGTATATCTCGTCTGCCAGGTCCTTGGATATACCGTCCACGGTGGCAATGTCTGCAGCCCCTGCTGCCGCTACACCGCGAAGTCCACCAAATCGCTGCAACAGTTTGGCACGCCTCTTGGCACCCACGCCGGGTATTTCCTCCAGCTTGCTGCCGCCTGTGCGCACCTTGGCACGCTGCGCGCGCATGCCGGTGATGGCAAAGCGGTGCGCCTCGTCGCGAATTTGCGCAATCAGCATCAGCGCTGCGCTGTCTTTGCCTAAATACGCTTTTTCGCGGCCATCGGCAAAGACCAGTTCTTCCAGGCCTACCTTGCGGCCTTCGCCTTTTTCTACGCCCGCAATCAAACTGAGGTTCAGGCCCAGCGCAGCAAACACTTCTTTGGCCATGTTCACCTGGCCAATGCCACCGTCTACCAGCACCAGGTCGGGCATGGTGATGCTGGGCGCCGTGCCTTGCGCGTCGGCCACACGCTGGGCTTCAACCACTTTGCTGTAGCGCCGTGTCAGCACTTGGCGCATGGCAGCATAGTCGTCACCGCCGGTAATGCCTTCGATGTTGTAGCGGCGGTATTGGCTGGCTTGCATTTTGTGCTCGTAAAACACCACGCACGACGCCTGTGTGGCCTCGCCTGCGGTGTGGCTGATGTCAAAACACTCGATGCGAAACTTGGCCAAATCATCGGGCGCAATATCCAGCGCGTCTACCAGCGCACGGGTGCGCGCTTGCTGGCTGCCCTCTTCAGCCAGCAGCTGGGCCAGGCGAATATCGGCATTTTTCTGTGCCATTTCCAGCCAAATACGCCGCTGTTCGCGCGGGTTGTGCACTGCGTTGATTTTGACGCCAGTTTGCTCAGTCAGCAGCGCAATCAGCTCTGGGTCTACCCGCTGGCTCACCAGCAGGGTAGGCGGTGGCGGCGTGTCGGTGTAGTGCTGCGCGATAAAATCCTCCAGCACCTCGGCAGCAGGTGCATCGTCTACATGCACCGGAAAATACGGCCTGTCGCCCAAGTGGCGCCCACCACGCACCATGGCCAGGTTGACGCAGGCTTTGCCACCCTGCACTTTCACCGCCAAAATATCAACGTCTTTGTCGCTCACGTTGTCCACCGACTGCTGGTGCAGCACTTTGGACAGCGCGCTGATCTGGTTGCGTGCCTCAGCAGCTTTTTCAAACTGCAGTTGCTCAGCATGCTGCATCATGCGCGACTCAAGCTCCTGCAAAATAGCTTGTGTATCGCCGCGCAAAAAGCGTTCAGCATTGACAGTGTCTTGCGCGTAGTCAACCGCACTGATGTGCCCCACACAGGGCCCGCTGCAGCGTTTGATCTGGTACAGCAAGCAAGGCCGCGTGCGGTTGGCAAATACGGTGTCCTCACACGTGCGCAGGTGAAAAACTTTTTGCAGCAACTGAATAGATTCTTTAACCGCCCACGCACTGGGGTAGGGGCCAAAATAGCGGTGCTTTTTTTCTACCGCACCGCGGTAGTAGGCAATGCGGGGGTAGTCTGCAGGTGCAACGGATAATCTGCCAGTTGCTACATTATGCATAGCTGATTGAGCAGGTTCTACGGCCTCAACTGCACTATTTTCTGTTATTTTTGCACCTGGTGAAGACGTGGCCGGCAGTGCTATCAACGATATTGATTGCAAGCTATGGCCTAACCCCAGCTTGCCCTGCCCTGTCATCTTCAAATAAGGGTAGCTTTTGTCATCGCGGAACAAAATATTAAAACGCGGGTTCAGCGTTTTAATCAAATTATTCTCTAACAGCAATGCCTCTGCCTCCGACCGCACTACGGTAGTTTCCATCCGCACAATCTTGCTGACCATATGGCCTATGCGCGATCCGCCGTGGCTTTTCTGGAAGTAATTGGCAACGCGCTTTTTGAGATTCTTGGCTTTGCCAACATACAGCAGGACATTGCCTGCATCAAAATAACGGTACACGCCAGGCAAGCCGGGCAATGCGGCCACTTCTGCCAACAGTGCGGGGCTGTGGGCTGGCGGTTGGAGGTCTGTGGCGCTGTCGGTCATGGGGCTATTTTGGCATGCGTTGCGTTGTTTGCTTTGTCTTCGCACTACTTGATTTGCTGAGCTTGTTTTTCTGGCTATGTTTAGCGCGCCCTTCGCTCGAATTTGGTTTTGTAGTGGTGAGATAGCGTATGCCGACCGCCCTCATACTGGGGGTACCAGAAATCGGTCGGTCGGCATACGCTATCTCACTTGCAACCAACTTAGCGCG
>JANNCO010000294.1:0-11286 GCA_031386655.1 Polaromonas sp. | reverse complement strand
TGTGCGCGTCGTGCGTTGCCTGCGGCAAGATGACTTTCTCGCCATCAAAATATGGTTCTTGGGTATCGACCAAACGGTTAAACGGTGCGTACTTCTCACGCGCTATGCGCTCGCAGGTGTCTAGCACCGCATCAAATGTTTCAGGCGAATGGTCGGCAAAACGGGGGCGCTGATTCAGCGAATCAGCTTTCAGCCAGTTGTAAAGTAGGCAGTTCAGAGTTTGTCGATATGTCATGTTAACCAGAACCCAAAAGCCAAAGTTGAAGAAATAAAAAGGAGAAAAACCAGCATCAACAGTTCAAAACCGAAACGCTCATAGAAACTATCAATACAGACGCGTAACTCGCCCTTTGCGGGCCCGCACAGCACACCAATGTATTGCCCAATTTCATAGCGTCGCCAGCCAGACCAAAGCGCACTACGAAATCGTCTCAGTTGCCCATCGGGGCCAACCCATTCGACCACAGGTGAACAAACACGCGTACCTAACGAGACAATAGATTCAAAATCAACAATACGGCCAGACAAACGTTGCGCCCGAGTACCAAATCTGAATTCTTGAATAATACTAAATACAAGCAAGAAGGCTACTGCCAACACTGCAAGCCCAAGCACCGAAACTATTGCCATCAAGCAGTAAAAGAATAATTCTTTTTGTGAATTTCTGACAAAGGCATAAGAAGGTTTTCTACACGTCGCCCGGCTTGCTTGGCAAGTTGCGGGTTGTCACGCCAGATTTGCACCCAAAACTCAAATTGCGCTAACGACTGTTCCCAGCGCTGTTGCAACTGTTCAGGTGTAGGCAATGAAATGCCATAGTGTTCGTCACGCATCTGGGTTTTCTCCACGCTTGATTTTTTCGAGTGCTTCTATGTCGATTCGATCCTTGGGTCGGTTCGCTATACGTTTCATCTCGAGCAAATGATCGATCGATGCAACTGCCACATTCACTCCAAACAAGGTCATCAATGAAGCATCAGCAGCCAAGCGCTCGTAGGGGACATCGGAGCGCACCAGCACATCTATCACACTGCCAGCAATCCCAGGCTCTCTTAACCCAAACGCCAGCATTCCTTTTTCTCTATGCCATATTTCAATCTGGGCTGCGTTTTTAAGTGAGTCAATAGAAACTGGAATGACAGGTGCCAATCCAAAACGTTTACCGACTTCGATAAATTTACTCAAATTGTCGTCATCCATAGACAAAACAAGATCAATATCCAGTGTAGACCGAATAAAACCATGCAACTGCACAGCAAATCCACCCACTAAAACAAAGGCTACATGCTCATGGCTTAATGCCTTTAGTATTTCAGGGACGGACTTCATAACGCAGTATTCTAAAAGCTAAAGTACTTCAAAAACCCCAGCCGCACCCATACCACCACCAATACACATCGTCACGCACACCAGCTTGGCACCACGGCGCTTGCCTTCGATGAGGGCGTGGCCTGTCAATCGCTGACCGCTGACGCCGTAGGGGTGGCCAACTGCAATTGCGCCGCCGTTCACGTTCAAGCGGTCCATCGGAATGCCGAGTTTTTGTGCGCTGTACAGCACCTGCACGGCAAAGGCTTCGTTCAGCTCCCACAGGTCGATGTCTTTGACCGTTAGGCCCAAGCGCTTTAATACTTTAGGCACGGCAAACACGGGGCCAATGCCCATCTCATCAGGCTCGCAGCCTGCTACCGCAAAGCCTAAAAAGCGGCCTAAGGGCTTTAAGCCACGCTTGCTGGCCAGCGCTTCGCTCATCACTACACACGCGCCTGCACCGTCGCTGAACTGGCTGGCATTGCCAGCGGACACTACGCCGCCGGGGATGGCGGGTTTGATGCTGCTAATGCCTTCTTTGGTGGTGCCTTCTCGCAAGCCTTCGTCTGCGCTCACGGTCACTTCTTTGGTCATCAGGCCCATCACTTTGTCGGCTACACCGGCTTTGACGGTGATGGGCGCAATTTCGTCAGTAAACTTGCCCGCAGCTTGTGCGGCGCAGGCTTTTTGCTGGCTGGCTGCACCGTATTCGTCCATGGCGTCACGGCCCATGTGGTAGCGCTTGGCTACCTGCTCAGCGGTTTGCAGCATGTTCCAGTAAATCTCAGGCTTCTTTTTAACCAGCGCCGGGTCGGAAATCATGTGCATGTTCATCTCTTGCTGCACGCAGCTGATGCTCTCCACACCACCGGCCACATACACATCGCCCTCGCCCGCGATGATGCGCTGCGCGGCCAGTGCGATGGTTTGCAAGCCAGATGAACAAAAACGGTTCACAGTCATGCCCGACACAGTGATCGGGCAATCAGCCATCAGCGCGATTTGGCGGGCGATGTTGTTGCCAGTTGCGCCCTCGGGGTTGGCGCAGCCCATGATGACGTCGTCTACCTCGGCGGCTTCGATACCGGCACGTTGGATGGCATGCTTGACGGCGTGGCCACCTAAAGTTGCGCCGTGGGTCATGTTGAAAGCGCCCTTCCAGCTTTTGGCTAGTGGCGTGCGGGCGGTCGATACGATTACGGCGGATGTCATGTTGAATTCTCCAAAACTAGGGTCAATATTTAGCTAGCAGGGCTGAAAGTTTTACCTTCAGATGCCAAGCGTGCCAACAGCGGTGCGGGCTTCCAAAACTCGGCATCGTCGTTCGGGTTTTTGGCAAAGCTGTTCATCGCCATGCACACGTTGAACAATCCCAACTGGTCTGCGTAATGCATCGGGCCGCCACGGTAGATGGGGAAGCCGTAGCCTGTTAAGTACACCATATCGATGTCGCCCGCTTTGCTGGCAATGCCTTCTTCCAAAATATGCGCGGCTTCGTTGACTAACGAGAATACCAAGCGCTGCACAATTTCTTCGTCGCTGATTTTGCGTGGGGCTAAGCCAATGGTTTTGCGGTGCTTGTCGATCATTTGTGTGACCACGTCAGACACCAGTGCATCGCGCTTGCCGGGCACATAGTCGTACCAGCCTGCGCCGGTTTTTTGGCCGTAGCGGCCCAGCTCGCACAGCAGGTCAGCCGTTTTGCTGTACTTCATTTTTGGCTTTTCCTGGTAACGGCGCTTGCGAATGGCCCAGCCAATGTCGTTACCGGCCAAGTCACCCATGCGGAACGGGCCCATGGCAAAACCAAACTTTTCAACCGCCTTGTCGATCTGCTGCACGCTAGCGCCTTCTTCCAGCAAGAAGCCCGCCTGGCGGCTGTATTGCTCTATCATGCGGTTGCCGATAAAGCCGTCGCACACGCCGCTGACCACCGAGGTTTTCTTGATCTTCTTGCCCAGTGCCATCACGGTAGCCAGCACGTCTTTAGCAGTCTTTTTACCGCGCACTACTTCCAACAGCTTCATCACGTTGGCTGGGCTGAAAAAGTGGGTGCCAATCACATCTTGTGGTCGCTTGGTGAAGCTTGCAATTTGGTCCATGTCCAGCGTGGAGGTGTTTGACGCCAAAATAGCGCCTTTCTTCATCACTTTGTCCAGCTGGGTAAACACTTTTTCTTTCACGCCCATCTCTTCAAACACGGCTTCGATCACCATGTCTGCGTCTTTCAAATCGTCATAGCTCAGCGTGGTGGACAGCATGGCCATGCGCTGGTCGTACACGGCTTGCTTTAGCTTGCCTTTGGCAACTTGCGCTTCGTAGTTTTTACGAATGGTGGCCACACCGCGGTCTAGTGCGTCTTGCTTCATCTCCAGCATTTTGACGGGGATGCCCGCGTTCAAAAAGTTCATGCTGATGCCGCCGCCCATGGTGCCTGCGCCAATCACGGCGATGGATTTGATGTCACGCTTGGGCGTATCTTCTGGCACGTCCGGTATCTTGCTGGCGGCGCGCTCGGCAATAAATAAATGTCGCAGCGCACGGCACTCTGGTGTCCACATCAGATTAATAAAAATCTCGCGCTCAATGGCCATACCAGCGTCAAACTTGTTTTTAGTGGCCGCCTCTACCGCGTCGACGCACTTGGCAGGTGCAGGGTAGTTTTTGCTCATGCCTTTGACCATGTTGCGGGCGAACTGAAAGTATGCATCGCCCAGCGGGTGGCGGCAAAGCAGATTGCGCACCAGCGGCAGTGGAGTTTTGTCTTTGACGTGTGCAGCCGCTTTCTCGCGCGCCATGGCGATGGCCTCGTCCATCAGCGACTCTGGCGACTTGGCTATTTTGTCAATCAGCTTTTGCCCGGGCAACATAGCCAGCATTTCGCTTTTAACGGGTTCGCCGCTAACGATCATGTTCAAAGCGGCCTCTACTCCCAGCACACGCGGCAGTCGCTGCGTGCCGCCTGCACCGGGAATCAAGCCCAGCTTGACCTCAGGCAGCGCCACATTGCAGCCGGGGGCCATCACACGGTAATGGCAGCCCAGCGCCAGTTCTAGCCCGCCGCCCATACAGGTAGTGTGCACGGCAGCTACTATGACTTTGGGCGAATTTTCGCAAGCAGCGATCAGGCTAAGCAAGTTAGGCTCTTGCAGCGACTTGGGCGAGCCAAATTCTTTAATGTCGGCACCACCCGAGAAGGCTTTGCCAGCACCCGCCACAACAATGGCTTTGATCTTGCTATCCAGTTGCGCTTTAGACAGCGCGGCTGCAAAAGCAGTGCGCGTGGCCAGCCCTAGGCCGTTGACCGGAGGGTTGTTCAGTGTGATGACTGCCACGTCGCCGTGGGCTTTGTACTCTGCCGTCATGGGAGTCCTTTAGAGTGTTGTGAAGAAAAATTTAACTGTGCGGTAAGAGCCGATAGTGTGCAGCAAAGCGCTAAAAAGCACGACCGTTCTATTTAGTATTTTAAGCAATATTCAAATGCCGATGCACTCTATATGTCACGCAGGCTACTTTGTACGTGCTGGAGGGTAGAAAAATATAAGCTTTTAGGCTTATAACCCAGGTAAAACCTGCTCAAGCAGCTATAGAATTTATAGTGATAACAAACTATAAATTTTAAACCTCCAACCATTCCTTACGTATGTAGGCGTCCGCCCGCAAGCTGTCTGGCGTGCCGTGAAACACAATGCTGCCATGCCCCATAACCAAAGCACGGTCTGATATAGCCATGGCAATGGTGAGTTTTTGCTCAATCAGCAGCACCGAGACGCCGCGTTTTTTCAGCTCTTGCAGGTACTGCGCCACCAGCTCAACAATTTTGGGGGCCAGGCCCTCGGTAGGCTCATCGATGATGATCAAGTCGGGGTCGCCCATCAGAGTGCGGCACAGGGTCAGCATTTGCTGCTCACCGCCGCTCATCACGCCAGCCTCGGTATGCTGGCGCTCTTTAAGGCGTGGAAACATGTTGTACATATCGTCAAATCCCCAGCGCGGGTTTTTAGCGCCACGTTTTTGACCTAGCATCAGGTTTTGGTGCACTGTCAGCGTAGGAAAAATATCGCGGTTCTCAGGCACATACCCAATGCCCAGGTGCGCTACCTCATAGGCTTTTTTGCCTGTAATTTGCTGGTCTTTCCACAGCATGGAACCAGTGCAGTCCACCAAACCCATGATGGCTTTGGCCGTCGTGCTGCGGCCCGACCCATTGCGCCCCAGCAGCGCCACAATCTCGCCGACATTCACGTCAAAATTGACGCCGTGCAGCACATGGCTTTTGCCATAGTAGCCGTGCAGGTTTTCAACAGTTAGTAGTTTTGACATTTAGTGGGCTCCGTAGGGCCGTCCCAAGGAGGACAGCTCCCCAATCTGCGTGGATAGTTGGGGCAGTGAAGACACGCAGTGCTGAACGTGGGGGCTCATTTTTCGCCTCCTTGCGCATCCGCAATGTGCGAGCCAAGGTAGGCCTCTTGCACTTTGGCGTTGGCACGCACCGCATCAGGCGTGTCAAACGCCAGCACCTCTCCATACACCACCACCGCAATTTTGTCGGCCAGGCCAAACACCACGCCCATGTCGTGCTCTACCGTCAGCAAGGTTTTGCCCACCGTCACACTTTTGATCAGATTGATGAACCGGCTGGTCTCAGACTTGCTCATACCCGCTGTGGGCTCGTCGAGCAAAATCACGTTGGCCCCACCTGCAATGGTGATGCCGATTTCCAGCGCGCGCTGCTCTGCATAGGTCAGGTTCATCGCCAGCACATCGCGCTTTTTATCCAGTTTGATCATCTCCATCAGTTCATCAGCGCGGTCATTGGCATCGTCTAAATTAGCCAAAAATTTGAACATGCTGTACTTGTAGCCCAGGCTCCACAGCACACCGCAGCGCAGGTTTTCAAACACGCTGAGCTTGGGAAAAATATTGGTGATCTGGAAACTGCGCGACAGTCCCATGCGGTTGATCTCAAATGGTTTTTTACCATTTAAGCGCGCACCGTTTAAAAGTATGTCGCCCGATGTAGGCTCAAAGCGCCCGCTGATCAGGTTGAACAGGGTTGATTTGCCTGCGCCATTAGGCCCAATGATGGCAATACGTTCGCCTGCATTGACTGCCAGGTTTACACCGCGGATGATCTCGGTTTTGCCAAAACTCTTGCGCAGATCTTTAAGCTCAAGTGCAAAATTTGAGGGCCCTGAATGGCCGGCTTGCTCCACACGACCTGTTGTGGCACTTGTCATAGCAGTGCCTCCCTGCGTTTGATTTCTTTTTCAATGTCTTGCTGAATCTCGCCCCACTCCCGCAGGTACTGGCGGCGGCACAATTCAAATAAACCAATGCCTGTCAACAGCACAAAGCCCGCGCCAAACCAGCTGTTTATGCCCCTGGCATTCAACGGCATACCCATGAAATTCATGTCTGGCCCCAGCGCAGCATTCAGCTGCAGGTGGTACACCATCTCTATCATGGCGGCAGCGCCCAAAAGCGCCACCAAGGCAGTGACCGCCAAGGCCAAATAGCTTACCCATAGCTTGCGCAACAATCCAAACGATGCCACCCGCAGGTTCATCATGATCAGCGATGCTATGCCGCCGGGAGCGTACATGACCATAAACAGAAAGATCAAGCCTAAATACAGCAGCCAAGCCTTGGTCAGCTCAGACAGCAGCACAAAAGCCAGCACCATCAAAATTGCACCCAAAATCGGGCCGAAGAAAAAGGTAGCACCACCCAAGAAGGTAAACAGCAGATAGGCACCTGACCGGTAACCGCTGACCACCTCGGAGGTGACAATTTCGAAATTGAGCGCGGCTAAACCACCCGATATACCCGCGAAAAATCCTGCCGTAATAAACGCGATGTAACGCACCTTTTGCGTGTCGTAGCCAACAAACTCTACCCGCTCGGGGTTGTCGCGCACAGCGTTGAGCATGCGGCCCAGCGGTGTACGGGTAAAAGCAAACATCAGCGCAGTGCAAATAAAGGTGTACAGCGCAATCAAGTAGTACAGCTGAATTTGCGGGCCAAACGTAATGCCCAAAGGCTTGCTGCCCGTCACGCGGTTACCACTTACGCCGCCCTCGCCGCCAAAAAATTCTGGAAACATCAGCGAGCTGGCCCACACCAGCTCACCCACACCCAAGGTAATCATGCCGAACGTAGTGCCCGCTTTTTTGGTGGTAACGTAGCCCAAAATAACAGCTACCAACAGCCCTGCCAACCCACCGATGATAGGTATCAGGCTGACAGGAATATTGAATGCACCAGAGGACGCCAAGTTAAGCGTATGTATGGCTAAAAACGAGCCCATACCCGAATACACTGCATGGCCAAAACTGAGCATACCGCCTTGCCCCAGCAGCATGTTGTAGCTTAGGCACACAATGATGGCAATGCCCATCTGGCTGAGCATGGTATGGCTCAAACTAGACGTAAATAATGCTGGAACAGCTATTAATATCAGAGCGTATAGGCTCCATACCAGCCATCGTCCTACATTGAGTGGTTTGAATTCGTAGACTGTTTTAGCCATGGCCTAACCCTCGCGCGTGCCCATCAAGCCACGTGGCCGGAAGATTAAAATTAAGACTAAAAACAGGTACGGCAAAATGGGGGCTACCTGGCTGATTTTCAGTTTGAACAGCGCATAGCCAAAAGTCTCTGATGTAATGCTGGCTCCTACTGCATTCAGGCCGCCCATCAGCGATGAATCAATACCCACTGCAAAAGTTTGCACCACACCAATCAATAGCGATGCTAAAAACGCGCCAGGCAGCGACCCCATGCCGCCTACCACCACTACTACAAAAATAACTGAGCCCACGGTAGCAGCCATGCCCGGCTCAGTAACAAAAGCATTGCCGCCAATGACGCCCGCCAAACCCGCCAGCGCAGCCCCGCCGCCGAACACCAGCATAAACACGCGTGGCACGTTATGGCCCAACGACTCGACCGTCTCGGGGTGGCTCAAAGCCGCTTGAATCACCAAACCAATGCGCGTGCGCGTAAGCAGCAGCCACACACTGATCAGCATGACAATGGCCACAGCCATCATGAAGCCGCGGTACATGGGAAACTGCGTGCCATAAATCGTAAACAGTGGCCCGTCCAATGCAGCAGGTACGCGGTAATCCAGCGATCCGCGGCCCCACACCAGTTGTACTAGCTCCAAAATAATGTAGCTCAGGCCAAAGGTAATCAACAGCTCAGGGACATGGCCAAACTTGTGCACGCGGCGCAGGCAATATTTTTCAAACCCTGCACCCAGCAAACCTACCAACAAAGGCGCAACGATCAGCGCAGGCCAAAAACCAACCAGCACTGTCACACTGTAGGCGAAATATGCACCCAACATATAAAACGAAGCGTGCGCAAAATTGAGCACGCCCATCATGCTGAAAATCAGCGTCAACCCTGAACTGAGCATAAACAGCAGCAAGCCGTAGCTGATGCCGTTGAGCAGTGAAATAGTGAAAAACTCCATGCGCTGAATCTTTTAAGAACTAAGTTTCTTATTCTGTAGCAAAAAGCCGGGCTAGCCCGGCTTTTTTATAGTTTATCAAAGCAAAAAAGTGCTGCCGGGCAGTAGAAACCCTTTTAGGTAGGCTTTTTCATTGCACAGCTGGTCGGCGTGCTGGCAATGTAGGCGTCAATGGCTTTAACTGGAGCAAACGTGTAGCCCGTATTTTCTACGCTGTACGCATTTTTAGCGTCAACTTTTTGCCATTTGCTGATGAACAATTGCTGCTGCAATTGATGGTCGTTCTTGCGCATGCTGTTCTCGCCATTAGCACCTTTAAAGGTAATGCCGCTCATGGCCGCTGCCACTTTGACGGGGTCTGACGACTTGGCCTTGGCAATCGCTTCAGTCAACATGACTGAACCGTTGTAGGTGGCAAAGGTGTAGTAGTCGTCGTTAAATTTCTTTTTGTAGTCGGCCATCATTTGGCCCATCTCGCCAGTGTAGTTGCTGTGACCGTAAGAGATTTGATAGACCTCCATCTCACCGCCTGCTGCCAGCGCGGTGGGTGTACCTGTGACGCCCGCGTAGTAGGCGTAGATAGGAAGTTTTAAGCCCGCATCGTTGAGCGCTTTGACAAACAAGGTCAAGTCTGCACCCCAGTTGCCGGTGACGATGGTGTCAGCACCTGACTGCTTGATTTTGGCAACGTAAGGGGCAAAGTCTTTGACCTGGCCTAGGGGGTGCAGGTCTTCACCCGCAATCTTGACGTCTGGGCGCTTGCGGGCCATGCCCTCTTTAAAAAACTTGGCAACTTGCTGGCCGTGGGAATAATTCTGGTTGAGCAAATACACGCTCTTGATCTTGGGCTGGTCTTTCATGAAGGTGGACAATGCCTCCATCTTCATGGTGGTGTCAGCGTCTAGGCGAAAGTGCCAGTAGCTGCACTTCTCGTTGGTCAGTGCAGGGTCGACTGCAGCGTAGTTTAAAAAGATAACTTCTTTGCCGGGGTTACGCTCGTTGTGCTTGGACACTGCGTCGCTGATTGCAAGCGCTGCACCCGAGCCGTTGCCCTGGGTAACGTAGCGAAAGCCTTGGTCAATCGCAGCCTTGACCGAGTTCAAACTCTCTTGTGGTGAGCCTTTGTTGTCAAAGCCGACAACTTCCAGCTTCACGCCAGCTGCATTCTTGGCGCTGACTTTTTCAGCGGCAAACTGCCAGCTTTTCAACTGGTTTTGGCCCACGTTGGCAAAAGGGCCAGACAGTGGGTCGATAAAAGCGATTTTGACAGTTTCGCCTTTTTGCGCAAAAGCGCCAAAAGCAGCGGCCATCATGGCACCAGTTGCTACAGATTTCAAAGCAAATTTCATGAGAATCTCCAAAAGAATAAGACCTATGTGCACACGAACATGTTATGGACAAGTTACGTAAACATACAACGCAAAGAGTACCGGACAAAGCCGACACGAGAACTAGGTGATTGCCCGTAATGCCTATCTCTTTTGTGACTAAAACTGGGGGTTCAGTCTGTAGGGATTGGTATGTTTATCTAGGCGGGCAATTTGTAGTTACTTAGTTGCTCGCGTAATTTCATTTTTTGCATCTTGCCAGTAGCGCCTAGAGGAATGGCATCGACAAACACCACGTCGTCAGGTATTTGCCATTTAGCGGTTTTACCATCGAAAAATTTAATGAGCTCATCGCGCGTTACGTCCATGCCGGGGCGTTTGACCACCGCCACAATCGGCCGCTCGTCCCACTTGGGGTGCGGCATGCCCACGCACGCTGCCATTAAAACAGCCGGGTGTGACATGGCAATGTTTTCAATATCGATCGAGCTGATCCACTCGCCGCCTGATTTGATAACGTCTTTGCTGCGGTCGGTGATCTGCATAAAACCATCGGCGTCAATCGTGGCTACGTCACCCGTGGGAAACCAGCCATCGGGCGTCAAGGGGTTGCCGCCTTCGCCTTTGAAATACTCGCGCACTACCCACGGGCCTTTAACCAGCAGGTCGCCATAGGCTTTGCCATCGTGGGGCTGTGCCTTGCCATCGGCATCCACAATTTTCATGTCTACGCCATAGATGGCGCGGCCTTGCTTGAGGCGGATTTTCATCTGCTCGTCTTTGGGCAGCGCCAAGTGCTTGTTCTTTAGCGTGCACAGCGTGCCCAGCGGCGACATCTCGGTCATGCCCCACGCATGCAGTACTTCAACGCCATAGTCTTCTTGAAAGGCATGAATCATCGCGGGCGGGCATGCGCTGCCACCAATCACGGTGCGTTTTAAAGTGCTAAATTTCAAGCCTGCAGGCTTCATATGGCCCAGCAGCATTTGCCATACGGTGGGAACGCCCGCAGCATAGGTCACTTTCTCGGTCTCCAGCAGTTCATAAATCGACTTGCCATCCAGCGCCGGGCCGGGGAACACCAGCTTGCAGCCGGTCAGCGCCGCGCTGTACGGAATGCCCCATGCGTTCACATGGAACATCGGCACCACAGGCAGCACGCTGTCG
>JANNCO010000270.1:0-4643 GCA_031386655.1 Polaromonas sp. | reverse complement strand
CCTGGTTTTTTTAGCTCTACTTCGGTTTCAGGATTGCCAATGTCTGCGCTGGTCAGGTCAATCGTCAAGCTCACTTTGCCAGTTTCTGGCTTTTTGGGATCAAAGTTGCTTTGAACTTCAAAGCGTGTGAACTTGCCTTGTACCGGCACACCCATCTGTCGGCTGACAAAACCCACGCTGCTTTGGGCTAGCACGAGTTTTTGGCTGGATGCAGGCGTGGCTGCAGGTGTCACTGCGGGCGTGACGGTTCCAGGCGCTGGTTTAACCGCCTCGGGTTGGCTGGCGGTTGGCTTGGCAGCTGGTTTGGCACCACCCGAAGATTGCGCCTGCACTGCACTGGCTGCGCAAGCCGCGGCTATGGCTACGGCTACGGCTATGGCTATCGAAATAGTGGTGGTACGAGATGATTGCATATGCATAAATGGGTTGATGATGGAAAAATAAAAGATGTGCAGTTGCATCACTTAACCAGCCACGGCGCCATACGCACCATCACTTGGTCTTTGTCTACCCAAAGGTGTTTGAAAGCAGCAGCGATGTGCACCGCTACGATGCTGGCCAGCGTGTAGGCCAGCCAGCCGTGCCAGGGTTTCAACGTTTCTGCCAATTCCCGGCTGCGCGGCACCCAGTCGGGTAGCGGCACGATACCAAACCAAACGATGGGGAAACCAGCCGCAGAACTGTAAGCCCAACCCAACAAAGGTATGGCAAAAAACAGCGCATATAACAAACCGTGTGAGGTGTGGGACGCGATGCGCTGCCAAGCGGGCATCGTGCTGGGCAATGCAGGGGCAGGATGCCACAAACGCCACAGCAAACGCGCGGCAGACAATGCAAGTATGCTCACCCCTGCCCACTTGTGCCAGTTGTACAGCTTAAGCCTTTGCACTGAAACTGGCAGCTCGACCATGTACCAGCCCACACCCAAACTGCACACAATAAGCAATGCCAGCAGCCAATGAAAACCTACCGCGATAGACGAGTAGCGGGTAGGTGTCATGGTGCAACAGGCCTGGTCATGTTTGTGTAATCTGCCAAGTAAGCTGCTGCGTGCTATCCACGTAACTTGGTAGCGACTTGCGCTATGCGCTTGCCATAAGCCTCTGCAGTGTCCAAATCACCTTGGGGGATCTTCTCGGCAGGGTCGTTGGGGCCGCATTGGGCCATCACACCGCTGTTAGAACCAATGCGGTTGATGTCTGCGCCGGGCAAGGCAGGTTGGCCCACCCAAATCATGGCCTGCTGCATGGACAAAGTGATGAAGTATTGCAAGGTGGACAGTTTGTCGCCGCTGTAGCTGGCCGAGCAGGTAAAGCCGCCGGCCACTTTATCTTTCCAGGCGCTGGTGAACCATTTTTTACTGCTCGCATCGGCAAACTTTTTAAACTGCCAGCTGGCCATGCCCATGTAAGTGGGTGAACCCATGATGATGGCATCGGCCGCGTCCAGCGTGGCCCACTGCGCATCGGTGAGGTCGCCGTTGGCATCAATGACCACCATATCGGCACCTGCGCCCTTGGCGACAAATTCGGCCACGCGCTGCGTGTGACCATATCCTGAGTGGTATACAACTGCTATTTTTGCCATGAAAATACTCCTTGGTTGGCGTTAGAAAAAACAAATAGATTGCATTGGCAATCCGTGTGAATACATAGCTATACAGACTTGGCCAATGCGCCCATCTCACCGCGCTGAAACCTAGCGGCGTACTGTGCCACATCGTGCGCGGTATTGCCCATGAAAGGGCCTTTGGGAAACATCGGCTCGGCTATCGGTGTGCCACAAAAGAACACGCCGCGCAAATTTTGGTTACCAGCCCGCAGTTGCGCTATCGCACCATCTGCTGCAAAAATAATAGCTGCTTGAGCAGTATCTACGAGCCCTAGAGCACTAAAAGACCCTGAACGAATGACAAAAAATGCGTTGTCGCCCACTTTGACAGGAAGGTTCAGCGTAGCGTCCGCCTGCAAGGTGACATCCAGCATAGTTACCTGCGTTAGCCAGCGTGCATGGTGGCTGATGGGTGACGATTGGCCGGCATAGTGGCCCGCCACTACGCGCACACTGCCGCCTTCAACTTGCACCACAGGTATGTCAGCGCTGTTGACACGAAAAGTCACAGGCTCAGACTGTTTATGGACTGCACTTAAATTGACAAAGACTTGAAAACCCTGCGCGGCTTTGCCGGGTTGGCTGGGCACTTCTTCGTGCACCATGCCGCGGCCCGCTTGAAGCCAGTGCAAGTCGCCTGGGTGGATGGTGCTGTGGTCGCCCAAGCTGTCGCGGTTGATTAATCCACCCACTGATTCGGGCAACATCAATGTGACTGCGCTCATACCGGCATGCGGGTGAGGCCCAAAAAACGGCTGCGGCATAGTAAACGAGTCGGTGCCAATAAACGGGCTGATGTCGGCCAGATCGGCGCGCAGCATGAAAGCACCAGAATGGCTGTCAAACGGATGGTAGGGCGTAGGAATCACAGCTTTTATGCTGCGCAGGCTATGAAGTTCTGATCCGCACATGGTGGTGTCCTTTCTAAAATAGAGGGGTGCAAATGCATGCCCAGGGCCTTGGCTGTGCAAGGCCCTGTTGGACAAAAATTTAAGCTGCCAAATCAAACACAATGACTTCTGCATCCTGGCCTTGCGCTAGCGTTAAAGCGCTCTCACCTTCCAGCTTGGCAGCATCGCCGCCCTGCAGCGTTTGACCGTTGACAGTTAACTGGCCACGCACTACTTGCACATAGGCTTTGCGCGCAGGGTTCAGCGGCATGTGCGCTGTCTCGGCGCCGTCAAACAGTCCAGCGTACATTTTTGCATCTGCATGGATAGTGACGCTGCCCTGTGCGCCATCATTACTGGCGACCAAGCGCAGTGCGCCGCGTTTTTCAGGCGTTATAAAGGTTTTTTGCTCGTACCCGGGCGCTATGCCCAACACATTGGGCTCAATCCAAATTTGCAAAAAATGTGTTTCGTCTTTTGGTGCATGGTTAAACTCGCTGTGCAAAATACCTTTGCCCGCGCTCATGCGCTGCACATCGCCGGGCGGAATGCTGGCGGCGTTGCCTGCGTTGTCTTTGTGGCCAATAGAGCCGCTTAATACATAGGAGATGATCTCCATGTCTTTATGCCCATGCGTGCCAAAACCTTTACCGGGTGCAATGCGGTCTTCGTTGATCACCCGCAGGTTGCCCCAACCCATGTGGGCCGCGTCGTGGTAGCCTGCAAAACTGAATGAATGGTAGCTTTTAAGCCAGCCATGGTCGGCGTAGCCGCGGTCTTGCGATTTGCGTAAAGTCAACATTAACAAACTCCTTTTCAAAATGTGCAAGGCTGGTAGAAAACTGGCTGCACGGTTTGTATGGATTAAATGTAGAATCAAACAGGCATCAAATCAATCGTCTATTTTTGTTGATTAGATGCAAATTATTTGAACTATGCACATGAACACTGCTGACCTGATCACCCCCGACGCATTGCGCATGCTGCAAGCTGTGGCGCAAGAAGGCTCGCTGGCAGCCGCAGCCCGCAAACTGGGCGTGGTGCCCAGCGCCCTGACCTACCGGGTACGGCAAATGGAAGACGGCCTGGACGTACTGCTGTTTGACCGCAGCGCGCGCAAAGCTACGCTGACCGATGCAGGCCAAGAGCTGGTACGCGAGGCTGAACGCATTTTGAACGAGCTGGACGCCGTGGCCCAGCGTGTCAAACGTGTAGCCACAGGCTGGGAGCCGCAGTTGACTATTGCTGTGGGCGGCCTGATATCGCAGCGCACGGTGATGGAGCTGTGCGAAGCGTTTTTTGCACTGAACCCACCTACCCAGCTAAAGCTGCGTACCGAAAACTTGTCGGGCAGTTGGGAGGCACTGGAAAGCGGTTTGGTCGACTTGACGATTGGCAGCGTGAACGAGTCGTCAGCCCACCCCAGCATGGTGAGCAAGCCGCTGGGCGATGTGCCGTTTGTATTTGCCGTAGCAGCGCACCACCCGCTGGCAGCGCTGCCCGAACCCGTGCAAGACGCGCAAATAGCCCTGCACCGCGCCGTAGCGGTGGCCGACAGCGCACGCCGCGGCCCTACGCTGACTGTAGGCTTGCTGCCTGGCCAGCGGGTGCTGACTGTGCAGGACATGCAAAGCAAGCTGGACGCGCAACTGCGTGGGCTGGGCTGCGGATTTTTGCCGTTGTGCATGGCGCAACCTTTTATCAACACTGGCCGTTTGGTGGTCAAGCGCACTGCACAGGCGCAGCGTGTGGCCAAGCTAAGCTACGGTTGGCGCGTACCCGCGCGCAACGCGCCCACTGGCAAGGCACTGGCCTGGTGGTTAGGTCAACTGCAAAGCGCCACCACGCGTAATGCGCTGTTGCATGTGTATGCGGTGTGATGGCATTTACTATTAATTTCATAGCTGGTCGAGCAGGATTTACTTGGGTTAGTGGCTTGTTTTGCTATTAAAAATGGCGTTTGGAGTGTGTTTTAGGGTGTTTTTATGTTGCGTTTGCTTTGTATCTGGTTCGTTGTCTTAGAACGCGACCGGCTGTGGCCTAGGCCTTTTGCCACCCGACACCACGGGCCTTCGGCAAGCATCTCCAGTACTCAAAATGGGGGAAATTTAGAAACTCGCCTGCGGCTCAAACATCTAAATT
>JANNCO010000262.1:0-5139 GCA_031386655.1 Polaromonas sp. | reverse complement strand
GCGTGCGTTGCAACGCCAGCTCGGCTGTGTCCAACCCACTGTGCGTGTCCCAGCCGCTTAAGTGCTGTAGCGCTATGTGGCCCAAGGCTTGCACCCAGGCTGTGCTGTCGTTTAAACAGGGTATGTAGTGGTAGCTGCGGCCGTCTATGCCAGCTTTTTCTCCCTCACCTGCGTGCAGAAAAGCTTCTTTGCCTTCCATGCCCATTTCTTCCAGTGTTTCCAGGCAGTCCACGGTGAATCCAGGGCAAATCACGTCAACGCGTTTCACACCGGCCTTGGCCATGGCGATCAGCGTGGGTTCGGTATAGGGTTCCAGCCATTTGGCTTTGCCAAAGCGGGACTGAAAGGTCACTTTCAATTGGTCTTTACCAAGCCCCAATTTTTCGCCTACCAGGCGGGCAGTTTTATAGCATTCGCAGTGGTAGGTGTCGCCCAGCATCAGGGTGCGCTCGGGTACGCCATGAAAGCTCATCACCAATGTGTCGGGCTTGCCGTGCTGCTGCCAGTAGCCGGTAATGCGGGCAGCCAGGGCGTTGATGTAGCCAGCGTCGTCGTGGTAGTTGTTGACAAAGCGCAGCTCGGGAATACGGCGCACTTTGGCGGCCCAGGTGTACACCGCGTCAAACACACTGGCGGTGGTGGTGCCGCTGTACTGCGGGTACATGGGCAGTATCAAAATACGGTTAAACCCCTCAGCTTTCAGTGCGTCCAGCTGGCTGCGCATGCTAGGGTTAGCGTAGCGCATGCCCAGGCGTACCTGCACCTTGTGGCCTTGCTCGCCCAGGGTGCCTTGCAGCAGCTTAGCTTGTTTTTCGCTCCACACTTTCAGCGGTGATCCTTCAGCGGTCCAAATGCTGGCGTATTTTGCGGCCGACTTGGCGGGCCGCAACCGCAGAATAATGCCGTGCAAAATAAGCCACCAAATAGGCTTGGGAATCTCGACCACGCGGTGGTCTGACAAAAACTCTGCCAAGTAGCGGCGTACTGCAGGGGCCGTGGCCTCGTCGGGGGTGCCCAGGTTGCATAGCAGTATGGCGGTGCGGCTGTTGAACTGGCCGGTTTGGCCGTGGGTGTAGGGTGGTTCTTTTTTAAATGCCATGGTGTATTCTCTAGAGCTGTATTTTGCTGTACTTATGATCAACATTTCACGCATTAAAGCAATATCCCTGGACCTGGACGACACGCTGTGGCCCATATGGCCGGTGATCGAGCAGGCTGAAAAAGACCTGCTGCACTGGCTAGGCCAGCACGCGCCTATGACGGCTGAGCTGTTGGCGTCGCCCGCTGCGCTGCGCGAGATACGCCAGCACGTAGCTGACGTACTGCTAGTGCAGCAGCCCCAGCTGCGCCACGACCTGGGCGCCATGCGCAAAGAATCTATCCGCCTGGCACTGGTACGTGCAGGCGACAACCCACTGCTGGCCGACCCGGCCTACGACGTGTTTTTTGCCGCACGCAACCGCGTGGTGCTGTATGGTGATGCGCTGCCCGCCCTGGCAGCCATGGCTGCGCGCTACCCGTTGGTGTCGCTGTCCAACGGCAATGCGCAGCTGGATGTGATTGGCCTGGCCCATTTTTTTACGGCCAACATCAGCGCCAAAGAATTTGGCAAAAGCAAGCCCGACCCACACATCTTTATCGCCGCAGCGGGTGCTGTAGATGTGCAGCCGCACGAAGTACTGCACATAGGCGACGACGCTGCACTGGATGTGGTGGGCGCACTCAATGCGGGCATGCAAGCGGTGTGGCTGAACCGCGAAGAAAAGCTGTGGCCCTATGAAGACACAAAGCCCACGCTAGAAGTAGGCTCTTTAGCGGATGTGGTGGCGCTGCTGGGTAGTACTGCGCACACAAGCGGGTAAGTACTTCGGGTAAGTATAGAAACAGCATTGGCAGGCTGTTTTTTTATACATTTTAGGCGGTTAGCCCAGGTAAAACCTGCTCAAGCAGCTATTGAATCAATAGTACAGGCATAGCATGAAACGTGCTTTTTTTAAGGCTACTAGCGCATGGCTGCGTAGTTTTAGCCATCGCAGTATGCGATGCGCGCATCAAGCATGAGCCATCCGTACGCTATGTGCGTTAGCGTACATACGATGGCGCTGTAAATGTTTATAGTTACGTTTTTGCTGTCACTTAGTAGTAGTTTTTCTGCCCGGCTGCATTTTCTGCCCAACCTACCCGCTGCACGCCACCCATGCCCGATAACCCTAGAAAAAATCACTTATTAGCTGCCCTGGCGGGGGAGCAGTGGCAGCGCTGGCAACCTTTGCTAGAGCAAGTGGACATGCCGCTGGGGCAGGTGTTGTACGAGTCGGGCAAAACACTTAGCCATATTTATTTTCCCACCACCTCTATCGTGTCGCTGTTGTATGTGATGGAAAACGGTGCCTCGGCTGAAATTGCCGTAGTGGGCAACGAAGGGCTGGTGGGGGTGTCGCTGTTTATGGGCGGCGGGTCAACACCCAGCCGTGCGGTGGTGCAAAGCGCGGGGCACGGTTTTCGCCTTAAAGCCAGCGCCATGAAAGACGAATTTGACAAGGGCGGCCCTGTGCTGCACCTGCTGCTGCGTTACACCCAAGCGCTGATTACGCAAATGTCACAAACCGCCGTGTGCAACCGCCACCATTCGCTAGACCAGCAGTTGTGCCGCTGGCTGTTGCTCAGCCTGGACAGGCTGAACGACAACAAACTGGTGATGACGCAAGAGCTGATAGCCAACATGCTGGGCGTACGCCGCGAGGGCGTGACCGAGGCGGCAGCCAAGCTGCAAAAAGCGGGCCTTATTCGTTACAACCGGGGCCGCATCAGCGTGTTGGACAGGCCCGGCCTGGAAAAACGCAGCTGTGAATGCTATGCCGTGGTAAAAAAAGAATACGACCGGTTGCTACCCGAGAAAATTGCCAGATAACGCTACTACTTAATGGCTATCTAATGGAAGCCATGCTGCTTTCGCAAAGCACGTTTGTAGTCCACAGGCGCTAATGTGGATTAAATAAACACTATGTGCGGTGGCACACAGTATTGCCAGCGCAAATCCTATACAGTTTCACTATCGATCAAGATTGCGTAGATAACTTGTCTATTGCAGCAGGGCCGTGGCTCATTCCCTCAACCTGAGGGGCAGCAGCGCATCAGAGAGCCTTTATGACCCCCCCGTCAAACCACCTTATTCAATTGCTGCCCCGCAAGGACAGGCTGCGCTTTATCGCCGCATGCGACAGCGTCGACCTGCATCTGGCCGAAGTGCTGTGCGAGCCAGGCAAGCCTACTAAGTATGTGTACTTTCCTACCGAAGGTTTTATATCGCTGATTGCTGTAGTTAAGGGCAGCCCGGGCGTAGAGGTGGGCATGGTGGGCAGTGAAGGCATGCTGGGGGTGCAGCTGGCGCTGGGTGTGGCCACAGCCCCGCTGCATGCCCTGGTGCAAGGGGCGGGCACGGCTTTGCGCATAGACACCAAGGCTTTCAAGGCAGAGCTGGCGGCCAGCCCCGCGCTGCAAAACCAGCTGAACCGCTACCTGTACGTGCTGATGGCGCAGCTGGCCGAATCAGCCGCGTGTGTGCGGTTTCACCTGATTGGCCCGCGCCTGGCGCGCTGGCTGCTGATGAGCCAGGACAGATCAAATTCCAACAGCTTTGATGTAACGCAAGAATTTTTAGCCTACATGCTGGGCGTGCGGCGCGTAGGCATTACGGCGGCAGCACGCACCATGCAAGGTAGCGGTCTGATCAGCTACAGCCGCGGCAAGATTACTGTACTGGACCGCAAAGGGCTAGAGCGTGCCGCCTGCGGCTGCTATGCAGCAGACCAAAAAACTTACGCGCAGCTGCTATAGAAGAGTGGTGGTGGAAGAGTAGTTTTAGAAGAGTTGTTGTAGAAGAGTAGTTGTTGTTGCGCTGCTTGCCAATGCGGGCGACGTTAAAAACTGCAATTTGAACCATTTAAGTGCAAAACAGGCTGCTAACCTAGGTAAAAACTGCTCAAGCAGCTATTAGAACCATAGCGTTTCGTTTCTAGAAACTTTGTATTTAAGTAGTGACAATTTGTACTATGTGCGAAACCGCACAGACTATGCGAGCCAGGAACTTTTTAATAGAGCTGTTGCCATATGCCACAGTTTTTACTAAAGAGGTCTTTCCATGGTCAGATTGACTGTCACCCCCAGTCCGCATGTAAAGTATGCGATGAATTTGGTACTTAACTCGTTTCGCAGTCAATATACGCCCAACGCTGTGCACCAGCCCTTGTATGAACCCGAGCCTCAGCCTCAGTTCTATTCAATGCCGCATGCACAAGCGCATACCCAGCCCCAACCTGCACAAAGCGTTCCATCTTCCAACATGACACCTGATGAATGGGACGTGCTGTTTCATGCGGTGTTGGTGCGGCTAGAAAACAGTGTCAGCGACGAACTTGGCAAAACGCCAGAGCCGTTATGGGAGCATTCGAGTAAGTCGACCAAAACGAGTGTTTTGGACTGCGTGGCAGCGTTGCGGCAGCTGCATGATGCTTTGACGACAGTGCGTCACACGTGATGAACACCATGCAAGGCCTTATCAAAGTTCCTTTGACCAGTATGTCAAACGACCAAGGCTTTGACGCCATGCTGTGTGCCTACCAAACCTGCGGTGGAGCGGCCCGTGCGGACAAACTGGCGTTGTTGATGGAAGATACCAACAAAGGCAATTTTGTCGACCTGACAAAACAGATTGTGTCGCGTGAAATTTTCAGTTTTCAGTGGCAAAGCCATGCTTGGATACCGATGTTTCAGTTTGAGCCTGGTGACATGTCGATCAGGCAAGACGTGCGCAAAATTATGACTGAACTGGCTGATGTGCTAGACAGCTGGACTTTAGCGGCTTGGTTTGTTCAGCCTAATGATTGGTTGCAAGGCGCACGGCCTGTTGACCTGATGGAAACCAACATGCCTTACGTTTTTGCTGCGGCCAGAGCGGACCGGTATGTAGCTGCTGGGTAGGTTTTACAGCTTTTGAAGTATTCAATTTATTAAAGCTACTGGCGCTGTATAACTTTGACCGAGTTCGTTGTTCTGGAACGCGACCGGCTGTGGCCTAGGCCTTTTGCCACCCGACGCCACGGGCGCAACGGCCAAGCATCTCCAGTACTCAAAATGGGG
>JANNCO010000239.1:0-2035 GCA_031386655.1 Polaromonas sp. | reverse complement strand
CAGTGCAAAGTCTTCACCAACAACGCCGCCACGGGTACCGCCAGCACCAGCTCCGACCGCACCCTCACGTTCGTCTACGGCCCCGAACACCAGCGCGTGATGCAGGTAGTAGCCCTCTCAGCCAGTGCCCCCGCAGCGCTTAAAGCTGGCGCGGGCACCACCTGGTACTTCAACGGCGAAGACAACCAAGGCCTGAGTTACGAGAAAGAAGTCAAAACCAACGGCATCACCGAGTACAAACACTATCTGTCCGCAGGCGGCATGGTGTTTGCCCTGCAAGTTAGCCGATCCGGCACCTTAAGCGCCGGCAGCAGCCAAGTGCCCGGCAGCACCCAAACAGCCAGCCTGCGCTACCTGCACCACGACCCCCTGGGCTCTGTGGCGGCCATCACCGATGGCACCACCAGCCAAGTCATTGAACGCCTGGCCTTCGACCCCTGGGGCAAGCGGCGCAACACCAATGACCAAGCCGACGTGACCGACAGCCTGGTAGGCCTGACCACCGACCGCGGCTACACCGAACACGAGCACTTAGACGAGATGGGCATCATCCACATGAACGGGCGCGTGTATGACCCGCTGGTGGGCAGGATGATGAGTGCGGATCCCTTCATCCAAGCCCCCGGTAGTTTGCAAAGCTACAACCGGTATGCCTATGTGATGAACAATCCGCTGAATTTGACGGATCCGAGTGGGTATTTCAGTCTGCGGGGCTTCTTTAAGAACCCGTTTAAAGCCTTCAACAGCCACGGAGACCGCGTAGGCGGGGCCATCCTTGGCGCGCCATTTGGCTCAAAAGGCTACCACGCAGTATTTAACTTCTTGCAAGGCTCGGGCGGGTATCAGCTAAAGAGTGCAGTAATTTCAGGGTTGTCTATTTTCTGCGGATATGCGGTAGCTGCCTGCAATGGCGGGGGGCAAGCAGGATTGGCCAAGGCCTATGGCGCAAGCGACTGGGATGCGTTCAACACTGGCGGGGTGGCTGCTCTATCGTCTGGAGCATTCCAGGCCGCTGGAAGTTTAGGTGGTGGCAGCTACTGGGCACACGCTGCTGCGGGTTGCGTCAGCGCCGCCGCCGGTGGTGGCAACTGCGGGCAGGGTGCCGTAGCTGCGGTATTTGGCAAATTTGCGACTAATGCGACTGAGAGCTGGGGAACTGGTGTGGCGCAGTTTGCGGCTACCGTCGTAGCCGGTGGTGTCGGCTCCGTAATTGGAGGCGGTAAGTTTGAGAATGGTGCGAAGACGGCGGCTTATGGGTATTTGTTTAATCAGTTGTCGCGAGGAGCAGGTTCACGTGGTTTAAATTCTGCTCCAGTTAACGACCCACTTGATCCAGAAACCCTAGATCGCAGAACAAATCGCGGATTTGTTGCCTTAGATCGCTTGATCACGCGGACTGATGATGCAGGGCCACAGGAGTATCAATATGCTTTGGTCGCTCAAAGAGATGGGATGTACCCCAATGTTCGTACTCCAGGAATCGACATGCATTTAAATGCTGGGGATACATGGAAGATTGGAACGTCTATTGACCCAGATCATCGCTACACTCAGAGCTATCTAAATTCCTTGAATGTGCGCATGGTTCCAGAAACGACGGGATCGACGTTCCAAGTATTGGTGCAGGAAAAAATACGTTTGCTGGGCTACATGTTGACTAATTTCAATCTTCCACCTGGTAATAAAATTTTAAAATAATTTTTATGCGAATTCGTGCCACATGCGTAACAGCAGAAGAAGTAGGTCGTTTAGTCGGTGATGTAGGAGTCTGGCTTGAAGATACGTTAGCCCATCATTTTGATCGAAGAGATTTTGGCGGCGAGGTCGAGCAATTCGTTGCAGTATTTGTTGCAGTCGATAGTGATAGTGAGGTAAATGAACGGTTTGCAACTGGTCACGACAAAGGCGGCAAATACAAAGATTTCAGGACCGGCGTACCAGTCAAATTCATTGGGGTTGCTGTACTACTCGATCCAAAGCGCGCAGCTGGTTTGAGTCTTGAACAAGCCAAGCTTTTGCTTGTAAGATATCTACT
>JANNCO010000223.1:0-3179 GCA_031386655.1 Polaromonas sp. | reverse complement strand
ACCGGCTATCGCAGCGGCAACGCCTGCGCAAGGGGCAGCACCAAGCAGGCGTGAGGGCGATTCAGGGCGCAATCAAGCTGCAGATCAACCTGCGTGGGGCCAAGCCCGCTGCGTGGCTACGCACGAGCGAATCGCCCATACAGCACGCGCCGCAGGCTTTGCTGTTGTTTGCACGTCACGCCCCGGCATCGCAGACGTGGTGCAGTCATTAAAATCTATGCTATGACTGCGTCCCCTAATTTACCCGACCCCAGCCACGCACCGGCAGTGCAGCGCTATGTCGCCCCGCGGCCCCATAGGCTTACTGCGTTTTTAATAGCTGCTTGCGCAGTATCTATACTGTCTAGCGGCCTATTATGGTTAAAACTCGGGAATATTCAAGAAACTTTGGCGCGCCAAAGCCTGGACACCAGCACCCAGTCGGTCGAGGCCAAAACGCTGGCCAAATCAGCCCAAGACAGCGTGCGCGAAACCTCTGTGCGCCAAAGCGTGATCGAAGCCAAACTGAGCGAAGTAGCCTTGCAGCGCAGCCAGCTGGAAGAACTGATGACCAGCATGTCGCGTTCGCGAGACGAAAATCTAGTGGTTGACATCGACTCTGCCGTTCGCCTGGCCCAGCAGCAAGCCAGCCTGACCGGCACGGCCGAGCCGCTGCTGGCGGCATTGCGCGCAGCAGACCAGCGCATTGCCCGCGCCGCCCAGCCGCGCTTGGCACCGCTGCAGCGCGCCATTGCCAAAGACACCGAACGCATCAAAGCCGCCACCCTGTCCGACACGCCTGGCCTGCTGGTCAAACTGGACGAACTGGCCCGCATGGTGGACGACCTGCCACTGGCCAACGCGGTGGCGCAGTCCAGCGGCAATGCTGCCGTTAAAGCCGCACTGGCCAAAAGCCCTGTGGCCAAATCTGCCGCAAAATCTGCTAGCGGTGCTGCCGGTGCAGACGACGCCAGCCCCGCCGCGCAGTGGCCTCAGTGGCTGCAAACCATTGCGGGCGCGGTGCGCGATGAAGCGCGCGGCTTGGTGCGCGTAAGCCGCGTTGACGCACCCGAGGCAGCGCTGTTGTCGCCCGAGCAAAGCTTTTTTGTGCGGGAAAACTTGAAGCTGAAAATCCTGAATGCCCGCCTGGGCCTGCTGGCCCGCCAGTCTGACGCCAGCCGCGCCGACCTGCAACAGGCGGCTACCAGCCTGTCGCGCTATTTTGACGCCACCGCTCGCAACACAGCGCAGGCACAAGGCTTGGTGCTACAAATTCAATCGCAACTCAAAGCTACCGAGGTGCCCCGTGTAGACGACACGCTGGCCGCGCTGGCCACTGCCGCGGCAGGCCGATAGAAAAAAATGCGCAGCGCACTTTGGTTACTGGCAATTTTTGCTGCGGCAGTGGGCGTCGCGCTGTTTGCCGCGCAGTCTACGGGTACCGTCACGCTGTTTTGGCCGCCGCACCGGGTAGATATGTCGCTGAACCTGGTGCTGCTGCTGCTGTCTGCGGCTTTTTTGCTGGTGCACCTGGCACTCAGCGCGGTGGCTGCCCTGCTCAATTTGCCAACGCAGGCCAAGGCATGGCGCACTGCCCAGCGCGAGCGCGCCATGCACAGCGAACTGCGCGACGCGCTGGCCAATCTGCTGGCCGGCCGCTTTAGCCGCGCCCGCAAGCTGGCCGAGACCTCGGCTTTGCATGCCGCAGCACTGGGCGGCAACGTGCCGCAAACCAGTGAGGTCAAAGCCATGGCCCATCTGATTGCTGCCGAGGCTGCCCAGTCGCTACAAGACCCCACCACGCGCGACGTGCAACTGCAAGCCGCGCTGGCCATCGACCTGCCCAAAAGCGCCGCCCATGTGCACGAAGGTGCGCACCTGCGCGCTGCCAATTGGGCACTGCACGACCGCGACCCACAAGCCGCCTTAAGCCGCCTGGCGCTGCTACCCCAAGGCTCCCAGCGCCGCACCCTGGCCCTGCGCCTCAAACTGCGCGCCGCCCGCGTGGCACGCAACAACAGCACTGCGCTAGACACCGCCCGCCTGCTGGCCAAGCACGGCGCTTTCTCGGCCACCGCCGCCGCCAGCATGGTGCGCAGCCTGGTCACCCACACGCTAACCGATGCGCACGACGCCCAGCAACTGATGCGCGCCTGGGACAGCCTGAGTACTGCCGAGCGTGCCCAGCCCGAGATAGCCACCCACGCCGCCCAGCGCCTGGTCAACGTGTCTGCCGGCAACCCCGACGCCGCCGGCCAGCAAGATCGCGCCCGCCAGTGGCTGCAACCCCACTGGAACAACTACCCCACACTGGGCGACACCGCACAAACCCGCTTGGTGCGTGCGCTAGAGGCCACGCTGGGCACCATCGATACCGCATGGCTAGGCCAAATAGAATCTGCCCAACGCCAGTTTCCTAACGATGGCCGTTTGCAATACCTGGCCGGCATGGCCTGCATGCACCGCGAGCTATGGGGCAAAGCGCAGCAACTGCTGACACTGGCCACGCAAGATCTGAAAGACGACAGCTTACTGCGCAGCGCCTGGCGGGCACTGGCCAAGCTGGCGCAGCAGCGCGACGACGCAGCTGGTGCTTCTAAAGCTTGGCAGCATGCGGCGGAGCGTTAATGTACTTTGCTATTGATTGCGTAGCTGCTTAAGCAGGATTTATTTGGGTTAGTGGCCTATTTTGTTGTTAAAAATGCCGTTTGAAGTGGTTTGAACGACGCATATATTGCACTTTTAGCGCTCTACCAAGTTCGTTGTTCTAGCACGCGCACTGCTGTAGCGTAGCCCTATCGCCACCCGAACCACGGGCCCTGCGGGCAAGCATCTGCGGTACGCATTCCGGGGGAAATTTAGAAACTCGCGCTTTGCGCTCAAACATCTAAATTTCTGATCCCCTGCATTTGCGTTCCTCGAGCCCGAAGTTCGAATTGGTGGCGACAGGGCTACGCCACAGCAGCGCGCTTGTAGTGGGCTGAGGTTTGTGTTCTGGCTTGGTTTCTGATTCGTAACGTAGGTGGCGCGCTACTGGTAGTGCCCGCCAGCATTTGGGGTCAGATCAAAATTCAGGAAGCTTCTGCACCCGGCGCGACACCAAACAAGAACGAAATTTTGCTCTGACCCCAATTGCACCTAACCGAATCGCGGGCTGCTAAAAACTGCTAATCGCATCAAGCCCATGACCGAAACACGGG
>JANNCO010000218.1:0-14328 GCA_031386655.1 Polaromonas sp. | reverse complement strand
GGCGCAGCCCTGTCGCCACCGATTCGAGCCCCGGGCTCGAAGCACGGAAAAATGGGGATAAGAAATTTAGATGTCTGAGCGCAGCGAGTTTCTAAATTTCCCCCATTTTGAGTACTGGAGATGCTTGCCGAAGGCCCGTGGTGTCGGGTGGCAATAGGCCTAGGCCACAACCGGGCGCGTCCTAGAACAACGACCTAATCAACGCGAAACAAACAACGCAAAAAAACACCCTAAAAAACAGCCAAAAACACACTTCAAACGGCATTTTTAATAGAAAAACAGGCCAGTAACCCAAGTAAAATCTGCTCAACCAGCTATGCGATCAATAGCGTACAGCTCTACTGAATCCACAACCGCATAGCATCCCAAGACCGGCCAAACCAGCCGGCTTGGTCTACCGCTTCCAGCGCCACCAGTGGCAAGTCGGCAAACGGCTGGCCTGCTACGCTGACCTTCAGGGTGCCCACGCGCTGGCCTAGCTTGATGGGGGCTACCAAGGGCTCGGGCCGCTCGATTTGGGTGGTGATTTTGCCAGCGCTGCCTGCGGGTACCGCCACGATCAGCGGCGTGGTGCTGCCCAGCTTGGCCAGCGATGCCTGGCCCTTCCACACCTTGGGCGTGGCAGCGGCCTGGCCTGCGTCAAACAGCTTAACCGCATCGAACGCGGTGTAGCCCCAGTTGAGCAATTTTTGGCTTTCATTGGCGCGCGCGTTCTCGCTGGCGGTGCCCAGCACAATGCTGAGCAGGCGGCGTGGGCCTACATTGGGCACGTCGCGCTTGGCCGTGGCGATCAGGCAATAGCCTGCGGCTTCGGTGTGGCCAGTTTTTAAACCATCTACCGTCGGATCGCGGAACAATAGCAAGTTGCGGTTAGTATCGTTGGCCACGGGCGTGCCTTCCATGCGGTACTTTTTAATCGCATAAAACGGCGTGTACTCAGGAAATTCATTCATGATGCGCGTGGCCAATGTGGCCAGGTCGCGGGCGGTGGTCGTGTGGCCCGGCTCGGTCAAACCCTCGGGGTTTTTAAAGCTGGTTTTGGTCAAACCCATGGCTTTTGCCTGCTCGTTCATCAGCTGCACAAAACGTTCTGCCGTGCCGCCCACACCCTCGGCCAGTGCCATGGTGGCGTCGTTGCCGGACTGCACAATCATGCCTTTGATCAGGTCTTCTACAGGCACCTTCATCTTGGGGTCGATAAACATGCGCGAGCCGGGCATCTTCCAGGCGCGTTCGCTCACGGGCAGTGTTTGCTTCAAGTCAATTTTTTTAGCGCGCAGCGCGTCAAACACCAGGTAGCCAGTCATCAGCTTGGTCAGCGAGGCAGGCTCTACCGGGCTGTCAGCGTCTTTGGCCGCCAGGGTCTGGCCAGAGGACAAGTCCACCAGCAAATAAGCGCGGGCAGCTATCTCGGGTGGCTGGGGTAGGGTGGTGTTGCCAGGTGCTGTGGCGCTAGCGGCAGTGTTGGCGGCGGCGGCAGACGCTGTAGATTTAGCCGCAGTAGCCGCGGGTGGTGTAGCTTTTTGCGCGATAACGGGCAAGGTGGGCAGCGCGGTCAGTGCCAATGCCAAACCCACGGTGCACAGGCGCGACTGGGAGGCTGGGGATAAAAATTGCATAGTGATTATTTATAAATTAAAAAAGTAAGCTGGGCGGTATCTGGCAGGCACTGCAGACAATTTGCATACGTGCACCGCACGCAGGCGACGCTGTGCTGGGGCACCATGCGTTCGACTTGTGCGTCTAAAGTTCTGCCGCAGGCTGCGCCATCAAATGCCGCAACGCCAGATATTTCAGCAGTAGCAATTGTCCATGAAAAAAATGCCCGCCTGCGGGTACGACGGTAACAGGCAGTTGCTGGGGCCGCGCCCAGTCCATCACGCTGGCCAGCGGCACGGTGTCGTCTTGCTCGCCATGAATAACCAAGGTACGCTCGTGCAGCGCAGGTGCTATGGCCGCTACGCTAAAGCGCGACGCGGCCGTGCCCACAAAAATAATTTTCTCCAACGCATTGCGCTGTGCGGCAAACTCTAGAACTTGCGACGCGACAAACGTGCCAAACGAAAACCCGGCCAGGCACAGCGGTGTGCCCGCAGCGCAGGTCTGCTCAATCACTTGGCGCAGGTCGTCTGCCTCGGCGAGGCCCTCGTCGTACACGCCGCTGCTGCCCCCCACACCGCGAAAGTTAAACCGCACTACCGTCCAGCCAGCTTGCACGCAGGCACGCGCCAAGGTTTGCACGACTTTGTTGTCCATAGTGCCGCCAAACAGCGGGTGCGGATGCGTAATGATGGCCACGCCGCGCGGGCTGGGGTGCTGTGCAGAGGCACCAGGCTGGTCACGCAGTGCTTCAATCACACCAGCACAGCCCGCAAGCTGCAGTTTTTCAGTGTGTGTGTTCATGGGCAGTCAGCAGGTCATGCACAAACGATAGCCGCTAAGAACCCAAATACGCTGGCGTGCGCAGGCGCTCGACAATCACACCATCTTTCAAGTGCGACTGCACGATCTCGTCAATGTCGCTGTGGTCTACATAGGTGTACCACACGGCGTCGGGGTACACCACGCACACGGGGCCAGCGTCGCAGCGGTCCAGGCAGCCAGCTTGGTTGACGCGTACTTTGCCGGGGCCGTTGATGCCTGCGGCTTTGACAGCGTTTTTGCAATGCTTGGCAGCTTTGTCAGCGTGGTGGTCGCCACACGCTGCGCGGCCGTCGTCTCTTTTATTGGTGCAAAAAAAGATGTGGCGCTGAAAGTAACTGTCGCTGACGGGCGCTGCGCTGTCTGGAGTAGTGGCGTCTGGCACAGAGGTGCTGGGTCGGGTAGATTGCATGTATTGGATTTTATCGCCCTACCGCACTGTCGCCGCTGTGTGGGTAATGTGTACCGTTGGCGGCTGCGCGGGTTAAGGCCGCGCTATAACAGCCGTTTGCTACAGCACGTCGCCACCGCGTTGCGACAACCGATTGATGGTCACCCACAGCGCGGCATACGGCCAGGCCCAGCCTAGCCACTGCGCCAGGCCATGAAAGCGGATAAACCGGCCTTGCTCCCAGTCTTGCAGAGTTTGCGAAAAATACGGTGTGCTGGGCACGGTGTTGATCAGGCCAAGCTGCCACACCAGTGCCAGCAGCAGCATTGCCAGCGCAGCGCGCGGCTGCAGCAGCACGCACGCAGCAGCCATCACGCCACCGGTGACCAAGCCTGCTTGCACTGGGCCAGACAGCCATTCCCAGGCGTTGTCGGGCCCGTAACTCAACGCGGCTGACAACGTGCTGGCCAGCACGGCTGCAGTGCCTACCAGCAGCCACACCACGGCGCGTTTTGCAGCGGATTTGGTGGCGGCATAGCCCAGCAGGCAAGGGATCAACAATCCCAGTGCAACACATACCACCTCGCCCATGGCCGTCATGGGCTGCAGCTCCACAGCGCGCAGTGGCAGCCATTCCAAAAACGGCGTGCCATCCAGCATCTGCGCCAGCGCTGCCTCTGTCCGCTCAAAAACCTGGCCTAGCGACAGCGCCACTGCGGGCGGGAACAGCAGCGCCACAGGCCAAGTGGCCAGCAGCACCAAATGCGGGCGCGCATCGCGCACAAACCAGCGCGTGCGAAAACGGCTCCAATGGTCGATCACGCCCAGTTTTTCCAGTGCATCAGCCAGCCAGGCGCCTGTCAACGCGCCCACGACGTTCAGTAGCCAGTCAGACAAAGCAGGTACACGCTGCGGCAGATAAGTTTGCAAGGCCTCCATGGACAGCGACAGCGCGGCCAGCGACAGTGTGGCCAATAGCACCGGCTGGGGCAGTACGGTGCTGCGCAATAGCGCCAGGGTGGCTAAAAATCCCAGCGGTACGTACCCCATCCAGTTGGCGGCAGTGTCAAACTTGCTCCAGTAGCGTGGCCACGGCGCAGCCAGAAAATCAAACGGTCCCAGGCCTTGGTCGCGCCACTGGGTAAATGGGTACAGGCTGGCATACACCACCACCAGCACACACAGCAGCGCCAGCAGGGTAGCACTGCTGCGGTGCGTGCTACGGTGCGTGCTACGGTGCGTAGTGCGGTGGCGGCTGTGGTGGGTAGGATTGCGGGGGGCCAAAATACAGCGAGCGCTTTACTTTAAAACGGCTTGACAATCACCAAAACTACGGCAGCAGTCAGCAGCAGTACTGGGGCCTCGTTAAACCAGCGGTACCACACATGGCTGCGCGTGTTGGCGTCACGCTCGAACTTGCGCAGTAGCACACCGCAGGCATGGTGGTAGCCCAGCGCCAGCACCACCACCAACAGCTTGGCATGCATCCACAGAGCGCCCTTGCCAATACCATAGCCCAGCCACAGCCACAGGCCCAATGCCATTGCGGGCACCGCCAAGAGCGTCATAAAACGCATCAGCTTGCGCGCCATCAGCAGCAGGCGCAGGCGCTCGTTGGGGTTGGTGTCGGTTAAGTTGGCCTGCACCTGCGCCAGATTGACGAAAATGCGCGGCAAGTAAAACAAACCAGCAAACCAGCTGGTGACAAAAATAATGTGAAAGGCTTTGATCCAGAGCATGGGCAAAGTGTATGCCAAGCTGGGTCAAAAAGCCTTAACAAGGCTGCCCAAAAATCCGGCCTAGTCTGGATGTCCAAAAAAAAGCCCCAGACTAGTCTGGACGCCAAAAAAAACCCCAGACTAGTCTGGATGCCCAAAAAAAAGCCCCAGACTAGTCTGGGGCGGGAAAGCCTTTTTTGCTGTCACACATTGAGGCACCCGCTCAGGGAGGAAAAGCGGGAAGCGGCGAACCGCTCACTGCGTAATTTAACAAAGCGCGGGGTTGATTTCAAGTTGAAATTTTGTTGCACTATGCTATTAGTTATAACCAATTGCAATAGAGTCTCCGAAGTGACTGCTTAGCTTGGTAAGCATGCTGGTTAACACTGTAGTGCCTTTCACTATACTGACGCGACGCACCGCGGTGGCCCTTGACTGCTAGTGTTACTGGTGCGGCTATTGCGGCACAATCGCTTGCATGACTTCTGCCCGCAATCCGTCCACACACTACCCGTTTGCCAGCTACCCAGCAAACCGCCCGCGCCGCCTGCGCCGCGATGCTTTTACCCGCAACTTGGTACGCGAGCACGCGCTGACTGCGCACGACCTGATTTACCCAGTGTTTATTTTGGATGGCACTCACCAGCGCCAAGATGTCAAATCAATGCCCAGCGTGCAACGCTTGAGCATCGACAATCTGCTGCCCGTGGCAGCGCAATGCGTGCAGCTGGGCATTCCGGCCATGGCGTTGTTCCCGGTGATCGACAGCGCGCTGAAAACGCCTGACGGCCAAGAAGCCTGGAACCCCGATGGTTTGATTCCGCGTTGCGTGCGCGAGCTTAAAAAACACTATCCCCAGCTGGGCATCATGACCGACGTAGCGCTAGACCCCTACACCTCGCATGGCCAAGACGGCGTGCTGGACGAGGCCAGCTACATCATCAACGACGCCACCGTAGCGCTGCTGGTCAAGCAAGCTTTGGTGCAAGCCCAGGCGGGCGTTGACATTGTTGCCCCCAGCGACATGATGGACGGACGCATTGGCGCAATTCGCGCCGCGCTGGAAGCTAGTGGATTCGTGCACACCCGCATCATGGCCTACAGCGCCAAATACGCCAGCGCGTTTTATGGACCCTTCCGCGACGCCGTAGGCAGCGCCGCCCACCTGGGCAAAGCCGACAAAAAAGTCTACCAAATGGACCCCGGCAACAGTGACGAAGCCCTGCGCGAAGTAGCCCTGGACATCGCCGAGGGTGCCGACATGGTGATGGTCAAGCCCGGCATGCCGTACCTGGATATTGTGCGCCGTGTGAAAGACGAATTTAAAGTGCCCACCTTTGCCTACCAGGTCAGCGGCGAGTACGCCATGCTCAAGGCCGCAGCGCACAACGGCTGGCTCGAGCATGACGCGGTGATGATGGAAAGCCTGCTAGCCTTTAAACGTGCAGGGGCTGACGGCATCCTCACCTACTTTGCCATCGACGCGGCCACGCTGCTGCAAGCCACACCTACATGACATGCATTACTATAATTTTAATAGCTGCTTGAGCAGGTTTTACTTGGGTTAGAGCATCAAAAGCCCTAAAAACAGGGTTTAAAATAGCGTCTGCACGTCCATCCACCTACTTATTTACTTCCCACCAGCGTGGCTTACTATTTATTCACCGCCGACAGCACCCAGCGCTTGGATGCGCTGCCCGATGCATTGCCTGCCCAAGGCTTTGTATGGTGGATAGCCACGCGCGCAGAGCTGGAAAAAGACTTCGCCAGCTTTCAGGCGCAACTGCAGCGCCTGGGTGTTGCACCGGTGATTGACCTGCACCAGCAGGACTTTACCAACGCGCAGCACCCCAGCCACTACGACTACACCAGTGACTACGACGTGGTGATTTTTCGCCGCTTGGTGAAAAACCCACTGGCCTGTGCAGCAGGCGACACACCGGCTGCGGCAGCCTTAACCGCAACCTCAACCGCAACAGCCGCGCAGGCTCCAGCCGCCGCTCCCGGTGCACTTTTACCCAAAAAATCCCCGCACACCATCTTGACCCAAGTGGCCACTGTGCCAGTGGGTTTTTTGCTGTACGACCACTTGCTGGTCACCGTGCATGGCGACAGCTGCGGCACCGCAGACGACTTTACGCGACGCGCCACCGTGGAGTCCCCTGGCCGCCGCCCCACATCGCCTGCCGACCTTGCGCTGCGCATGGTCAACACCATGGTGGACAGCTACCTGGAGCTGCGCAAAACGCTGACCACCCAAATCGACCATTGGCAAACCGAGCTGCTCAACCCCAGCACGCGCAATGTGAACTGGCGCGCCCTGCTGTCGGTGCGCAACGAGCTGCACACGCTGGAAGACCTGTGCGACGAGCAACGCGACGCCATTCAGGAATGGCTGGACACATTGCAAGAGCAGCCGTTAGCCGATACCAGCGCCGCACGCAGCGAGCGCGATAACCTGGTGGCCCGCAGCCGCGATGTGATTGAGCATATCGAGCGCGTGGTGCACCATGTGCGCAAGCTGGAACAATCCGCCGAGACCGCGGTGCAAATTCACTTTGGCGCGCAAAGCAACCGCACCAACAGCATCATGCGCACGCTGACCGCGGTGACTGCTGTGTTTTTACCGCTCAATTTGATTACCGGGTTTTTCGGCATGAACTTTGAATTCATGCCGTTTATCCACACCCCGTCGGGGTTTTGGTGGGCGTTGGCGGCCATGGTAGCAGTGGCAGTTACGCTGGTCATTATTTTTTGGCGCAAGCGGTATCTGGCCCGCACACGCGGGTAATCAGCGGCCCAGCGCCGCAGCCTTACACAGAGCACTGGCTTGTTTCACACACAAACGGAAAGCGCTGCTGTTTTGCTGCGCTTGCGACAGCAAAGAGCCGCCTTCCAGCAGCGCAGTGACCGTTAAAGCCAAGTCTTTCGCCGCACGCACACCAAGCCCGTCAGCTTGCAGGCGTTGCTGCACCAGCGCCGCCAGCTGGGCGTAGGCGCGGCCTACCGCTTGGCCCAGCGCGGGAGACGTTTTATGTTCAATGGCAAAAGCCGAGAACAGGGCACAAATTTCGTAATGGGTTTTTTCCATCACTACCGTGAGCTGGCCGCCTACCTGGGTGACCAATGCCTGGGTGCTGCGGGCGCGGCTACCTGCCAGCAGCGCCACCAGGCTGCGGGTAATGTCTTCAATTACACACACGCCAATAGCCTCTTTGCCGCCCGGAAAGTGGTGGTACATCGAGCCCTTGGGCGCATCGGCCAGCAGCAGAATATCGTTTAAACCCGTGGCATGGTAGCCGCGCTTGCGAAACAAACGCTGCGCTGCAGCCAGTATGCGGCTGCGGGTGTCTTGCTCGGTTGCATGGGGGACAGGTTGATTGACTTGGGGCATACCCGTTCAATCATAACAAATGCAGTTTCTTTTATTTTCACGCCATGGTCTAACTAAACCGACTGGTCTAGTGAATGCTATACTTTGCAGATGACTACTTCTACAACGCCCGCCCCGTCGTCACCTGCATCGTTATCACCTGCACTGGCGTCACCTGCATCGCCCGCAACCCCTGCCGTGCACACGCTTCAATGGCTGGCTGCCGATGGCTATGCGCTGACCGCCAGCCATTTTGCTGCGCCGGGCGATCAGTTCATCGTGGTGGCCGCGGCCACTGCGGTGCCGCGCTGGTTTTATGCCAAGTTTGCGCAGTACGCGCAAAGCCGCGGCATCAACGTCGTTACCACCGATTACCGCGGCATTGGCGACTCCAAACAAGGCTCGCTTAAGGGTTTTGAGATGGACTACGCCGACTGGTCGCGCTACGACCTGGCCGCTGCCGTGGACTATGCGGCCCAACGCGGCAAAGTGTGGCTGGTAGGGCACAGCCTGGGCGGGCACGCTATCGGCCAGCTGCCGCAGCCCCATGTACTGCAGGCGGCCTATATCTGCGGCACAGGGTCGGGCTGGCATGGCTGGATGCCACGGCCAGAGCGCTACCGCGCCTGGGCTATGTGGAACTTGGTCGGCCCTATCACTACACGCATCTATGGCTACCATCCGATGAGCAAGTTTGGTATGGGCGAGGACATCCCGCTGGGCGTGTACCGCGACTGGAAGCGCTGGTGCGCCCACCCGCATTACTTTTTTGACGACCCTGCGCCCAAAGCGCGCACCATCACGGCCCGGTTTGAAGAGGTGCGTATTCCCATTGCTGCCGTAGTGAGCACCGACGACCTGTGGGCACCACCTGCCTCGCGGGATGCGTTTTTTAAAGGCTACCGCAACGCGCAAGTTGAGGCGATCAACCTGATGCCGCAAGGCTTAGGGGTGGCCGAGATTGGCCACATGGGCTACTACCGATCGTCCGTGGGCGTGCAGCTGTGGCCGCAAATGCTGGCGTGGTTAGGACAGCACGGGCTGAAAGCGCTTGGTTGATGTGTAGCTGTTCCTAAAACAACTTCTAGCCGAACGGAGTTAACTGGCAGGCACTTATTTTGGGATGGGCTGTAGGTGGTTTATGCAGAAGTTCATGCACGCTGTGAAGCCGCAGGCTTAAGGCGTCGTCAGCCCAAACAACCGCGCGCCTGTGTAGTCGGCCGCCTGCAGCGCACTTGAATGCAGGAAAACACTGAGCGCAACCCAAACAGCTATTAATTTAATAGCTGTTTGGGCAGTATTTACCTAGGTTAATGGTCGATTAAGCATAAAAATAGTGCTCTAAAACTACTTTTGAATCGCCACGCCTGACGCGCAATACACCCTAGGTTTTATTTGCCACCTGCGCGCGTGTACAGCGGCATCACCTTGGGCAAATTGGCCTCGATGTTGCTAATGCGGCTGGGCCCGCTGGGGTGGGTGCTTAAAAATTTGATCTGCGAGCCCTTGCTGGCTGTGGCCATTTTTTGCCACAGCGTGACACCCGCACGCGGGTCATACCCTGCGCGGGCGGCCAGCTCCATGCCCACCAGGTCGGCCTCAGACTCGTCTTCGCGGCCAAACCGAAGCGCCATCAACTGCCCGCCCATGCTGGCCAACGATGTGCCTACATTGCCCAGCCCCAGCAAGTTAGCGCCCAGCGAAATGCCAGCGTTGGTAGCCGCATTTTTACCCATGCGTTCGCGCGCATGTTCGCGCAGTGCGTGCGCCACCTCGTGGCCCATGATGATGGCCACTTCGTTGTCGGTCAGTTTAAGCTGCTGCAAAATACCGGTGTAGAAAGCAATTTTGCCCGCGGGCATGCAAAACGCGTTGATCTGGTCGCTTTTAATCAAGTTAACTTCCCACTGCCAGTCTTTGGCGCGCGGGTTCCACTCCATCGCGTGGGGAATGATTTTTTGCGAAATAGCACGCAGGCGCACCAGCTGCGGGTCGTTGGCTGCCGCCAGTGCGTTTTTAGACGCGGCCTCCTGCATCATCTGCTGGTACTGCTGGGTGGCTGCCTGCTCTACTTTGTCCGCGGGTACAAATTTGGCAAATTTCGAATTGCCACCCACCTCCACACCCTCGCGGGCCAAGGCAGTGCCTGCGCACAACATCGCAGCCAGGCCCACCACAGCCAGCCAGCGTGGCGCAACCGCTGCAACGGGTTTAGCGCGGCCACTGAAATTAAACGCAAATGGTAAGCGGGTTGTGTGCATGGTGGCTCCTTGTCCAATCTATGCGCAGCCTTCTGCGCATGCATAACCAACAATTGTGCACCAAGTCATTCGATTCTTAAACCATGGCGGTCGTTACTGGGTTGGCGTGCTGTTAAGGGATAATTTATATCGCTTGAAGATTAAACGTCTGATATTTTTGGGCAGTTAGATTGAAGATTGATGTTCCTAGATCGTGAGCTGCGGCGATAAGGCAAGTCATGCTGCAAAATCTTGCGAAAATACGCACGCAATGAGATTGTGTTTTGATAGCTTTTGTACCGCGCGCCCATCTTTAGATTTTCATCACGACCACGTTGCATCACCGCTTGGCGGTTTCGCGTGCGTTCATTGGCTCGAGGATGTCTTTCCTTAGACCTCGCGGCTTCGCGGCGCAGTGCAGGCCCTGAGGTTGCGCCCCGGTCGGCGGCCCCCTTCGGGGTAAGCTTTGCAGTGCTCGCTTTTGGGGGAAATTTAGAAACTCGCTGCGCTCAGACATCTAAATTTCTTGTCCCCAAAAGCTGCGCGCTTCGAGCCCGCCGCCCTGATCGGGGCGCAACCCCAAGGCCTGCACTGCGCCGCGAATACTAGATTGGTGAGATTATTTGAGGTAAAGGCACGTTGGGCGTATTCTGAGGCCTGTTTTTAGAGTGTTTTGGGCCACTAACCCAGGTAAAACCTGCTCAAGCAGCTATGGTATTAATAGCATCGTTCGTGCGAACCACCCGTTAGTCCTGAGCCTGCCTACGGGCTCGCTAGCGTGCGAACGAGCGGGCATCCGGGTGGGCGGTCAGGAGAGTAAACAGGCTGCAAGGCTAGCATCTGACCGAAGCACGGGCTGTCCTAAACCCACGCAAAGAACAATGTGACGAGTCGGGTCCGTCTCGATGAAAAATATGCAGCAAGGCGCGCGTTGTTGAAGGCAGCGTGCCAAAGGCCGCAGTTCGCGCGTGTTTGCGAAGTATTTTTGCAGCGAGATGCCCGGCTCGAGTCCAGCTCAATCGGAGATACCTTTACCCCAGAGTCCAGCTTACCGGAGATACCGTTAGCCCAGAGTCCAGCTTTCCGAAGGAAACGTTTACTCAGAGTCCAGCTCTCCAGAAATACCGTCTGCACACAAACCAACACACCCAACCAAGACACCAAAAAAAACGGTCACCCGAGGGTGACCGTGTCAAAGTCCTTGGAAGGACGTCGTTGGGAGACTAGTGTGGCCGCTAAAGGAGAGTAACTTTGCATAAGATTACCCACCAAAAGTACGCCTAATTGCTTAATGTGTGACAGTACAGTTGTATTGTGCAACGCTTTAAGCCGTGTGAACATCCTCTGAATGGATGATTTGAGTAGGACAAATGCTACAAAAACGAATGTTTTGTGGATTAATTCACGCTGGGCCTACCGCCAGCCGCAGCACAAAGCACGCTCCACCGCCGTCTCTGGGCAGGCAGTGCACGCTGCCGCCATGGCTGCGTGCAATCGACTGCACCAGCGACAGCCCCAGGCCCACACCGCCATCGCGCTCGCTGGCGTTACTGCTGCGGTAGAAAGGCTCGAATATTTTTTCGCGCTCTGCCTCGGGTACACCTGGGCCGCGGTCGCATACTTCCAGCTCCACCATGGGCATAGCGCGCGCGTCTGTGGGCGCTGTGCCATGGGGCACGGCGCGCACCGTCAGCTGTACAGATGCCTGCACTGCGGCACCTTCGTGGGGATTTACAGACAAGCCATCAACACCGGCATGATGCAATGTGTTGTGCAAAGTGTTGTCCACAAGATCTTGTAGTTCTGCACTGTGCGCAGGGCTGCCGTAGCGGTTGGCGTTTTCCAGCAAGTTGCGCACAGCGCGGCGCAGCAAACGGGCCACGCCCTGCACTTGCAGATTTTGCGCAAGCGTGGTGGCTTGGGTTAGGCCCAGCACGGCACCAGTGTCAGCGGCTTGCCCCGCAACGTGGGGATTGATATGTGCCGCGCTGCCCAAGTTGGCAGGGGCAGCGGCGTGTACCCTTGCGGCGTGCGGCTCTATTTGCAAAGTAATGCCCAGCCGTGCGCATTCTTCAGCGGCTAACGCCACCATGTCTACGCTCTCGATGGGGCCAAAGTCGATGCCGCTGCTGTGCTGCGCCGCGTCCAGCCGGCTGGACAGCAAGATCTCGTCAATCAGCGCGTCCAGCTCGCCAATGCTGCGCGCCAGCTCGGATTTCAGCGCGGGGCTGGGGGCATGTTCTGTCAGCTCGAGCCCCATGCGTATGCGCGCCAGCGGCGAACGCAACTCGTGCGAGGCGTTGGCCAGTAGCGTTTTGTGCGCTTGCACCAGCGCCTCAATGCGGTCTGCGGCCTGGTTAAAACGCTGGGCCAGATACGCCACCTCGTCGTGGCCGTCGCCGCTGACCCGGTGGGCCAGGTTGCCTGCGCCCCAGCGCTCTACCCCGCGGCGCAGCGCCTCCAGCCGCTGCGTCAAGCGCCGCATGATGGGGTAGCTGCCCAGCGCTACGGCCAGCGCCAGCACGCCCCACAGCAGCAGCATAAAGCCGGGGTTACGCTGCATGTTGGCCTCCATCCAGCGCGGCGGCACCGGCGCGCCCGGGCTGCCCGCAGACATGCGCGGCGGCGGCGGCACTTGCACAAACCAGGTTTTGCCATCAGGCAAGGCCAGCTCAAACTCAAGCCCGCGGCCTTGGCCTTGGCTTATGGCGTTTGTCTTGGCTACAGTTTTGCCGCTGGCATCGCGCACGATCAGCTCACGCGCAGGTTGCTCGGCCAGGCGCTCCAGTCGCTGGCGGTCTGTCTGCACGCGCCACAACCAGCCAAACACCAAGGTCAGCACCATCACCGCCACCACCACGGCCAGCCAGATGCGCACGTACAACCTGCTAAAAAATGGAATTCGCATGCCTTTTTACTCCATATTTATAGGGCAAATAGCGGCTTCAAGCCGTAGAATCTGCTCAAGCAGCTATGAAATTGATAGTAATTTGGTTTAACAACTAGACCGCTGATAGCTGCTGGCGTTGCGACGCAAACCTACTGCACGTGCTATCTCAATCTTGCTGCTTGGAAAATACATAGCCCACGCCGCGCACCGTCACTATGCGCTGCGGCTCTTTGGGGTCAATCTCAATGGCGGCGCGAATGCGGCCCATGTGCACGTCAATTGACCGGTCAAACGCCTCCAGCTCGCGGCCCCGCACGGCCTCCATAATTTGCTCGCGCGTGAGCACGCGGCCTGCGCGCTCGGCGATGCTGACCAGCAGGTCAAACTGGTACGAAGTTAAATCGGCCTTGTGCCCCGCTACGTTGACGGTGCGGGCGTCACGGTCAATCTCCAGGCTGCCAAACACGAGGGTGCGGTTGCCCAGCGGCTGGCTGCTGCGGCGCAACACAGCGCGCAGGCGAGCCAACAGTTCGCGTGGCTCAAACGGCTTGGCCAAGTAATCGTCCGCGCCCAGTTCCAGCCCTATCACACGGTCCATCGCCTCGCCTTTGCCGGTCAGCATCAGCACGGGCAGGCGCGCTGCGTCGCCGGGCAGCGTACGAATGCGGCGGCACACCTCTAGCCCGTCCATGCCCGGCATCATGACGTCCAAAATCACGGCGTTGGGCGGGCCAGCCTGCACTGCAGCCAGCCCAGACACACCATCGGGGGCGTGGGCAAATTCAAAATTATTGGCACGCAGATAGTCGCCCACCATGGTAGCTAGGCGCGCGTCATCATCCACCATCAGTACTTGGTTCATCACGGCATGGTAACGAATGTGCTGCGGCTTGCCAATACAGCCTATGAAGTTGCCGTAAAGTTAAGTAAAGCGGTTAGAGCGTTGAACTTCAAATATCGTGGGCTGCGGCGATGGAGTATCTTGTTGCGTTGGATTGAAGATTGATGTTCTGGCACCGTGAGCTGCGGTGATAAGGCAAGTCCTGCTGCATCACCCTTTGGCGGTTTCGCGTGCGTTCATTAGCTCGAGGATGTCTTTCCTTAGACTGCGCGGTTTCGCGGCGCAGTGCAGGCCCTGAGGTTGCGCCCCGGTCGGCGGCCCCCTTCGGGGGTAGCATCTGCAGTGCTCGCTTTTGGGGGAAATTTAGAAACTCGCCTACGGCTCAGACATCTAAATTTCTTATCCCCAAAAGCTGCGCGCTTCGTGCCCGCCGCCCTGATCGGGGCGCAACCCC
>JANNCO010000016.1:0-2731 GCA_031386655.1 Polaromonas sp. | reverse complement strand
CGGCCAATGCCGGCAGTGCGGGCGATGATGCTGGCACCCTGCGGGTACACCAGCTGGTCCATGGCTTCTTTCAGGTCGGCACGGTCTTCACCCTCGATACGGCGGCTCACGCCACCGCCACGTGGGTTGTTAGGCATCAGCACCACATAGCGGCCGGCCAGGCTGATGAAGGTGGTGAGGGCTGCACCCTTATTACCGCGCTCTTCTTTTTCTACCTGCACAGCCAGCTCTTGGCCTTCGCGGATCACGTCTTGAATGCGCGCCTGGCTGGGCGACACATTGCCATTAAAGTACTGCTTTGAAATTTCTTTGAAGGGCAAAAAGCCGTGGCGATCTTCGCCGTAGTCGACAAAGCAGGCTTCCAGCGATGGCTCGACCCGGGTGACCACGGCTTTGTAAATGTTGCCTTTGCGCTGCTCGCGGCCTTCGATTTCAATCTCGTAGTCCAGCAGTTTTTGGCCATCCACAATAGCCAGGCGTTTTTCTTCCACTTGCGTGGCATTAATCAGCATGCGTTTCATGCGTTTCTCCTAATGCGGCTGTTTTTAAAACCGCTTGCTTCAACAGACGCTGTAATGCGTCAACAGATGCCAGAGAGGACGAGAAGCGAAACTAGGGAATTGCCGTAGGTCTGCAATGCTTGGCCGTTTTATAGGGCAAGCCGCAGCACAGGCGCGGGGAGTGGGGTGAGGGGTTGCCAAGCGTTGGGCGCTACAGTTTGCATAGCTGCTTGAGCAGGTTTTACTTGGGTTACAAGCATAAAAGGCATACAAAAAGCAGTATAGAACTGCTTAAAGTAAGTATTTAGCATGGCCAGTAAAAACATCATCTCATCTTCAATCCGAACCACCAGCTTTATAAAAAGTAGCTAGCGGTTCTAAGTTATTCCGTAACAGTGTTTCGTTGTTCTTCGTCGGCTCGACTGAGGGCGGGTGGTGCGCCGCTGGCAACTTGGGTTGCCGTGCCTGCGCGTCCGTCGCGCCAGTGGCATCGACTTAGCTAGTTTCTTGCAGAGAGGATGCTAAAAAGGGGTTTAAATCCTCTATAAATCAACCACTTAAACGCAATATCTAGTGAAAAACATTATAGGCGGTAAACTAAATGAATTATTTAGTTGCTTTCAAATACCTTCAGGGACAGGCCATCACGATTGAACTCATGGGAATATAATCTTCCTATATTAGATTCCTATGGAGTTTTGCCATGCATGCCGTCAACGTCAGCACCCTCAAAAATAACCCTACCCAAGCTTTGCAGTGGGCTGAGAAAGCACCCGTGTGGGTGATGAACCGAGACCGTCCTCAAGCGGTTATTACTGGCGTGGACAGCGCGGGAGGCATGGACGCGCCCGAAGTCAAAATTGCGATGGCAGCCGCATTGTTTCGCGACGGCGGACTGTCTTTGGTGCGCGGCTCCAAACTGGCTGGCTGTACCTTGGGAGCGTTTATCCGTTATTTGTCTATGCATGGCATACCTGCTATCAATATGACTGAAGAAGAAGTGCAGCACGATTTCGACACGCTCGACGCATGGCTAAAGACGTAGTGCCTAACTTAGTCGTTGTGGCGGACGCCAGTCCGCTCATCGCACTGGCCGCGATTGACAGACTGGCGCTGCTGCCGGCTTTATTGGGATCAGTGAAGGTGGTGCAGTCTGTTTACAACGAGGTGATGACAGGCGCGCTCGACCCCACCGAAACCAGGATTGCGCAAGCGTTTGCCAATACGTGGCTTGAGCTAGTGCCAGACGCGGTGCCAGTGTTTGACAAGATGGAGCCCTTAGCAGTAGCTGACTGGGTGCATCTGGACCCCGGAGAAGCTGCCAGCATCAGTTTTGCTCTGCTGGCGCCCCATGAATACGCTGTATTGATCGACGAGCAAGCCGGACGCAAAGTGTGCCAAGTGTTGGGTCTGCAATACATCGGTACAGCCGCTTTGATTGGCCAGGCTAAACAAAAAGGGCTTGTCCCTAGCGCTAAAGCCGAGCTGGCGCGGTTGCATGCCACGGGTTTTTGGATATCTGCGCAAGTGATTCGCACCGTGCTAGCACGTGTAGGAGAGTAGGCCGTGACACTTGCCACCGCTCCTATGGTCAACTTAGTTACCATCGACGAATCGTCCGAGGGCCAGCGGCTGGACAACTTTTTGCTGCGCATCTTAAAAGGCGTGCCCAAAACCCATGTGTACCGCATCATCCGCGCCGGCGAGGTGCGGGTGAACAAAGGCCGGGCGCAGGCTGACACGCGGCTGGCGCTGGGCGACGTGGTGCGCATTCCCCCAGTACGTGTCAGTGACAAAATTGCCGAAAAAGCCGACAAACCGGCCCCCGCGCGCAGTTTCCCCATTTTGTTAGAAGACGAGCACCTATTGGCTATCGACAAGCCCGCAGGCGTAGCGGTGCACGGCGGCAGCGGGGTAAGCTTTGGCGTGATAGAGCAGCTGCGCCGGGCTCGGCCTGAAGCGAAGTTTTTAGAACTGGTGCACCGGCTGGACAAAGAAACCAGCGGCGTGCTGCTGATCGCCAAGCGGCGCAGCGCGCTGGTGCACCTGCAGGCGCAGTTTAAAAACCGCGAAACTGGCAAAACCTACTTGGCGGTAGTCAAAGGCCTGTGGCCCGCTAAGCTGAAAGTCATCGACCAGCCGCTGCACAAATACATTGCCACTGGTGGTGAAGAAGACGGCGAACGCCGCGTGAAAGTAGTGGCCAAAGACGACCCCAACGGCATGCGCGC
>JANNCO010000015.1:0-3612 GCA_031386655.1 Polaromonas sp. | reverse complement strand
CCTTTGGCACCTTCAGCCACTTCTACCAAGCGCTCACCGGCATCGGGCCTGCGGTTGAGCACGACATCTTCTACCCGCTCACGCAGCGTGGGTTCCAGCTCGCTGTACACACCCATCATGCCGGCGTTGACAATGCCCATGTCCATACCCGCTTGGATGGCGTGGTACAAAAACACGGTATGGATGGCTTCGCGTACGGGGTCGTTGCCGCGAAAGCTGAAGCTGACGTTACTTACGCCACCGCTGACCTTGGCACCGGGTAAATTCTCTTTGATCCAGCGCGTGGCATTGATAAAGTCTACTGCGTAGTTGTTGTGCTCTTCGATGCCGGTGGCAATGGCAAATATATTGGGGTCAAAAATAATGTCTTCAGGCGGGAAACCTATCTCGTCAACCAGCACGTTGTAGGCACGCTGGCAAATTTCAACTTTGCGCTCGTAGGTGTCGGCCTGGCCTTTTTCGTCAAACGCCATCACCACGGCAGCCGCGCCATAGCGGCGCAATAGCTTGGCTTGGTGTTTAAACGGCTCCAAGCCTTCTTTCATGCTGATGGAGTTGACAATGCCTTTGCCCTGCACGCAGCGCAGGCCTGCCTCGATCACGTCCCATTTGGAGCTGTCGATCATGATCGGCACGCGGCTGATATCCGGCTCAGACGCTATCAGGTTTAAAAACCGCACCATCGCGGCCTTGCTGTCCAGCATGGCCTCGTCCATATTGATGTCGATGATTTGCGCGCCGTTTTCTACCTGCTGGCGGGCCACAGCTAGCGCAGCTTCATACTCGCCATTGAGCACCATGCGAGCAAACGCCTTGGAGCCGGTCACGTTGGTACGCTCGCCAATGTTGACGAACAGTGTGCCTTGGCCAATGGCTACGGGCTCAAGACCCGACAGCTTCATGGCGGGAACAGTTAAATCGGGGGTTGTCATAAGCTCACCTGTGTAGAAATTATCATTACTAACTGGTGAGCGCCGTTGCTTTTTCACTTCAAGCCTGGCAAAAGTGGCACATCAGGTGCAGCTTTGTTAGGCTGGCTGGTGCCAAGGGCTGTTGCTGCAACGCTCCTTGAAGTAGACTTATTTTAAGGCACACTAGAAACTCTACATAATTAAAGCCCATGCTCGACAAAATTTTTGGCAAAAAGCCCGACCAAGCCGTCTCACCTAACCGCCGCTTGCGCGCGCTACAAGGGTCCGACAGCGCCGAACTTGCCGCCAAGTTGCTGACCGCGCCTACCGCCCTGATGCAGCTGAGTGCACCAGAGGCCAAAGTGGTGGTCAGCTATATGCAGCCCAAACGCATAGCCGAAGGTACCGCTTTTATCAAAGAAGGCGACGCGCGCGACACGGGTTATATGATGCTGGTGCTGGACGGCGAAGTCACGGTAGAAAGCATCACCGTCAGCCGCGTATCGCCTGTGACAGTGAACGTGCTGGGTGCAGGCAGCCTGATAGGCGAGATGGGTTTAGTGGACGGCGAGCCCCGCTCGGCCACCTGCACGGCCACTACCGACATACGCTGCGCTATTTTGACCCGTGCGGCGCTAGAAGACCTGATGACCGACGAGCCCGCGATCGGCGGCAAGCTGATGATGGCCGTCAGCTTGCGCATTGCCGAGCGTTTGCGCGACACGGCAGACAAGCTCAAGCTGTATGCGCAGCTAACGCAAGCCATGCAGCAAGAAATTGATAAATTGATGCCCACCTGAGGCGACAAGGCATCACCCCATGCAGGTCATGGCCTTGCATGAGCCGTTTTCATGCCTTGCAGTAAGGATTTTCACGCTGGTTTTCACGCTGGAATGCGGCAAAAGCGCTACAGTGACAGCATGAACGCTTTAGTTACCCCCCAAGAATCGGCCGCACTAGACAAAGCAGAGCGTATGGCAACGCTACTGCCCGCCCTGCAGGCACTGTTGCCAAAACATGCCATTTTGTGGCACGCCGAGGACACCGTGCCTTACGAATGCGACGGCCTCACCGCCTACCGCCAGCGCCCCCTGTGCGTGGTGCTGCCCGAGACCGAGGCGCAAGTTGCTGGCGTGCTCAAGCTGTGCCATCGCCTGCACGTACCCGTGGTAGCGCGCGGCGCGGGCACGGGGCTGTCGGGCGGTGCCATGCCGCACCAGTTGGGCGTTACCTTGTCGTTGGCCAAGTTCAACAATATCTTAAAAATCGACAAATTCAGCCGCACCGCTGTAGTGCAGTGCGGCGTGCGCAACCTGGCCATCAGCGAGGCTGCTGCACCCTATGGCCTGTACTACGCACCCGACCCCAGCAGCCAGATCGCCTGCACCATCGGCGGCAATGTGGCCGAAAACTCGGGCGGCGTGCACTGCCTGAAATATGGCCTGACCCTGCACAATGTGTTCAAGGTCAAAGGCTTCACTATCGAAGGCGAGGTGGTGGAGTTTGGCGGCGACGCGCTGGACGCGCCGGGGCTGGACTTGCTCAGCGTAGTGATCGGCAGCGAAGGTATGCTGGCCATCACCACCGAAGTCACCGTCAAGCTGGTGCCCAAGCCGCAGCTGGCGCGCTGCATCATGGCCAGCTTTGACGACATTCGCAAAGCCGGTGACGCAGTAGCCCAGGTGATTGCCGAAGGCATTATTCCCGCCGGGCTGGAGATGATGGACAAACCGATGACGGCGGCGGTAGAAGATTTTGTTCACGCAGGCTACGACCTGACCGCCGCGGCTATTTTGCTGTGCGAGTCTGACGGCACGCCCGAGGAAGTAGAAGAAGAAATTGGCCGCATGAGCGCGGTGCTGACCCGCTGCGGTGCCACTGCTATTGCCGTGAGCCAAAGCGAGGCGGAACGTTTGCGGTTTTGGAGCGGACGTAAAAACGCTTTCCCCGCCAGTGGCCGCATCAGCCCTGACTATATGTGCATGGACAGCACGATACCGCGCAAACGTTTAGCCGACATTTTGCTGGCGATTGCCGAGATGGAAAAGAAGTACCAGCTGCGCTGCGCCAACGTGTTCCATGCGGGCGATGGCAATTTGCATCCGCTGATTTTGTTTGACGCGAACGACGCGGATCAGCTGCGCCGTTGCGAATTGTTTGGCGCTGATATTCTAGAGACCAGCGTGGCCATGGGCGGCACTGTCACGGGTGAGCACGGCGTGGGCATTGAAAAAATCAGCAGCATGTGTGTGCAGTTTTCTGCAGACGAAAACGAGCAAATGTTTGGCGTGAAGCGCGCCTTCGATACCCACGCTCTGCTCAACCCTGGCAAGGTCATCCCTACGCTGCAGCGCTGCGCGGAGTACGGCAAGATGCTGGTGCGCGGTGGGCAAATCAAGCACCCTGAATTACCGCGGTTTTAAACGTCGCGATTCTAGGCGTGGTTTTTTGCGCTCGAAGATATTTTTCCTTCGATTTTGCGGTTTCGCGGTTTAGCGCACGTTCATTAGCTCGGAGATGTCTTTCCTTCGACCTCGCGGCTTCACGGCGCAGTGCAGGCCCTGAGGTTGCGCCCCGGTCGGCAGCCCCCTTCGGGGGTAGCATCTGCAGTGCTCGCTTTTGGGGGAAATTTAGAAACTCGCCTGCGGCTCAGACATCTAAATTTCTTATCCCCAAAAGCTGCGCGCTTCGAGCCCGCCGC
>JANNCO010000148.1:0-3370 GCA_031386655.1 Polaromonas sp. | reverse complement strand
CACCAAAAACTTTTCAATAAAGCTAAGTTCGAGAGCCGCAGGCGTGTGCCGTAAGTGGATGCAACAAGCAGTGAAGGTTGCAACGCTACATACGTTGTTCTGCGCGATGCCGATGCAAAGCGACTTAGGTTTGACCCTTTAGTCTCATAGCGCCGTTAAGCGCCGAGATGCGTACCGCGTTTGAATTGGCGATGTGCTTTCGCGCATCCCAAAGCGTGGCTTTTGTTGGTACAGGATGAATTCTGCACTAGCCGGATGATGTGAACCAGCAAATAGGTCAGAAAGTTATTTCTCGCAGCATCGGCAAAATTTGCGTCGCGGTGGACTGATGGCGCAACTATTTAGACGGCTTCTTTTTGATCGAACGCCATTTTTTTGCCTGACTTTCAAGGTCAGTTGACGCGACGGTGATGTGCCTCATAGAGAGGCCGTAGCGCAACCCATATCGCAGAGCGTCCACGATTTCTTGCCTGCGCCAATTTTCGTGAGGATTTTTTTTCAACGGTGAAGCGGCGCTGTCACCTGATGCCAGTTCAGCATTGAATTTTGCGACCAATTGATCGACAAAATGCTTTGAAGTGATCACCGAGCTGGGTGATTGAAATACGTCCATTGCATCTAGGCACCGAAGCGCAAGCCAAAGGTGCGAAAGATGGACGCGCACTATTGAATACTCGTGTTCAAACCCAACTAGATGAGTTTCACTATCTACCGACGGTTGATTGCCCGATGCATCAACCTCGAACACAAAACAGCGTGTATCCCGACTTGATTGTCCAGACGTTTTAGGTTGCTTTAGTTGCGCTAGCAGCGAGTCAATTTGGAGTTGTATGTTTCCGTCAAGGTTGAGGATTACTGCAATCTGGTTCGGTGCAAGCAGCATCGTAAGCTCAGTGGGGTCAGGCAGTCGCCGACCGTTGGGGCGAGCCTGTTCAATAACTTCGCTTTTGGAATAGTACGGAAATACAACGTAGGGCTCACTACCATCAAAGAGAAAAGCACTTCTGATATTGACGTCCTCTTTGCGCAGTTTTGAGTATGTGTGACAGGGGTCAGCTAGTCTCGAAATGCCCCAAGCGACGGCCAACTTGTCATGAATGCCTTGGTCTTTTTTCTCGACGAAGGTATTGAAATCACGAACGTAGTGACGGTTACGTCGCAAGAATTCCCACGCCCACATTGCGCTGTCGGTGCTTTGCGCATCAGGGTAAGGCTGAGGATTTTCCCAATCCAGTCTTACTTCAACGCCTTCGGCCAGCGTTTGAAGTTCTTCTAAGAACGAGTTTTTCAAGTTGGCTCCTTGTGCAGCTAGATCACTCCATATCATTGCAGATGGTAGCAACGCAGTAGCAACGGTGAGCCATAAAGAAAAAAGCCCCAACGCTTTTGGCGTAAGGGCTTGATTTTATTGGTGTTTTTGGCTCCTCGACCTGGGCTCGAACCAGGGACCTACGGATTAACAGTCCGGCGCTCTACCAACTGAGCTATCGAGGAATATAGCCTTAGATTATAGCCCGAAATTTAGTAGTTTTAAGCTGGTGTTACAGGCTCACGGTCAAACCTAAGCGGGCGGTGCGGGGCTGCTGTGGGAACAGGTAGACATGGCCAAACTGGTTGGGTGATTCTTTGAAAAACTGGCGGTTTAGCAGGTTATCAATGCCAAAATTCCAGGTTAACTGCGTGCCTGCGGCACGGTGGGTGTAGGCCAGGCCTGCGTCTACACGCGTCCATGCAGGCAGGGTTACGCTGCCGTCGGGCAGCACGCGGCGTGTGCCCTGGTGCGACAGGGACGCGTTGGCCGACAGACCGGGCAATGCGGCAAAACTGTAGGCTGCGTTCAGTCGGGCGATGGCGTTGGGCACGTTGGTGGGCTGCTCGTTGTTCAGTGCGGTGTTGACGGTGGCGTCTTGCTGGCGGGCACGAATGATGGATGCTGAGCCGCCTAACTGCCATGCGCCTAGCTGGGTTTGCGCGCTGGCTTCTAGCCCACTGTGGCGTTGCTGGCCGTCAAAGCTCACGCTGGTGCCGGTGTCGTTAACTAGCGGGCGGGTGATGTTGAACCACGCCAGGCTCCACTGGGTATTACCTTCTACAGATTTAACGCCCAGCTCGGTTTGGCGGCTGCGCAGTGTCGCCAAGGGCTGGCCTGCTTGTGCGCCGTAGGTGGGCAGGTTGGGCACTACGCGTGACTCGACACCGTGGCCGTGGCTGGCGTACACCATTGTGGCGGGGTTTAGCTGGTAGCCCACAGCGACCCATGGGGTGTTGATGCTTTGGCTGTAGCTGGTTTGCACGTTCACGTTGCTGGCTGCGCGGCTAAGCTGCGTGTGGCGCAGGCCTAGCCAGGTGGTCCACTGGCTGCCCCAGGTTATGACATCTGACACGGACAGTTCGGTGGATGTGTTGTCGCGCTGGGTGTAGGGCGATGTGGGCGACGGGTCAGCTGGCAGTGAGCTGGGGGCTAACACATTGAGCGTGCCAACGGGGTTGTAAGCACCGGTGTTGCCACGCTCACGGTAGTTGCTGCGCAGCAGGGCCAACGTCAAGTCGTGCTGTGCAGTGCCAGTGGCAAACTTGCCTTTGAGCTGTAGTTGTACTGCTTGGCTGCGACGGCGCTCGCCATCGCTGCGGTAGTCGTACAGGTCGGCATCGCCGTTGGGGCAATACGTGTTGTAGCTGGAGGCTGCAAAGCAGCCAAACGGAAACGCAGCGCGGTCATCAGACTTTAGCTGCTGGCTAACCCAGTGCGCGGCCCATCGCCATTGGCTGTTGATGGTCTGCTCAAACCGCAGCGACGCGGTGGTGCCCTGCAGATCTACAGGCAAGCTCCATAGCTGGTTATTGATGTTGATGAGGGCATGGGCTGCGGGCAGTGTGTTGCCCAGCAAGCTCAAACCCGGTACGCTGGGCTGGCTGCGCTGGGAATACTCTACTTCAGCTTCTAGCAGGCTGTCTTTGCCAATGCGCCAGTCCATGGCTAGTGCAGCCAGTTGGCTACTACCTTGGGTGTTGGGTGCGGGGGTGTTCAGCTTGTCTGCGGCTAGGTTAAGGCGGTAGCCAAGTGCATTATCTGTGCCAAATCTACCGGCTAAATCGGCTGCAGCGCTTATTTTGCCTGCTGAGGCAGCTTCGATTTTGATAGTACGCAGTGGCTGTGCAGCCGCCAATGGCCGTTTGACTACGTAGTTAATCAAGCCGCCCGGTGCACTGGTGCCCGCTTGCATGCCGCTGGTACCTTTGAGGATTTCAACGCGCTCTTTGTTGTCTAGTGGCAAATAGGTTTCAGCGCTGATAGGCAGGCCGTCGCGGCGGTAGTTAAATTTATTGTCCAACACAAAGCCGCGCACGGTGGCGTAGTCCCAGTAGCCGG
>JANNCO010000130.1:0-2278 GCA_031386655.1 Polaromonas sp. | reverse complement strand
GAACAACGAACCCGGCATGCGCAAACAAAACACGAAGAATGGGGCTTTAAGCAATTCAAACCGCGTTTTTAAGAGAAAAACAGTCCTGTAACCCAAGTAAATCCTGCTCAAGCAGCTATGAAATTGATACTGCGCCGCAGCACGATAAACCACCTGCCTCGAGAATCTACAATCACCGTATGACGACCAAACACCTTAAACCTGCTGACTACCTGACCAAAATATTGAACGCCAAGGTGTACGACGTGGCGATTGAGTCGGATTTGAGCCATGCCGTGCAGCTGAGCCGCAGGCTGAACAACACCGTGCTGCTAAAGCGTGAAGACCAGCAGGCGGTGTTTAGCTTTAAGCTGCGCGGGGCGTACAACAAGATGGCGCATTTAAGCCCTGAGCAGCTGAAAAAAGGGGTTATTTGCGCCTCGGCTGGCAACCATGCCCAAGGCGTGGCGCTGGGCGCTAGCAAGCTGGGCACCAAGGCCATCATCGTGATGCCTGTGACCACGCCGCAACTGAAGGTAGATGCGGTGAAAAACCTGGGTGGCGATGTGCGCCTGCACGGCGACAGTTATTCTGACGCTTACAGCCTGGCGCTTGAGATTCAAAAGAAGCAGGGGCTCACTTTTATCCACCCATTTGACGACCCGGATGTGATTGCCGGGCAAGGCACGATTGCGATGGAAATTTTGCGCCAACACCAAGGCCCGCTGGATGCGGTGTTTTTAGCCATTGGCGGCGGCGGGCTGGTGAGTGGCGTGGCCAATTACATCAAGGCGGTGCGCCCTGAGATCAAAATTATTGGCGTGCAGATGAACGACTCGAACGCCATGCTGCAGTCAGTCAACGCTAAAACGCGTGACTTTGACCGACGTGGGCCTGTTTGCCGATGGCACTGCCGTCAAACTGGTGGGCGAGGAGACTTTTCGCATTGCGCGCGGCTTGGTGGATGAGTTTATCGAGGTGGACACCGACGCGGTGTGCGCCGCTATCAAAGACGTGTTTATAGACACCCGTTCCATTGTCGAGCCCTCGGGCGCGATGGCGGTGGCCGCTATCAAGCAGTATGTAGAAAAACACAAAACCAAAGGCCAAACCTACGCCGCCGTGCTGTGCGGCGCGAATATGAACTTTGACCGCCTGCGCTTTGTGGCCGAGCGGGCCGAGGTGGGCGAAGAGCGTGAGGCGCTATTTGCGGTAACGGTGCCTGAGGAGCGCGGCAGTTTTAGGCGGTTTTGCGAAACCATTGGCACCCTGCCCAGCTTTGGCGGCACGGTGAAAGGTGCAGTCAGCGGCGTGCGCAACGTGACTGAATTTAACTACCGCATTAACCGCAGCGAAGAAGCGCATGTGTTTGTGGGCCTGACCACATCGGTCAAAGGCGAGAGCTTAAAAATCGCTGCGCATTTGACTAAAAAAGGTTTTAAAACGCTGGATTTAACCCACGATGATTTAGCCAAAGAGCACCTGCGCCACATGGTGGGCGGGGCTAGCGCGCTAGCCAAAGAAGAGCGATTGCTGCGCTTTGTGTTCCCTGAGCGGCCGGGCGCACTGCTGAAATTTTTAGCCGCCATGCGCCCGGGCTGGAACATCAGCTTGTTTCACTACCGCAACCAGGGCGCTGACTACGGGCGCATTTTGGTGGGGATTCAAGTGCCTAAGGCTGACGACAAAGCGTTTGCGGCATTTTTAAGCGGCTTGGGCTATCCGTTTGTGGAAGAAACCCACAACCCGGTTTACCAGTTGTTTTTAAAGGCTTAAACGCCTTTTAAGCCACGGGCCTGTCCAGGCCATGTCTCAACAGCCTATTTCACATCAACCTATGCACTTCACGCCTCCCGTCATCACGCCGCGCATATCCACACCAGACGACAAAGCCCTGGCGCTGCGCCTGCAGCACACGATTGACTTTAAAACTAAGCCCTTGGGCGCGCTGGGCCAACTAGAGGCTTTGGCACTGCAACTGGGCAGTATTGGGCGCACTGAGCAGATCACGCTGCACGCACCGCAAATGGTGGTGTTTGCGGGTGACCACGGTATCACCGCTGAAGGCGTGTCGGCTTTTCCGCAAGCGGTGACGCAGCAGATGGTGGCCAATATGCTGTCGGGCGGGGCTGCGGTGAACGTGTTTGCACGCCAGCATGGCTTTGCGGTGACGGTGGTGGACGCGGGTGTGGCGGCTGAACTGCCTGCTCATAATCAACTGTTGAATCGCAAAATCGCACTAGGCACTGGCAACGCGGCAGTGCAGGCAGCCATGACTGCAGCCCAAGCCAGCGCTGCG
>JANNCO010000084.1:0-3072 GCA_031386655.1 Polaromonas sp. | reverse complement strand
TGCCCCGTACGCAGCCCAACTACCCCTACCGCCCGCCACTGGCCACGCCCGGTGGCAGCTTGGCCGAGCGGGCCAACGCCCAGATCAACCCCAAGCCGCGCGACCCGTTTGCCGACGCTGTCAACGACGCCGGCGATGTAGATTGTTTAAAGGGCCCCCCAAAGGGCACCAACCAAGGCCTGTTTGGCATCATCACGTTGGCACAAAAGCTTTTTGAAGAAAAATGTAAAAGGTAAAACTCACCATGAACTTCCCTCTGATCAGCACCGCCATGGCCCAAACCGCGTCCACGGCTACCTCTACCATCACAGCATCCATCAACAACGCCGCCAGCGCGGCAGCCGCCAACCCCTACGGCTTGGGTGCCATCTGGTCGCAAGGCGACTGGGTCGCCAAAGGCTGCTTGCTGCTGCTGGCCATCATGTCGATCGCCAGCTGGGTAGTGCTGGTTACTAAATATATCGACCTGCGCAAGCTCAAGGCGCACACTGCCAACGCGCACGGCAGCTTTCACCCGGTGAACCAGTTTGCTGCCAATATGGCCAAGCTGCCGGCTGACAACCCGTTGCGTTTTGTGGCCGACGCGGGGCACGACGCAGTGCGCCAGTTTGGCACGCTCAAACCCCGTGTGGACTACGACACGTGGCTCATTCGCGCGATCGAGCAGGCCCTGTCCAAAGTGCAAACCAGCATGCAGGGCGGCATGGCCGTGCTGGCCACCATCGGTTCTACCGCGCCGTTTGTGGGTTTGTTTGGCACGGTGTGGGCTATCTACACTGCGCTGGTCAAAATCGGCGCGTCAGGCCAAGCGTCGATCGACCGCGTGGCTGGCCCCGTGGGCGAAGCACTGTTCATGACCGCCATTGGCCTGGCGGTGGCCGTGCCTGCGGTGTTTGGCTACAACTGGCTGCTGCGCAAAAACAAACTAGCACTCGAGGCAGTGCGCAGCTTTGGTGCCAAGCTGCACATTGTGCTGCTGTCCAGTACGCTTACCAACACATTATCTGGTGATGCCAAATCCGCAGATGCCAAAACCCCCGATATCAAGCTAGATTAAGCTCAACCAGCTCTTAGAAAGATAGCATCATGGCCATGTACACAATGCAAGACGATGACGACGACGGCTGGATGGCCGAGATCAACACCACGCCGCTGGTCGACGTGATGCTGGTGCTGTTGATTATTTTTCTGCTCACCATTCCGGTGGTCAGCGCTACGGTTGCGCTCAATCTGCCGGTAGAGAACGCGCAGCGCCGCGACACTAGCGGCGACTACGTGGTCATCAGCGTAGACCGCGTAGGCAATTTGTACTTTAACGAAGTGTTTGCACCCGACCTGCAGGCCTTGTCTGGCCTTATCGGCCAAGTGGCCGTGCGCAACCCGCAACCCGAACTGCATATCCGCGCCGACGCTAACGCACCGTATATTTATATAGGCCAAATCATCGACACCGCGCAAGGCTATGGTTTTGCCAAAGTGGGCCTGATCACTGAGCCTGTGCAAGAAGCCGCAGTCAGGAACACACCATGAAACTCTACAGCCAGCACCTCAGTCCCCACCTGGGCGGCACTGAAGTTGAGCCCAGCCCAATGATTGAGATGAACACTACACCGCTGATCGACGTGATGCTGGTGCTGATCGTCATGCTGATCATCACCATTCCCATGCAGTTGCATTCGGTCAACCTGGACATGCCGTCCGCCCAAACGTCACCCGTGGTGCCCGAGGTGGTGGTGCTGCAGATGGACGCGGCAGGTTACTTGCGTTGGGGCGACGAAGCTGTTGCCGACATCGCCACCCTGAACGCGAAAGTTATCGCTGCCGCAGCTCTGCCCAACCAACCCGAACTGCACCTGCGCCCCTCAGCCGATACGCCGTACGCGTATGTAGCGGCGTTTTTGGCAATGGCGCAGAAGGCCGGGTTGACTAAAGTGGGGGTAGTGAATTGACGCTGAAATTACCAAAGACGCGCCAATTCCCCCGCATCCAAACGCCATGCACTGCCCGCCATAGCGCGGGCCTCCAGCTCATCGTGCGTTACCAGCACCGTGGCAATGCCTGCTGCTGCAATATGGGCGCTAAATTCTTGGCGCAGTTGCGTGCGCAGGTGTGCGTCCAGCGCAGAAAACGGCTCGTCCAGCAGCAGCAAACGCGGCTGCGTGATCAGCGCACGTGCCAGCGCCACGCGCTGCTGCTCGCCGCCCGACAACAGCCATACTTTTTGCTGCGCTAGCGGGCCTAGACCAAACCGCACCAGCAGGGCCAGTGCTTGGGCACGTGCATCGCGTTTGTGTAAGCCTTGCTCTACCAAGCCAAAAGCCACGTTGTCCAGCACATTCAAATGCGCAAACAACGCAAAATTTTGAAACATCAAAGCAAAGCGCCTTTTGTGCGTGGGTGTCCCCGCCAAATCTGCGCCGTTGAACACCATGCGCCCGCTGTCAAAAGGCTCCAAGCCCGCAATCATCTTGAGCAGCGTACTTTTGCCACAGCCAGAGGGCCCCAGCACAGCCACTACGTCACCCGGGGCTACGCGCAAGCTCAGGTTGCGCGCCAGTACACGGGCAGGGCCGCTTGCCGGGTGCAGGGTTTTGGTAAGGTGTTCAATTTCAAGCACGGCGCGCCTTAGCAGACAAAGGAGAAGATGGATTTTTATCGGACGAATGTTCCAGCAGTACAAAGGCCAGCAGCGCCAGCGCCATCAGCAGGCAAGCCAGCACCCAGGCGGCGTCCAGGTTAGCGGCCCCCGGCTTGCCCAGCCGCTGGTAGATCAAGGTGGTCAGCGTGGTCCATTCAGGGCGCGACAGAAATAGCGACACTGCAAATTCGCCCAGCGCCGAGGCGGCAGCAAACGCCAAGCCGCGCCGCAGTGCAGGGCGCAGCAGCGGCAGCGTGACACGCCAGAAACTTCGCCATGGCGAGGCACCCAGCGTGCGCGCAGCCTGCACTAAATGCACTGGTTGGCTGGCCAAAGCCGTGCTGACCGCATTGGCCACAAACGGGTAGGCCAGCAAGGCATAGGCCGCCACCAGCAGCGGCAAGCTGGCCGACTGGGCCGGGTACAGCAGCAGC
>JANNCO010000033.1:0-3303 GCA_031386655.1 Polaromonas sp. | reverse complement strand
GGAAATTTTGCATGACATACAAAACTTTGTTCGCTGCGCTAGCAGCTATTCTGACTGCAGCCGCTGTGCCTAGCGCAGCATGGGCTGAAAGCGCCAACTACCAGATTGACCCTACGCATACTTTTGTAACTTGGGAGGCCAAACACTTTGGCACCTCTACCAGCCGTGGTCGGTTTGATAAAAAGTCGGGCATGATTACCTATGACAAAGCAGCTAAAACAGGCAAAGCCGACATCACTATCGATATGACGTCCATCAACACCGGCGTAGCGCCTTTTGACGCACACCTAAAGCGGGATGATTTTTTTGCGGCAGACAAATTTCCTGAAGCCAAGTTTTCGGGCACACAGTTTAAATTTGAAGGTGACAAACTCAGTGAAGTAGTCGGTACCTTGACGATGCGCGGCATCAGCCAGCCCACCACGCTGAAAGCCACAGGCTTTGGCTGCTATGACCACCCAATGCTTAAACGCGAGGTGTGTGGTGGCGATTTTGAAACTACCATTGCCCGCAGCAAGTTTGACATCAAGTACGGTTTGCCTGGTATTCCTGACAATATCCGGCTGTTGATCCAGGTCGAAGCTGTCAAGCAATAAGTGCCCGAGATTCGACATAAAAAAGAGCCTGTTGAGGCTCTTTTTTTAGTTAGCAGTATGGAAACAGGCGTGGCACAGTGATCAAGCTGCAGCCCGGTTATAGGTGTGGATTTTGTGGTGGGTCTGTGATGACTTCAACCGGCGCAGTAGTTGCGGCCACAGAATCTGGGTCAATCAAAGCGCACAGTGATGCTATGGCAGGAGCCCACGGGTTGGGCAGACCAAAGGGCGCAGCTGCCGCCTCGCGGGCGCTGTGCAAAATGGCCAGCAAATCTGCACGGCTGGTCATCTGCATGGCCCAGTCTGGGTAGGTGCGGTGCTCTTGAAAGTCGCGGTGCAGCAGCTGCACAATGCAGTAGTGCCGCGGATCTTTTTGAATTTTGTCCCATAAGTTGCGCACTGTGGTGCGCCGCCCCTCTACCCATTGCACCACCAGGCATTTGTCAATCATCAAGAGGCCGGTCACGTCGTTGCGTACATTTGCGGCTTGCGCTTGGATGATCAACGCCTGCAGCTCGTCGCTGGTGAGCTCTTTTTTCAGCACGCTGGAATACGCCATTTGGAAATAGCCAGGGTCGCGCATGGGCTGGTCGGGTTCTATGGTGTGCATCTTGGAAAGACCTTAGTGGCTGGTAGGCCAGTCGGTGGGTTTACCCATGCCGTTGCGTGGTAACGCTGTGCCATAGGTGATGGAGGAAAAATTGGCGTACCAAGGCAACGTGTCTAGCACCCACTGCTCCAGGGCACAACGCTGCTGGGCATGCGGGTCTGCAGAGCTCGCGCTGGGTTGTTCTGCGCAATGGTTGTTGGCCGCATGCAGCACTACAAATGCTTTGAGCTTGGGTGTGGTGGCATCATCTAGCCTGACAGCAGCTTCTTTGACAGCGCCGTGCGTTTGCAGCTGCGCCAGTACCCACGCAGGCGACACGTTATGCCCGCCCACTTGCACGCTCTCGTCGGTGCGCCGCAGCAAGTTAAACGTGGTGTCACTGGTCCACTGCAGCGCGTCTTGCACTGCTAAGGCTTGCACTGCGCCGCTGGGCAATTGCAAGCTGATGCCGTCTTGCGCGTTGCGTGTGCGCCCGGGCGCTAGCATGTACGGCCCGGTAGACAGTGTGCGGTAGGCCAGGCCCGCAGTTTCGGTGGAGCCATAAATTTGCAGCAAACGCGCCAGCGGCGCGGCGTTTTGGACCGTGCCAGGACTTAAAGCCAACGCAGTGTTGTGGTCGTCGGCAAGGGCGTTGGCCGCACTGCCCGCCAGTGTGAGTGCGTCGTGCGCCTGTGCAACCAAGGGCGCAGTGGACGATACGCCTTGCACCCCGACAGGCCAAGTACGCTGCGACGCTGCCAGCCAGGCCCATTGGTCTGGCACAGCTACCAGCAAGTCGCCGCTTTGCAAAGCAGGCAGACTGGTTAAATCAGCATCCACAGCAGGCACGCCCAGCGCCATTGGCACTAGCACACCCCAGATAAAACCGTAGATATGGTGGGTAGGGCACAGCACGACCACGCGTTTGACAGGGCCCAGCACAGTGGCCCAGGCGCGCGCCTCGTCGGCCAAAATATCTTCGCGGTGGCGCAGCAGCTTGCGTACGCCCGTACTGCCTGAGGTGGCAAAGGTCAGCTGCTGTGCACCTGCCTCACGTGCGCGGCGCATCACCACCGCCCAGTCGGCTGCTGTGCGCTTGGCTAGAAACAAATCTTCAAAACCGGCGTCGTAGGCGTTGCACCAAGTGGCAGCCGCAGTAGCCAGCTGCATGCGGGCGAGCGAGTCGAGGTCTAGCACGTCTGCCGTCCAGGACAAGGGTGCTGCGCTGATATTGGCGCTGATTCTAGGGCTTAGGCGGGTTTTGGTGCCCGGCATGGCCGCCAGCTCGCTGTAGGCTAGGTCGCGGCTAACACGCAGCAGGTCTGCCTCGGTTAGCGCAAAAGCGGCCATGCTAAAACTTCAAAATATCTTCTATGCGCGACCTACCAGCCGGCGTACTGGGGGCTGCAGGGGCTGCCACTGGTGCCGCTGCGGGCGTTGGTGCTGCCAACTGATTTTGCGCGGCGCTGGCAATGCTTTGCGCTACCGCGCTGCTGTTGGTTACGGGAGTGCCTTGGTTCATCACGGCCAATACAGCAGCTACGATGTCTTGTATGGATGGCGCGGCAGCAGCCACCGGCGCTGGTGTTGGCAGGGTTGTAGCCGCAGGGGGGGTAAAGCCACGCTCTGAACCTGCAAGTTGGGTTGCTGCAGAGTAGTTTTCGATGTAGCCGGCAGGTATCACAGGGTCTGCAGTCATTGCGTTAATCACCAGTGGTTTGCTGGAACGTTTAACCAAGATCATTACGTTCTTGCGGCCCAGATGGTCGGGCACAGTCACCATGTGTACTTTGACTTTGGTGGCCTCTTCACGGTGGTCAAAAGTATAGTCAAACACGGCGTTGATAAAGCCTTTTTTCACGCCTTCAACAAAGCGGCCATAAAAGTTAGCCGTCTTGGTACATACCGCCACTTCGTCAAAGAAATTTTTGCCAATAGCCCAAGCCGGGCTTACACCTGTCAGGTCGCCCTCGGCCATGTTGTATTCCAGTACTTTGCCAGTCAAGTCGAGCTTAACCAAGCCAAACGGCAAGCCGTCTTTAACTGAATCGGGAATGCGTGGCAAAAGTTCAGCGAGATCGACGCCTTCAAAACTAATGTGTTCCATGGTGGGAGCCT
>JANNCO010000003.1:0-2821 GCA_031386655.1 Polaromonas sp. | reverse complement strand
GCATTGTCGAGCGCACCAGAAGTTTGCCGCAGTGGTTCGTCGCTGACCACGGGCTCGTCCGACCACGCTAGGTAAACGCCGTCGTTATAGAACCAGTCAGCCACCTTCACTGGGGCGCCAAACAGCACATCGTCGTTCAGGTAAAAATAGCGCTCTGACAGCTGTGGTATGCGGTGAATATACGACTCGATATGGCCAGAGTCAAAAGTAGGCAACTGCTGCGCAGGGATGAGGTCTTGGTGGTCAATGATGGTTAACCGATCAGAGGCGCGCAACCACGCAGGGGTTTGTGCATCGGTCACCACATAGATATGCCCGTGCGCTGGAAAATACATCTCCAGCGCGCGCAAGTTGTAGCGCAGCTCGTCGTTATCCCGAAAACGCCCTTCTACATTGGCATGCTGCGCCATGGCAGCGCGCCCTGTGGCGTCTAGCTGGTTGGCTGCCCGGCGGCGCTTGGCACGCCATGCGTCATCATTACCGTTGACCCACAGGTAAACGATGTCGACAGCATCTGGATTGCAGTGCAATGCGTTGACTTAAAACCGTAGTCTTGCAAGGCTGCGGATTTATTTGTATTTATCTTTGTCTTTACCGCGCGGAATCACCGTGGTGGTGATGGTGGCGCGCACCGGCTCACCTGTCATTACCTTGGGGGGTGACGTGTCTTTTTTAGTCTTTTTGACTTCTTTGTTGGTTTTTTGCTGACCTTTGGCCATAGTGATCTCCTGGTGGTTACGCGGGTATTATCTATGGCAATTTAGCATATTTCAAAATTATGTCGTCCCAACCCGCAGAATCGAAAAAATGATCGATATTAAAGAAAACGAAGTCGAGATCAGCGCTATACGTGCGCAGGGTGCGGGCGGGCAAAACGTGAACAAGGTGTCCAGCGCAATCCACTTGCGCTTTGACATCCCTGCGTCGTCACTGCCAGACGGTGTCAAACAGCGGCTGCTGGCACTGCGTGACAGTCGCATTACACAAGATGGCGTGCTGATTATCAAAGCGCAAACCCAGCGCACCCAAGACGCCAACCGCATGGACGCCTTTGCACGCCTGCACGAGGTAGTGGGCAGCGTAGCCACACCGCCGCGCGTGCGCAAAGCTACCCAGCCCACCTACGGCTCCAAGCAGCGCAGGCTGGAGGGCAAAAGCCAACGCTCTGAGACCAAAGCCTTACGCTCCAAAATAAAAGACTGAAACCTGCCCGTTAAGCCATACGCAGTGTGCACTGCATGCGCTGGGCAAGATTGCGCAATAGTGCACAGGATTAACCCTGTAACGATGGTTACGCGACACACGTTTGAGGTTACGCTTATTACTTCACGGAGTAGTCATGAGAACAAGCACAAAAATCGCAGCACTAGCCGCTTGGGTTTTCGCAATAGCCAGCCCCAGCCCCAGCGCATGGGCTTTGCAAATCACCAGCCTGTCGCCCCAAGGCGAAATATCCCAAGTACGCCAAATGGTGGTCAAATTTGACCAAGCAGCGATTAATTTTGGCGACCCCAAAGCCACTGCACCCGTCAATTTGTCGTGCAGCGAAGCCCGCGCCAGCCAAGGCAGTGGCCGCTGGGTAAGCGAGCGCGAATGGGCCTACGAATTTGAAAACGACTTGCCACCCGGTGTGCGCTGCACAGTGCAGCCTAACACCGCTTTCAAAGGCCCCAAGGCCGAAGCTATCACGGGCACCACCAAGTTTGTCTTTAATACGGGCGGCCCGTTTGTGCGGCGCATATCACCCAGCACAGGCACGCGCATCGACGAAGAACAATTTTTTGTACTGGAACTCAACGGCGCAGCCGCACCCGCCACACTGACCAATAACATTTGGTGCACCATAGAAGGCGTAGGCGAGAAAGTAGCCGTTCGAATGATTGACGGCAGCACCCGCGCTGATTTGCTCAAAGCAATAGATTATGAAAAACAAGCCAAGGCCGAGCCTGACCGCTTTGTCACGCTGGCCTGCAACCGCCGCTTGAATGCATCGGGCAATGTGAGCGTAGTGTTTGGCAAAGGCATCGCCACCCCCAGCGGCGTGGCCAACAGCGTGGAAAAGCGTTTTAACTTTAAAGTGCGCGAGCCGTTTATGGCCAGCTTTACCTGTGAGCGCGAAAACGCTGATGCAGCCTGCTTGCCCATTCGCCCCATGAGCCTGCGCTTTAATGCGCCGATCACCATCAAAATGGCGCAGGGCATTGTGCTCAAAGGTGCCAAAGACAGCTTTAAACCCGAAATCGACAAAGAAGGCAGTGATGACAGCACCATCAACGGCATCACCTTTAAAGGGCCGTTTACCGAAGACGCCAGCTACCAAGTCATATTGCCCAAAGGATTTGGTGACGCCTCGGGCCGCAGCCTGCAAAACGCCGCATCGTTCCCGCTAGACACCAAAACTGGTGGCCAGCCACCGCTGGCTAAGTTTGCCGCCAGCAGCTTCGGCGTGGTAGAGCGCTTTGCCGAGCCAGGCAGCCCTACCTTTGCATTGCTGCCGGTTACGCTGCGCAATGTAGAGCCTGAACTCAAAGTGCAATCACTGCAGCCTGGCAGCAAGCCGGGCAGTAATGTCACAGATTTGCAGGTCAAAACCGACGCAGAAATCATCGACTGGTACCGCAAGGTGCAAAACGCCAATAACCGCGAGCGTGAATCGCGCGAGACACAGCTATTGGCGAAGGTGGGCAATACGCGCAAGCTAGAACTTCCCAAGCCACCCGAGGGGCAGTCGCGCCCGTTTGAAGTGGTGGGCATTCCGTTGCCGCCAGGCTTTCATGTAGTAGAAATCGCATCGCAAAAACTGGGCTTGGCCTTGCTGGAC
>JANNCO010000005.1:0-19427 GCA_031386655.1 Polaromonas sp. | reverse complement strand
TTGGAATGGTCAATACTATCAATTGCATAGCTGGTTGAGCAGTATCTGCGGCCTACAACGGCTAAAACACTCTGAAAACAGGCCTCAGAGTACGCTTAGCGTGGCTTCAACGCCTGTTCTGTGCTCGCCTTGGCACTTGGCGTGCACAACTACGCGGCTGTCCGCCGCCCTGCGGGCTCCCCCTTTATGCCGCTGCGTTGTCCACACCAAGCACCAAGGCTGCGGATATGGTGGGTAAGTAAGCAGCGGTTGATCGCCCACCATGTTTGCGAGAGCTGGTTGGCGGTGTACTCAGCGCAGCGGCATAAAGGAGGAGGAGTTGGCCCTAGGCCAACACGGGGGACAGCCGCGGAGCTGAGTACGCCGTCGGCCAGCTCCGGTACAAGACCTGCACAGTTCTCAAGCACAGCCGCGCAGCTGAGTACACCGCCGACCAGATCCCCTGCAAGACAAAGAACAAGCTGAGGACACAGAGTTGAAGAAGCGATGCAATCACTAATTATTTAAATGATCCGGCCCAAAGCTGTGCGGCAGCAATTGGTCAAGTGTCATGCTTAATAAAACACCTTGTGGGTTGGCAATCAAGATGGGCACCTCAGGTGCTGCAAACTCACGCAGTTTTTGGCGGCAACCACCGCAGGGCGTCACGGGGCTGTCAGCCACGCCCACTACCAGCACCGCCATGGCTTTGCGACCACCGCCCATGATCATCACACTCAGGGCGCTGGCCTCGGCGCATACACCTTGTGGATACGCTGCATTTTCTACGTTGCAGCCCGCGTGAATCTGGCCATGCTCGTCCAGTACCGCCGCGCCTACCAAAAATTTAGAATAGGGCGCATACGCTTTGTCGCGGGCAGCGCAGGCGGCCACCAGCATGGCGTCTTGGATGTTTTGAGATAACTGCATGTGATAACTCCTACCCTGACTGCATTGAACCACTCAGCGCGACTTGATATACGGCGTGCCCAGCGCTTTGGGCGCTGTGGCTTTGCCAATAAATCCCGCCAGCAAAACCACCGTTAACAAATACGGCAGTGCTTGAATAAACTGCACCGGAATCTCGCCAATGCCGGGCAGCTGAGTGCCCTGCAGGCGAATGGCCAGCGCATCCAAAAAACCAAACAGCAGGCATGCCCACAGTGCGCCTACTGGGTGCCATTTGCCAAAAATCATCGCTGCCAGCGCCATGAAGCCGCGGCCCGCTGTCATCTGCGGCGCAAAAGCAGCGTTTTGCGCCAATACCAAGTAGCAGCCTGCCAGGCCGCACAATACCCCATTGCCCATCAGCGCCATGTAGCGCGTACCCGCGACCGACACGCCTGCAGCATCTACCATGGCCGGGTTCTCACCCACAGCACGCAGGCGCAAGCCAAAGCGCGTGCGAAACAGCAGCCACCACACCACAGCAACACTGATCAACGCCGCATACACCAGCGCGTTTTGCCCAAGCAGAGGCACATCCAACATATTTTTCAATCGTACAGAATCTGCAATTTGCGGAGTTTGACCGCCTTGCTTGAACCATGCTATGCCCAGCACTACGGTAAGGCCTGCAGCAATGATGTTGATAGCCAAACCCGAGATGACTTGGTTGCCGTGGTACGTAACGCAGGCAAACCCATGCAGGGCTGACAAAGCCATTCCCGTCAGCATAGCCGCCAGCACAGCCAGCGTCAAAGACTTGGTGACCACACCGACAGCCGCCGCCATAAAAGCAGCAAACAGCATTTTCCCTTCCAGGCCGATGTCGATCACACCCGCACGTTCAGACAGCAAGCCCGCCAGTGCGCAAAAAATCAGCGGTGTAGCCAAGCGTATGCTAGAGGCTAACAAGTCAACAACAAACAGCATGTCCATCAGGCAGCCCCTTGCGGTGTGGCGCTGCCCGCCGTTACCCGAAAGTACAGCTTGGCGATCAGTGGCGTAAACACGTAAGCCAACGCCCCCGAGAACAGCACAATAAATCCTTGCAGCATCACCACCATGTCTTTGGTAAAGCTGGGTATTTCAAACGCTACCTCCGCACCGCCCTGAAAAATCATGCCAAACAGCAGGCTGGACAGCACAATACCCACGGGGTGGTTGCGCCCCATCAGTGCCACTGCAATGCCTGTAAAGCCGGCACCCGCCACAAAATCAGTAAGCAGTTTGTTGTGTACACCGGCTACTTCATTCATGGCCACCATGCCGGCTAAAGCGCCCGAGATAGCCATGGCCACAATGATTTGTCTTTGCGGGGAAATACCAGCGTATTCCGCCGCGCCCGGGCTGGCACCGCTAGCGCGAATTTGGTAGCCCATGCGGGTTTTCCACAACAGCAGATACACCGCAATGCAAGCCAATATGGCCAGCACAATGCTCATGTTCAGCGGCGACGACGGCCATGTAATGCCAATGGCAGCCAAGGCCTCATGCACGCGCGGCATTTTGGCCGACGCGGCAAACGGCGCACTCTCGGGTGCCATCTCTGCGGCAGGCTTGAGCACATTGACCAACAGATACACCATGATGGTACTGGCCAAAAAGTTAAACATAATAGTGGTGATAACGATGTGACTGCCGCGATAAGCCTGCAAGTAGCCCGGCACCGCCCCCCATGCTGCTGCAAATACGCCGGAGGCTATCACCATCAGCGGCAACATAATCCAGGCTGGCAAACTGGGGGCCAACCACAGCGCTACCAAGCCTGCACCCAAGCCGCCCATCATGGCCTGGCCTTCGCCACCAATATTGAACAACCCTGCATGGAAAGCCACAGCCACAGCTAACCCGGTAAACACAAACGTCGTAGCGTAGTACAGGGTGTAGCTCAAGCCGCGCTGGGTGCCCAGTGATCCTTTGATCAGCGCAGACAATACCTCAGTAGGGCTTTCACCCACCAGCGCCACCACGATACCCGCTACCAGCAAGGCTATAGCCAAGTTCACCAGCGGCACTACACCAGCGTCCAGCCACGCTGGCAGCTCTTGCTGACCATTACTCATACCAAGCTGCTTTCATCTTGCGACACCATTAGCAAGCCTAGGTTTTGCTCATTGCATTGCGCTACGGGCAGCTCGCCAGTAATGCGGCCTTGGTTCATCACGATCACACGGTCTGACAGTGCTAGGATTTCTTCCAGCTCGGTAGACACCAGCAAAATAGCGCAGCCTGCATCGCGCAGTGCGCGCAGTTGTTCGTGAATAAACTCTATCGCGCCAATATCTACACCGCGCGTGGGCTGGCCTACTAGCAGCACTTTGGGGGCTTGGTTAAACTCGCGCGCAAGAATCAGCTTTTGCTGGTTACCGCCTGAGAACTTAGACGATCGCAACTGCGCGTTCGGTGGCCGTACATCAAAGCGCTTCATCAAGCGGCGGGTCTCGCTAAGCATATTGCCGCTGCGCATGAACATATTTTTGCAATACATGGCAAGCCGCTCATAGCCCAGCACAGCAGACTCCCACGCGCTAAAGCTGAGCACCATGCCGCGCTCATGCCGGTCTTCAGGCACATGTGCCAGGCCCAGCTCGCGCGCGTGCCACGGTGTAAGCCATTGCAGCGGTGTAAAGTGCTGGCCCAAGGCATCCATGTGGCCTGCAGCAGGTTTTTTCATACCGCTTAAAACTTCCAGCAGTTCGGTCTGGCCATTGCCTGCCACACCCGCTACGCCCACAATCTCGCCAGAGTGCAGCGTAAAGCCGATGTCTTGCAGCCGCTGCACACCGTGGATATCGCTGTAGCGCAAGCCGCGCACTTGTAGCAACACCTTGGCATTGCCAGCAGCTTGCACGCGTTGCGCTGGCGCACGCAATTTGCGGCCTACCATCGCTTCGGCCAATTGGGGCACTGTGGCCCCTTGAGTTGCGCATTCATGCACTACACGGCCTGCACGCATCACCGTCACGTTGTCGCACAGCGCCAGCACTTCCCGCAGCTTGTGGGTAATTAACAAAATAGTTTTGCCGCTGCTGCGCAGGCGGCGCAGTACTGCAAACAGCTGCTCGGTCTCTTGTGCTGTCAGTACCGCAGTAGGTTCGTCCAAAATCAAAATACGCGCGCCGCGGTGCAGCGCTTTTAAGATCTCCAGCCGCTGGCGGTCGCCCACGCTCAAGTCTTCTACCAAGCTGTCCAAGTTAACGGCCAGGCCCGTATCGTGCATCAGCGTGTCCAGCTTGGCGCGTGCATCTGCCTGTGCGCGGGGCAGGTTAAAAGAGGTCTCTACACCCAGCACAATATTATCCAGCGCACTTAAATTGTCTACCAGCATGAAGTGCTGGTGCACCATGCCCACACCCAATGCAATGGCCTCGTGCGAATTGCGTATGCGCACGCTCTGGCCTTCAATTTCCATCTCGCCACTGTCGGCAGTGTAGAAGCCGTACAGAATGGACATGAGCGTCGATTTGCCAGCGCCGTTTTCACCTACTATGCCGTGGATAGTGCCCTGTGCAATTGTCAGGTCTACATCTTGGTTGGCCTGCACTGCACCAAAGCGCTTGTTAATGCGCAAAAGCCGCACAGCGGCGGGCGCTGTACGGCTTTGGGAGGCTAAGGCTACGGGTGTGTTCACGCTTTAAGCGTAGCACAACTCATGCCTGTCGAATGCTATGTTTTACGCGCACTCTTATTCACATTTGTTGGCCGCCATGTAGTCGATCACTTTGATCTTGCCGCTGATGATGTCGGCCTTGGCTGCATCCACCTTGGCGCGCATTTCTGCGGTGACCAGCTTCTCGTTATTGGTATCCATCGCGTAGTCTACGCCGCCTTCTTTCAGGCCCAGGTTAGTCACACCAGCCTCGTGTTTTTTCATCACGTTATAGATGGCCACGTCCACTTTTTTCAGCATGGACGTTAGCATGGTGCCAGGCTGGAGATGGTTTTGGTTGCTGTCTACACCGATGGCGAATTTGCCAGCGTCTTTAGCGGCTTGGTACACGCCCATGCCTGTGCCACCTGCGGCTGCAAAAATCACGTCAGCACCTTTGGCGATTTGGGCCTTGGTCAGCTCGCCGCCACGGGCGGGGTCGTTCCACGCAGCGCCGGTGGTGCCTGTCATGTTGGCATACGTGGTAACTTTGGCGTTGGCAAACTTTGCGCCTTGCTCGTAGCCACACTGGAATTTGCGGATCAACGGAATGTCCATACCACCCACAAAGCCTACTTTGCCAGTTTTAGACGCTTGAGCAGCCAGCATACCTACCACTAAGCTGCCTTCTTGCTCTTTTAAAACCAGCGACTGCACATTGGGCTGGTTCACTACAAAATCGACAATAGCAAAATTGAGCTTAGGGAATTCTTTGGCGACTTTTTCCAGTGCCTCGCCCTGGCTAAAGCCAATGCCAATAATAGGGTTGGCACCTTTTTCTGCCATGCGGCGAATGGCTTGCTCGCGTTGCGATGGGTTGGTCACTTCAAACTCTAAGTACGGCTTGCCGGACTCTTTTTTCCATTGTTCAGCACCGTTGTAGGCGGCTTCGTTGAATGATTTGTCGAACTTGCCGCCCATGTCAAAAATCACGTCTGGCTGGCCTGCGGCGGCATCTGGCGCGGCTGCTACAGGTGCACTGGGAGCTGCTGCTGAGGCTGCAGCCACTGGGGCCGCAGGGGCGGATTTAACCTCTTCTTTTTTGCCGCAGGCTGTGATCATCAGGGCAATAGCCAAGGCTGGCAAAGTGTAGGCAAAAGTGCTGCGGCGCATAAGATATCCTTCGGTTAAAGTAAATAAAAGCTGTACCGCAGGCTGTGTAAAAATTTGCGGCATTCCAAGACAGGATATTAAAGCAGATGAAGGCCTTGTCAACTATGCTCGATTTCCCCAAAGTGGTGCTGCATGAGCATTTGGACGGCAATCTTCGGCCAGAAACGTTGCTGCAATTGAGCCGAGCACGCGGTGTGCCATTGCCGGCTGACACGGCGCAGGGGTTGGCCCAGTGGATTGCTACCCAAGCTAACTCAGGCTCGCTAGAGCGCTATGTGGCCAGTTTTGCACTCACCGTAGCCGCTATGGCCAGCGAGCAGGCCTGCGAGCGCGTAGCGTTTGAGGCTGTTGTAGACGCCGCTGCCGACGGTGCTGTACTGGCCGAATTTCGCATGGCACCGCATTTGGTAGAACCGTATGCTGCAGCTGGTACAAGCGGCGTACAGCTCAGCGCCCAAGCAGCGCTTGCCGCTATGCTCAGCGGCTTGGCCCGGGGCCGCGCCGCCACCGGGCTGGCCTGCGGCATGATTGTGTGCGGCATGCGTACCGATACGCCCCAAGCGGTGCTGCGCAACGCGCAATTGGCAGCCCAGTACCAGCACGCTGGTGTGATTGGTTTTGATTTGGCCGGGGCTGAGCGCGGCTTTCCGGCCACTGTGCATGCGCACGCTATTGCGCTGGCGCGTGAGGCGGGGCTGGGCATCACCTTGCATGCAGGCGAAGCTGATGTGGGCGAGCGCGTCATCCAGGCCATAGCATTGGGTGCCACGCGCATCGGCCATGGTGTGCAAATAGCAGTGGGCCCGGGGGCGGCTGATCGCATGGCGCGTGCGCGCGACGCGAAGGTGCATTTTGAGGTGTGCCCTACCAGCAATACTCATACCGGTGCCTGGCCCAGTGTGGCCACCCACCCAGTGCGCGACATGTTGGCGCATGGCCTGTCGGTGTCCATCCAGGCTGATAACCGCCTGGTCTCGCAAGTGACGCAGGCCACCGAACTGCAGCGTGCGCACAGTGAGGCCGGGCTTAGCTGGGCGCAATTGCTGCAAGGCATGCGTGAGGCCGCGCTAGCTAGTTTTCTACCGCCTGTGGATATTGCTGCGGCGCTTTTGAAGATCAACGCCTGGACAGATACGTCGCTGGTCAAATAAATAGCACGGGCATAACAGGCGTCATACTGCTATTTATTTAATAGCTGTTTGAGCAGGTTTTACTTGGGTTAGTGGCCCAAATCACATTAAAAAAAGCCTACTCAGGGTGCTACCGTGGCCTGTGCTATGCCACTAAGTGCTTTTTTCAAATTCTCTACCGCCGGGCAGCTAGCCACGCCGTGGCGTTTAGCCAGGTACTCGGGGTCGTTATAGCTCAGCATCACTTTGCCAGCCTCATCAGTCCACACCAGCGCCTTCAGGGGCAGGTCGATACCGGCAGTTTGGGCGCATTCCATCAGAGGTGTGCCGCCTTGTGGGTTACCAAAGATCAGCAGCTCGGTAGGGCGCAGTGTTTTACCTATTTTGGCGGCACCCGCGGCATGGTCAATGCGCGCAAACACCACAAGGCCGCGCTCTTTGACAATGCCCTCCAGCTTGCCCATGGTGACTGGCGCTGTGTGTGGGCTGGTGACGCTGACAAGCCCATCGGCTTGGGCCAGAAGATTGGTAGACACAGCCATGACCAAGCTGGCAATGACTAAATTGATACGACGCATGTAAATCTCCTTATTAAGCTACTGTGTCGCAGCAGTGGTGCCAACTATTACACTGCACTGGGTGACTCTGCAGCGTGTTCTACCTCAGTTCATGAGGCGTTTTGGCTGTTTTAAGCCGTGTTACTTGCTCAAGCAGCTATTAAATTTATAGTGTTCTGCTTTAATAGTTACACCATGTAATAAGGCACAATAGCTTTTTAAAATTTATACAACGAGGTGTCACTTGGATAGTACGCTGCTGATAAAAGCCGCCATCATGGGCGTGGTGGAGGGGCTGACAGAATTTTTGCCAGTATCGTCCACAGGGCATCTAATCTTGGCGGGCGCGCTGCTGGGCTTTGACGATGAGAAGGCCAAGGTGTTTGACATTGCCATCCAGACCGGCGCTATTTTTGCAGTGATCTTGGTGTACTGGCAAAAATTTCGCAGCACGCTGGTAGCCCTGCCTACTGAGAAACAAGCCCAACAGTTTGCGCTGAACGTACTGATTGCCTTTATTCCCGCTGTGGTGCTGGGCCTGCTGTTTGGCAAGGCGATCAAGGCGCATTTATTCACACCCGTGGTGGTAGCCACCACATTCATCATCGGCGGCTTTATTATTTTGTGGGCTGAAAAGTTGCAAAAGAAGGCCAGCACCCATGTGCGCGTGAGCGAAGTTGACGATATGACCGCAATCGACGCTGTGAAGGTAGGCTTAGTGCAGTGCCTGGCCATGATCCCAGGCACCAGCCGCAGTGGGGCCACCATTATTGGCGGCATGCTGCTGGGCCTGTCGCGCAAAGCGGCGACAGACTTTTCATTTTTTCTGGCGATGCCTACGCTGATAGGTGCGGGCGCGTACAGCTTGTACAAAGAGCGCGCCATCCTCAGCATGGCCGATGTGCCGCTGTTCGCCGTAGGGTTGCTGTTCTCGTTTATCAGCGCTTGGGCTTGCGTGCGCTGGCTGCTGCGCTATATTTCTACCCACGATTTTGTACCGTTTGCGTACTACCGCATTGCGTTTGGTGTGGTAGTGCTGATCACCGCGCAAACGGGGTGGGTGAAGTGGGCGGCTTAGAGCACCTGGGTGAGTAACTTCTAACTCTGATATTTGCGTGGCTTATCAACGCAAAAACGTACGATTTTAAAAATAATCTAAGCCAACTAGGTAGCTAAACCGTAAGACTTGTCCTACTGCGCTGCAGCGCCATCAGAGTTACGCTGATAAATCCTAAATAAGGTTTATATGCAAACTCATGCCGATGTGCCGCCCCGCGACAGCGCTTACCCCGTGGCAACTTCACCCGGGGGCACCAGCGCAGCGCTTACTTTGGCGGCACTGGGGGTGGTGTATGGCGACATTGGCACATCACCTTTGTATGCACTGAAAGAGTCATTTAACCCAGCGCATGGTGTTGTGCTGAACACCCCCAGTGTGCTGGGCATCTTGTCACTTATCGTGTGGACGCTGACTTTGGTGGTGACGCTGAAATACATTGTGTTGGTTTTGCGGGCAGAGTACGCGGGCGAGGGCGGTATATTGGCTTTGCAGGCGCTGGCACGGCGTGCCCTGGCTAATGATAAAAAATCCCCTGTGCAGCGCGGGTTACTGGGCGGGGTGATGTTGGTGGGTTTGCTGGGTGCCACTATGTTTTATGGCGATGCTTTTATCACGCCTGCTATCTCGGTGCTGTCTGCTATCGAGGGCATTGAGGTGGTAACCCCTGCATTTAAGCCTTATGTGGTCCCTATTACTTTGGCTATCATCGTGGCGCTATTTTCAGTGCAGCGCTTTGGCACCGCCAAGGTGGGCAGGTTGTTTGGCCCGGTCATGATTGTGTGGTTCAGCGTACTGGGGTTGCTAGGGGTGGTGCATATTTCCGCGCAGCCCCAGGTATTGCAGGCCTTGAACCCACTGTGGGCGGCGCGGTATGTGCTACAAAATCCAGGCATATCGTTTGCGGTGCTAGGGTCGGTTTTTCTGGCCGTCACGGGGGCAGAGGCTTTGTACGCGGACATGGGCCACTTTGGCGTGAAGGCGGTGCGTCGGGCGTGGCTATTTTTTGCCATGCCAGGCTTGATACTCAATTACTTTGGCCAAGGCGCATTGCTTTTGGCAGACCCCACTGCACTGGAAAATCCTTTGTACCGTATGGTGCCTGCTTGGGCGGTGATCCCCATGGTCATATTAGCTGCCATGGCCACGGTGATCGCGTCGCAAGCTACCATTTCAGGTGCTTATTCCATGACCGTACAAGCCATATCGCTAGGTTATCTGCCCCGCATGAAAACCGTGCAAACCTCGAGCGACGCGCGCGGGCAAGTGTATATGCCTGGCATCAACTGGGCCATGCTGGTGGGTGTGTTGTTGTTGGTGGCAGGCTTTGGCAGCTCGTCCAATTTGTCTGCGGCGTACGGTATTGCCATCTCGGTCACTATGCTGTGTACCACGCTGCTGATTACCGTGGTGGCGCTGCGTCTGTGGCATTGGCCGGCTTGGTTGGTCGTACCCGTTACAGCGCTGATGCTGGTGATTGACGGCGTGTTTGTATTGTCCAACGCAGCCAAAATCTTTCAAGGCGGCTGGCTGTCCATCAGCATTGCATTGGTATTGATGATTATCATGGGCACTTGGGCGCGCGCTGTGCGTATGCGCGAGCGCAGTCTTGTGCAAGCTGGCCTGACCTTGCAGGAGTTTGTGCCCAGCTTGTTAGCTAACGCACCGCACCGCGTGCAGGGCACAGCGGTATTTTTAACCTCAAGCCCCGACTTGGTGCCACATGCGCTGCTGCATAACTTAAAGCACAACCAAGTGCTGCACCAACGCGTGATCGTGCTGCACATGGTAGCCAGCGATCAGCCGCGTGTAGCACCTGCGCAGCGGCTTCAGGTGACCAGCTTGGCGCCCAATTTTTGGGTGGTGAGTGCACGCAGTGGTTTTATGGAGCATGCCAGTGTGCACGATGTCATCAAGTTATTTGGCTATCAACATGGCGTTGACGTGACCGACATGAATACAACTTATTTTTTGTCCCGCAGCAGCGCCCCCAAACGCGGCTTGCAAGGTTTTTGGCCAGGCCAGCGCGCATTGTTTACCCTGATGCAGCGCAACGCCAACCGTGCTGCTGACTTCTACCAATTACCCGATAACCGCACGGTAGAGTTTGGCCGAACTTTGGGCGGGTGATGGCATTGTGCGGACCCCGTAGCTAAACTTGCAGTGCAAATCCGCTGATAGCGGCCTCTATCGCTGCTGCCGTGGCTAGCGGATTTTCCATCGGAAACAGATGGGTGCCATCCATCCACGCCATGCGGCCTTGGGTAACTTTGGCGGTTGCCGTGATACCTACCGTTTTCATCTCGGTGGACTGCAGGCCACCTATAAATGCCACAGGACACTTTAACGGGTGGCGTTTGAGATAGCTGTCCAGTGTGTGGGGCAGCGTGTTGTAGATTTGCGTTTCAATTTTGCGGTCAAACGCCAGCGTGTACTGGCCGTCCTGCGTGGCCATGCCGTGAGCGATGTAGTCGCGCAGCACAGCGTCGTCCCACAGCGCAAAGGCGCGCTTGCTTTTAAAGTGATGGTAAGCGGCGTTGGCATCGGGCCAAGATTGCTTGCGGCGCTGGCTGACGGCACCGGGGGATATACGGCCCACCAAATTAGTGGTTTTAGACGCGCCCAGCGCCGTAGCACGCCAGCCGCCAATGATGGGCGCATCTAACAGCACCACGCCGCGCACCAGGGCCGGGTGTTTGGCAGCGCACATCACACTAAGAATGCCGCCCAGGGAATGGCCTACCAACATTGCAGGTGTGCCGGCCATGCCCGCTTCGTGCTGTACAAAATCGGCCAGTTGCTGCACCAAGTGTGGCCAATTGTTGGTGACCGGATATTCTGGGTCATGGCCCAGCTTTTCGATGGCTTTGACAGTGAACCCACGCTTTTTTAACGACGCTGTGACTGCCCCATACGTGCTGGCAGGAAAGCTGTTGCCGTGAGAAAAAACGAGCAGACTCATAGCGAAGACATCTATATCAGCTTGTCTTGCGGCGTGTTGATCTTGCGCAGTGCGCTGCTGCGCACATTGGGGGCCTTGAGCGGCGTATCAGTTTGGCCACCGTTCCACATGGGGTCGTCCAAGCTGTCAAATACCTCACGCAGTTTTTGGCCCCATGCGCCGCGCAGCATTTTTAAGTAAGGGTTGTTTTCTTCAATGCAGACAATCTTGTCTGACTGCAGCTGCCCCGCTTCGTACACCACCAAGTCCAGCGGCAAACCGACGGACAAATTAGATTTCAGCGTGGAGTCCATCGACACCAGCGCGCACTTGGCAGCTTCGTCCAGTGGTGTATCTAGCGTAATAACGCGGTCCAGCACAGGTTTGCCGTATTTAGATTCGCCAATTTGAAAGTAAGGCGTTTCGGGTGTGGCTTCAATAAAGTTACCTGCAGAATACACTTGGAACAGCCGCATGGACTCAGTACCAATTTGACCGCCAAAAATCAGCGACACATTAAACTCAACCCCCGCCTTTTTCAGCGCCTCGGCATCACGCTGGTACACGTGGCGCACCGCTGAGCCTAGCACGCGGGCAGCATCAAACATGCTTTTGGCGTTCCAGATGGTCAGCGGTTCGCCGTCTTCATTCTTTAGCTTTTCTACCTGCAATATTTCACGCACCGACTGGCTGATGCTCAGGTTGCCAGCAGACAGCAGCGTCATAAACCGTTCACCCGGCTTTTCGTAGACGATCATTTTGCGAAAGGTGCTGATCTGGTCCAGGCCCGAGTTGGTACGCGAGTCGGACAAAAAGACCAAGCCTGCTTTGAGTTTGATACCTACGCAATATGTCATGCTTTACTCCGTTATTCTTTCGTTATTTTTTATCGGTCAATTTTTTTAGCTGGTACAGCACATCCAGCGCCTCGCGCGGGCTGAGCGTGTCGGGGTTGATGCTGCTAAATGCCGATTCTAGGGCGCTACTGGCTGCGTTGTCTGTCGCCTGTGCGGGCGGCGGTGCGAATAAATCTACCTGTGCTTGGGCTGCGCTTTGTTGGGTTTCTAGCGCCTCAAGGGCATGGCGCGCATGGTTGACCACCGCCGTAGGCACACCAGCCAGCTTGGCTACCTGAATGCCGTAGCTGCGGCTGGCGGGGCCTGCGTCGATGGTGTGCAAAAACACAATATCGCGCCCGCTTTCTACCGCGCTGACATGCACGTTGACTGCGCCATGGTGCTGCGCCGGAAAATCGGTCAGTTCAAAGTTGTGTGTAGCAAATAAAGTAAACGCCTGCGACTTGTGCAAATATGCCGCAATGCCAGACGCCAGCGCTAGCCCGTCAAAGGTGCTGGTGCCGCGGCCAATCTCGTCCATCAATACCAGAGAATGGGGTGTGACAGCATGCAAAATTTGCGCGGCCTCGGTCATCTCCAGCATGAAAGTAGATTGCGCGTTGGCCAGATCGTCTGCTGCGCCGATGCGCGTGTGTATCGCATCAATTGGCCCCAAGCGGCATGCGCTGGCGGGCACGTACGAGCCGACCGAGGCCAGCAGCACGATGATGGCTACCTGGCGCATATAGGTTGACTTGCCGCCCATGTTGGGGCCGGTAATGACCTGCATGCGGGTTTTGGTATTGAAAGCAGTGTCGTTGGCGATGAAGCTGCCGCTGGATAATTCGGCCAACCGTGCTTCTACCACTGGGTGGCGGCCCGCGCTGATCTCAATGCACGGCTCTTTGACGAAACTAGGTGCGCACCAGTTGAGCGTAAGCGAGCGCTCGGCCAGCGCACACAGGGCGTCCAGGGTAGCAACGGCCTGTGCGCACGCCGACAGTGCGGGGACAAAAATTTGCAAGTCATCTTGCAATTGTTCGTACAAAAATTTTTCACGCGCCAGCGCACGGTCTTGTGCGCTGAGGGCTTTGTCTTCAAAGGTTTTCAGCTCGGGCGTGATAAAGCGCTCAGCGTTTTTCAGCGTTTGGCGGCGGCGGTAGTCATCAGGCACTTTGTCCAGTTGGCCTTGCGTTATCTCAATATAAAAGCCGTGCACTCTGTTGAACTGCACGCGCAGGTTGGCAATGCCTGTGCGCGCTTTTTCGCGGGTTTCCAGGTCGAGCAAAAATGCATCGCAGGTATCGCCTATATTGCGCAGCTCGTCCAGGTCTGCATCAAAGCCATTGGCGATCACACCGCCGTCGCGCACCAGCGCAGCAGGCTCGGGCAGCAGGGCGCTGTGCAGCAGGGCTGCGCAGCCAGTGGGTGGCCTTAAAGGGCCTGAAATATAAGCGAAATCGGTGCCTAACCCAAGTAAAACCTGCTCAAGCAGCTCACATTTTTGTAGCGTTTGCTGCAAGCCTACCAGCTCGCGTGGGCGCACCTGCCGCAGGGCTATGCGCGCGGTAATGCGCTCAATATCAGTGATGCCTTTGAGCTGGCTGCGCAGCTTGGTGGCGTGCCCATCGCGCAGCTGGCTTATCACTTGCAGGCGCTGCTGCGCGGTGCTGCGCGCACGCTGCGGCGACATCAGCCAGCTTTTGAGCGCGCGGCTACCCATGCCGGTTTGGCAGGTATCCATCAGCGAGAAGAGGGTAGGCGATTCTTCGCCGCGCAGCGTTAGCGTCAGCTCTAAGTTGCGGCGTGTGGAAAGCGGCAAGTCAATGAGCTCGTCGTTTTTTTGCAGGCGCAGGCTGCGCACGTGGGGCAGTGTTTTGCCTTGCGTGTGCTCGGCATAAGCCAGCAGGGCAGATGCCGCTGCATGCGCATGCGCAGCAGTGTCGGCGCTGAAGGCTTGCAAGCTGGCCACTTGCAGTTGCGTACACAGTTTGGTGCGGCCCAAGCCGCTGTCAAACTGGAACGCAGGGCGAATAGTCAGCGGAGTAGACATGCCCAATTTCAACGCTTTGATTTGCTGCTCAAACGCGGGCGTCACATCGCCGCTGTAGATCAGCTCACTAGGTGCAATGCGGGCCACCCATTGCGCCAGCGCGTCATGCCCGCACTGCGCAAGTTGAATCTCAGACTGCGTTACCGCCAGCCATGCCAGACCCAGCTGGTTGCGCTCGGCTTGGTGCACGGCTAGCAGCACTGATTCTGTTTTATCGCTAAGCAGCTCGGTATCGGTCAATGTACCGGGCGTGACAACGCGCACTACTTTTCTTTCGACAGGTCCTTTACCTGCGCCCACCTCGCCCACTTGCTCGCAAATAGCAACTGATTCGCCCAGTTTGATCAAGCGTGCAAGGTAAGTCTCCAGCGATTGAAAAGGCACACCCGCCATCACCACTGGCTGCCCACCCGACTGGCCGCGCTGTGTGAGTGTGATGTTTAAAAGGCGCGCGGCTTTTTCAGCGTCCGTATAGAAGACTTCATAAAAGTCGCCCATGCGGTAGAACAGCAGCGTGTCAGGAAAGTCTTTTTTCAGGCCCCAGTATTGGGCCATCATCGGCGTGTGTTCAGCAGCCATAACAAAGATGTGCTGTGGTGTTGGAATTACAGATTAACTTGCTGCACTGTCTCGCTAAAGTCAGGGCCTTGTTCTGCGCGCAGCGTGACGGTTTGGCGCAGTGCAGCTTTCTCACCAGCGCTGGCAAACTGGCTGTACTTGCCCAGTACGGTGACCAGTTGGCCATATACGCGTGGGTTGGCAGCCATGCATTCATGTTGGTCTAAAAAGTCAGCCTCGCCGGTAAAGTTGCCTACCAATCCACCAGCTTCTTGCACCAGCAGCGAGCCTGCCGCTACGTCCCACGCATGCAGGCCCGTTTCAAAAAACGCATCGCTGAAACCTGCGGCTACGTAGGCTAAATCAAGCGCGGCCGCACCGGGGCGGCGCATGGACGAGGTGAGCTTCATTACGTCGGTAAACATGGCAATATATTTGGGCATGTCGTCGCCAGGGCGGAAGGGGAAGCCAGTAGACACCAGGCAGTCTTTCATCTGCGTGCGCTTGCTCACACGCATACGGCGGTCGTTATGGTAGGCGCCGCGGCCTTTGGTGGCGGTAAACATGTCGTTGCGCGTAGGGTCGTACACCACCGCTTGTTCGATTTTTCCTTTAACTGCGAGTGCAATGCTCACGCAATACACCGGAAAGCCATGGATAAAGTTAGTGGTGCCGTCCAGTGGGTCAATGATCCAGACAAACTCAGAGTCTTTTGCACCGTGTTCGCGGCCTGATTCTTCGGCCCAAATGCCGTGGCCGGGGTAGGCCGTGAGCAAGGTTTCGATAATGACGGCTTCAGATTTTTGATCGACTTCGGTGACAAAGTCGTTCATTTGCTTTTGTGCAATGCGAACTGATTCAATGTCCAGCGCAGCGCGGTTGATGATGGCGCCCGCGGCGCGTGCGGCGCTCACGGCCACGTTAAGCATGGGATGCAGATTGCTGGACATAAATTGTGGGGGAAGAGCCTAGTAAAAAGTCGTGCGATGACGACCACAGAAGCCTGATTTTCCCACGAAATTAAGCATCTAAGGGTTTTTCACAGGCACAACATAAACCCAGCAGTAAAAAGTAAGCATTTCCCTGCTAGATCAAGCATTTACAGCGTTTACCTGCTTGATTGTTTACAGATCATTAGGGTTACTACTTAAATTTAACTAGGTTTCGAGCTATGTAACGTAAGTGATTGATATTGCATAATTTTCTAAGCGTGTATACACTTACTCCGTATCGGGATATCTGCAATGGAGCGTGCATCATGGTTGTAGCCAAAGGAAGCAATGTGAATCAATTGTTTAGTTTTGTGAGTAAGTGTGCGGCTGTGCTTGGTTTGGCTGCCATGTTCAACACTATGGTTGTTGTTACAGCCGACGCTGCACAAGCCAAGAAAAAACCTGTCGCGGTAGCCAAAGCTGCGGCTAAAACCAAAACTGCTGCTAAAAGCGCCATAAAAGTTTCAACCAAATCGGCAGGCAAAAAACAAACTGCCGCTGCCAACGGACGCATGGTGCGCGTGGCGGGCAAATCGAGTGTCGTCAGAGTGTCCACCCAGCGTGGCGCGCGTGGCAATGCAGCGCACGCCAAAATGCAACGTGTAGTGATCCGCGGTAAAAACGGCAAGCGTGTCGTGGTCATGCGCCCCGCACGCGCTATTCAATTAGTAGCGTTTGCACCCCCCAAGCAGTCTTTCGGCGCGTTAGCAGGCCTGCACGGCATGCAAGACGAGCTGGATTTAAAGTCTAGCGTTGCGCTGGTGATAGACCAAGATACCCGCGAAGTACTGTTTAGCAAAAACGACACCGCTGTGTTGCCTATTGCTTCATTGACCAAGCTGATGACCGGTGTGGTTGTGAGCGAGGCGCGCCTGGACATGGGCGAGATCATCGCCATTACCCAAGACGATGTAGACACTGAAAAGGGCAGCCGGTCGCGCCTGAAAGTAGGCACCGAGCTGCCCCGCGGCGAGCTGATGCTGCTGTCATTAATGAGCAGCGAGAACCGCGCCGCCCACGCGCTGGGCCGCACTTACCCCGGTGGTATGGACCGCTTTGTACAGCACATGAACGTGAAAGCTGCCCAACTGAACATGCGCGACACCCGCTATGTAGAACCCACTGGCTTGTCCAGCCGCAACCAAAGCAGCGCGCAAGACCTGGCCACCTTGGTAGCCCATGCGTCCAACAACCCACAGTTGCGCCAGCTGTCGACCTCGCCAGACCATCAAATTGCTATTGGCGAAAAAACACTGAATTATGTCAACACGAACCGTTTAACGCGCAACCCCGACTGGGAAATTGGCCTGCAAAAAACAGGCTACATTTCTGAAGCAGGCCAGTGCCTGGTGATGCAGGCCAAGATAGCAGGCCGCAAACTGATCATGGTATTTTTAGACTCCGCAGGCAAGCTCAGCCGCCTGGGCGACGCTGAGCGCGTACGCAAGTGGGTAGAGAACAACCGCGCAGGCACCGTGCCTGTCCCTGTGAGCGCAGTGGCCAAAACTCCGCAAGGTTAATGCTACAGATTGCATAGCTGGTTGAGCAGTATTGATGGCCTGCGAGGGCCATTTTTCTTTTAAATTCAGTTTGAATTCAAGCTCAGCAGCAATATTTCGACAATCGGGGTGGTACTGGCCCGAACTTCCCACCGTATAAAGCCGGAGTTGCAATTAAGACCACTGCCTTCCTCACCTCCGCGCAACAGCTCCAAGCCATTCACGCAAGCGTTACGCGCGCGATGCGCATGTAGCATGCTGCGGATTGCAAGCCGATGCGTTTGAAGAGCGATGTGGGGCTTCACCAGACTAGCAAATACTTCATAGCAGCATGTGGCGTTAACTCTGTTAATCCAAGCTTGCATCGCAGTGATTAATTATCTTTGTGCGGCATCCATGTTGGTTTCGTTTTGTTACGTCATGGCGCATGTAAATCATACTTAGAATACTTTCAGTTTAATATGGGGTCAAAACCATGAGCCATCCAGAAAATATATCCAGTTTGACAAGCAGCGAAGATGTAAAACCATTTGATCAATCCTGCGAGGTGGTAAGTTTTGCAGCAGTAACAGTTGCATTGACCGCTTGCGGTGGTGGTGGTGATGTCTTACCAACAGCAACAGCAAATGCACCAGCGCCTGTACCAGGGCCTGCACCCGCACTAGGACCTGCACCTGCTCCAGCACCAGCACCAGCACCAGCACCAGCATCTCCATTCACCACAGCAGAAGCATCGCGCCTTATCGCACAGGGCGGCTTTGGTGCCAATCGCGCTGAGCTGGAACGCGTCCGCGCGTTGGGCAGCGCCGCCGCTTGGGTCAGCGATCAGCTCGCGATGCCGCGCACGCAAGGCCACTTTGACTGGATAGACAAGACACATCCAAACGGTGAGGATAATCGCATCGGTGGCGCGCAGGGCTTTGTAGACTATTCAGTGTGGCGCAAGTTTTTGGGCAGCCCGGATCAGCTGCGTCAGCGGATGGTCTACGCGCTCAGCCAAATTCTTGTAGTGGGGATGGAAGGCATCGCCGGTCTTAACAGGGGTTACAGCGTAACCGCTTACCTTGACGTCTTGGAGGAGCATGCGTTTGGCAACTTCCGCTCGCTGCTGGAGGCGGTCACGCTATCAACCGCGATGGGTGTCTATTTGTCCATCAAGGGCAGCGCCCAGACTGACGCCTCGGGGCGGCAGCCAGACGAGAACTATGCGCGCGAAGTAATGCAGTTGTTCACGATTGGGCTGGTGCAGCTTAATGCAGATGGCACCCCGCAGCTTCAAAACGGTGCCCCGGTGGATACCTACAACGAGGCCGACGTTACTGGGTTGGCCCGGGTCTTTACAGGCTGGAACTTCCTGAGCACCAGGGAAGGCAGGTCAAAGCCGATGGTCAACAAGGCCTCGCTGCACGAGACCCGCGAGAAGGCCTTCCTGGGCACCACGATACCGGCCAACACGTCGGCCACGGACAGTCTGCGCATCGCGCTGGACAGATTGTTCAATCATGCCAACGTAGGGCCCTTCATCGGCAAGCAGCTGATTCAGCGCTTGGTTGCCAGCAACCCAAGCCCGGCTTATGTGGGTCGCGTGGCCGCAGTGTTCAACAACAACGGTGCTGGGGTGCGCGGTGATCTTGCTGCGGTACTGCAGGCCGTACTACTCGACACTGAAGCGCGCAATACGACTGCATCCCTGGCTGACCCCAACGGCGGTAAGCTGCGCGAACCGGTGCTGCGATTTGCCGCGTGGGCGCGCGCCTGCAACGTCACTTCTCCGTCGGGTCTTTGGAGCATAGAAGACACCGCCGATCCAGCCAAGCGTTTGGGCCAAAGCCCGATGCGCTCCCCTTCGGTGTTCAACTTCTACAGACCGGGATACTTGCCACCCAACACGGCCATTGCCACTGCCGGCAAAGTAGCACCAGAATTCCAGATCACTACCGAGACCTCAGTTGCGGGGTATATCAACTTCATGCAGCTGGCCATTTCCGATACGCAGGGCTTATTTAAATCAGACGCCAAAGCCGACTACACACAGTGGCTGGCACTGGCCAGCGATCCTGCAGCACTGGCGGCAGAAGCCAACCTGCTGCTTGCGGCCAACCAGCTGGGTGCCGCTCG
>JANNCO010000494.1:0-7700 GCA_031386655.1 Polaromonas sp. | reverse complement strand
CTTGGGCAAATCTTCAATACCGATAAATTGCGCCGGGCGATCAGGCTCGCGGCCCAAAGCTTCCACAATAGTGGCGGCAAATTTAATCGGCAACGCAGTTTCCAAAACGATCATCGGCACACCGGGGGTTAGGTGCTCGCGAGCCACCTTCACGCCATCAGCAGTGTGGGTGTCGATCATCATGCCGTGCTTGGCGTACACATCTTGAATGGTGGCCAATCGATCAGCATGTGTGCTTTTGCCGCTGGCAAATCCATAGGTGGTGGCTGCATTTTTAAAAGCTTCGCTTTCGCTCAGGTCAAAACAGCCTTTGGCGCTGAGCTGCGTAGAAAACAAGTCTTTGTTTTTGGCGCCGTCGCGGCCAGTCAAGTCAAATACAAAGCGCTCAAAATTGCTGGCCTTAGAAATATCCATCGACGGGCTGGACGTCTCGTGCGTGTCGGCACTGCCTCGCACGCGGTACACACCCGTGCGGAAAAATTCGTCCAGTACGTCATTTTCGTTCGTTGCCACCACCAGTTTGTCAATCGGCAAGCCCATCATGCGCGCCACGTGGCCCGCGCACACGTTGCCAAAGTTGCCAGAGGGCACGGTGAAACTCACCTTGCGTGCTGCCACGCTCTGCACTGGATCAGTTGCGTAAAAGTACCCCGCAAAGTAATACACCACCTGCGCCAGCAGCCGCGCCCAGTTAATGCTGTTGACCGTACCAATCTTGTACTTGCGTTTAAATTCCAAATCGTTGGACACGGCTTTCACCAGATCTTGGCAATCGTCAAACACGCCGTCAATCACTATGTTGTGAATGTTCTCGTCCATCAGGCTGAACATCTGCGCTTGCTGAAACGGGCTCATGCGGCCTGCGGGCGAGGTCATAAACACGCGCACACCTTTTTTGCCGCGCATGGCATATTCTGCCGCACTGCCCGTGTCGCCACTGGTTGCGCCAAAAATGTTCAGCTGCTCGCCAGTGCGTGCCAACTGGTATTCAAATAAATTACCCAGCAACTGCATGGCCATGTCTTTAAAAGCCAGTGTGGGGCCGTTAGACAGCGCTTGTAAATAAACTGTCGTTGGCGCAGAACCCGTCGAAGCGTCCTGCAGTTTTTTCAGCGGCACAATTTCTTTCGTGCCATACACCGCTTCGGTGTAGGTTTTGTCGCACAACGCCTTGAGGTCAGCCGCTGGAATATCGTCGATATACAGCGACAAAATTTCAAACGCCAAACCGGCGTAACCTTGGGTGGCTAAAGTGTTGCGCAGCTTTGCCAGGGCAGCAGCATCAATCTGCGGGTAATGTTCTGGCAAATACAAACCACCATCGGGCGCTAAGCCCTCCAGCAGGATGTCGCAAAACTGTTTGCGGTCGGCTTTACCATTGGATGTAGCGCGGGTGGAGAGGTATTTCATTTGGGAGTGATGAGAGAAACGTCAGGAAAATAAGTGCGAATTCGCCCTGCATCGCGTGTCAGCAAGGTGTAGCCCTGCACACTGGCTTGCGCACCAATAAAAAAGTCTGGCAGTGTAGCCTGGCGCGTACCACCCGCTGCGCGGTAAGCATCATGCGCCCGAGCGGCGGCAAAAGCACAACGGTCATCCATGGGCACGATACTGATGCCAACGTCACTCAAAAACATATCAAGCTGAGATTTGTTGCTGAAATCGCGCGAAATTTCAGCGTAAATAATTAAATTAATAGCTACATTGCCCAAGCGCTTGGCTTGCAAAACTTGCTTTTCGCTCCACTGAGCCCAACCGGTTTGCGATTCTGTGATATCGATCAACACGCTAGAGTCAATCAAAATCATCGCATGCAGTCTTCCCCGCGAGTTTCACGCAGAATATCTTCGGTGGATTGCTTCAAGATGCCTGTGCCACGCCATTTGAGAAAAGGATTTGCCACAGTTAAGGCAGGCTTTTTGACTGGAAACATGACCACCGTGCCATTGGCTTGCACCTTGTAGTCAATCTCCTCGCCCGGCCCTACATGCAGCGCAAGGCGCACGGCCTTGGGTACAGTGACTTGGCTCTTGGTAGTGAGGGCATATCCCATATTTTTCACTTCAAAAAAGTAATACTGTATTTTATCATTACTTTATTGGCGCTGTTGACAATAGGTTGGCTGTTTTTTTAAGCTCTTAGCAAAGCCTGCGCGAAAAGCTAGATAGCAATACCGTAGACGCGTATATCAATCCAAAACCGCGATCCCAAGAGCACCAACATACCAACGACTAAGACAAAATAGTGCGGGAATCGGTTGGTCACCACATCGGTGTAGTCCAATAGCCAAAAATACAACCAACTGGCCAAAAAAGTACCTGCCCCGTTGACCATCGCATGCATGAAAGGCATGACTGTGAACAAAGCGGTTAGCACCAACGCGCTGTAGAAAAAAGCTAAATGCCAGAGCGGAATGCCCAGATGGGTGATTCTTAACAGTCCCGAGAGCGCCAACGCTGAAATCAATGTGGGCATATTGAAAAGCTTCTCAGGCTACTATTTACGCGCTTAAGCCAGCTCTTCCTTGCGAATCCGCACGATCGGTGCCAGTATAGTTTTCAGTGCCTGCATTTGCGCCATCGCCGCATTCATCTTTGACTCAACACAGTCGTGGGTCAAGATGATGAGGTCGGTGGACGGCACCTCGAAGGCGCCCTCCTTACCTGCACCCTCGCCGCCCACTTCGTCAGCCTCGCGCTGCAGCACAGCGTCGATGCTGATGCCTGCGTTGGCGACGATGCCGGTGACTTGGGCCAGCACGCCAGCCTCGTCGGCTACGCGCAGGCGCAGGTAGTAGGCGGTGACCACGTCGGCCATGGGCAGCACGGGCGTAGTGCTCATGGCACCGCTTTGAAAAGCCAGGGCCGGTACGCGCTGGGCAGCGGTGGCACTGGCCATGCGGGTAATGTCTACCAAGTCGGCAATCACGGCGCTGGCGGTGGGCTCGGCGCCTGCGCCTTTGCCATAGTACAGCGTGGTGCCTACGGCGTCGCCGTGCACCATCACGGCGTTCATGGCGCCTTCTACGTTGGCAATCAGCCGCTTGTGTGGCACCAGCGTGGGGTGTACGCGCAGCTCGATGCCGGCAACACTTGCAGGGTTTGCGGCATTTGCCTCGCGGCGTTTGCTGATGCCTAGCAGCTTGATGCGGTAGCCCAGCTGCTCGGCGTATTTAATGTCAGTGGCTGTCAGTTTGGTAATGCCTTCTACGTGCGCTTTGTCAAACTGCACCGGTATGCCAAAGCCAATGGCCGCCATCAATGTGGCTTTGTGTGCAGCGTCTACGCCTTCGATGTCAAACGTAGGGTCAGCCTCGGCGTAGCCCAGGCGTTGCGCTTCTTTCAAAACGACGGCAAAGTCCAGGCCTTTGTCGCGCATCTCTGACAAAATAAAATTGGTGGTGCCGTTAATAATGCCGGCAATCCACTGAATGCGGTTGGCCGTTAATCCTTCGCGCAGCGCCTTGATGATGGGGATGCCGCCTGCTACTGCTGCCTCAAACATCACCATCACGCCTTTGGCTTCAGCCGCCTGAAAAATCTCGGTGCCGTGCACGGCCAGCAGCGCTTTGTTGGCGGTGACCACATGTTTGCCAGCGGCAATAGCCTCTAGCACCAAAGCTTTGGCAATGCCATAACCGCCAATCAGCTCGATAACAATGTCAATATCCGGATTGGCGATGATGGCGCGTGCGTCTGACACCACTTGCACTGTGTCGCCCACAGCCGCTTTGGCACGCACAGTGTCCAGGTCGGCCACCATGGTGATCTCAATACCCCGCCCTGCACGGCGCGTGATCTCGTCAAAATTGCGCTGCAGTACGGTGAACACGCCGGTGCCCACGGTGCCAATGCCTAAAAGGCCTACTTGTATGTTTTTCATAGAATAATTGTTAGCTAAATGATGGTTTCAGGCCGTAGATACTGCTCAAGCAGCTATTAAATTAATAGTATCGATGTTAAGTCAAACCTTGGCGTGCTGTGCGCGGTAAGCATCCAGAAACTTGGCAATGCGGCCAATAGCTTCGCGCAAATCGTCCTCATGCGGTAAAAATACCATGCGGAAATGCTGGTTGTCAGCGTAATTGAAACCCGAGCCTTGCACCAGCATCACGCGGGTTTGTTTAAGCAGTTCCATAAAAAACTGGCGGTCGTCCGCTATGGGGTACAGCTTGGGGTCTAGCTTGGGGAACATGTACAGCGCGGCGTGGGGTTTGACACACGTTACACCGGGGATGGCGGTAATCAGCGCATACGCCAGGTCGCGCTGGCGGCGCAGGCGGCCACCTTCTTTGACCAAGTCGTTGATGCTTTGGTAGCCGCCCAGCGCGGTTTGTATGGCCCACTGGCCGGGCACGTTCGAGCCCAACTTCAGGTTGGCCAGCATGTTCAGGCCTTCTACAAAGTCTTTGGCCTCGTGCTTGGGGCCTGACACCACCATCCAGCCCGCGCGGTAGCCACACGAGCGGTAGGCTTTGGACAGCGAGTTAAAGGTCAGCGTCAGCACGTCGTCTGACAGCGAGGCAATCGCCGTGTGGCGTACGTCGTCATACAGCACCTTGTCGTACACCTCGTCAGCGTAGATCACCAGGTCATGCTCGCGGGCGATTTGCACTATGCCTTTTAACAACGCGTCGGTGTACAGCACACCCGTGGGGTTGTTGGGGTTGATCACCACAATAGCGCGGGTGCGCGGGGTAATTTTGGCGCGAATGTCGGCCAGGCTGGGCATCCAGCCATTGGCCTCGTCGCAGCTGTAGTGCACCGGCTTGCCACCTGACAGCGACGTCACCGCCGTCCACAGCGGGTAATCTGGCGAAGGTACCAACAGCTCGTCGCCATCGTTAAGCAGTGCGTTAGCGGCCATCTGAATCAACTCGCTGGCGCCGTTGCCCAGGTAAATATCATCCAGCGTCACGCCTTTGATGCCCTGCTGCTGGGTGTAGTGCATTACCGCTTTGCGCGCGCCAAAAATGCCTTTGCTGTCGGAATAGCCGGCAGAGTTGGGCAGGTTGCGAATCATGTCCTGCTGAATTTCCTCTGGCGCGTCAAAGCCAAACGGGGCCAGGTTGCCGATGTTCAGGCGAATGATCTTTTGGCCTTCATCCTCCATCTTTTTGGCCGCGTCCACGATGGGCCCGCGCACGTCGTACAGTACATTGGCCAGCTTGGCAGATTTGGATAAGGTTTTCACGGTGTCCCTTCGGGGGCGATGTTTAAATCAGGCAACTTATAATTTGACCACATTTATGCACATTTTTTGTGCAGTGCACCAGAGAAGACTGATGAAATTACAGCCTGACAAATCCGACACGCAAATCATCAATGGCTACGGGCCAGGCTGGGTGTCGGTGGGCACTATCTTGGCCGGTGTGCCCCAGCTGGAAAAAGTCACCCACAGCATCGTTATTGGTTCGCGTGGTGAGCGGCTGGACTGGCCGGGAGTGGGGTTCGACCAGCTTAGCGCAGATTTATTTGACCAGTTGGCGCAGATCAAACCTGAGCTGATTGTGTTTGGCAGTGGCAGCCACCTGCGCTTTCCCAGCCCCGCCCTGCAGCGTACCCTGATGGCAGCGCGCATTGGCCTGGAAACCATGGACACACTGGCTGCATGCCGTACTTACAACATTCTTGCAGGTGAATACAGGCATGTCTTGGGCGTATTTTTGATTGATTCGCAGTGAGTTTTTCTTAAATTTGTGGAACTATTGCCTGTAGCCTAGGTGCAAAGTGTTAAGTGCAAGCAGTCGTAGGGCACGGGAGGCTGTAACGAAACAGGTTAAAATACGAAGTTGTTTGCAATGCTTTTAAAACGAGTTTGCACAGTGTCAGCACAGTTGGTACAGACATTAGTTCAATAGCTAGTGTCTGCACCACATACCATACAGTTAGGTGAGTTAAGCAAATGGCCGTCGTAGTTAATAAGCCCCTCCCCGAATTCGAAGCTAACGCCACTGGCGGTTTGAAAGTTACCAATACATCGCACAACGGCCATGTCATGGTGATGTACTTCTACCCCAAGGACAACACCCCCGGTTGCACCACCGAGGCCATGCAGTTTCGCGACAAGTACAAAGACTTTGTCAAAGCCGGTGCTACCGTGTTTGGCGTCAGCCGCGACAACATGAAATCGCATGACGAGTTCAAAGCCAAGCTGGAACTTCCGTTTGAGCTGATAGCCGACACTGAAGAAAAAATGTGCCACGGTTTTGGTGTGGTCAAAAACAAAATCATGTACGGTAAAAAAGTTAAAGGTATCGAACGCAGCACTTTCTTGGTGGGCGCGGACGGCATTTTGAAGCAGGAATGGCGGGGACTGAAAGTGCCAGGCCATGTGGAGGAAGTGCTGAAAGCCGTCAAAGCGCTGAAAAAAGCCGTTTAAATCGCTGCGCTTGTTGCGCCGCTTAGCTTGCTGTCAAATCACAGCAATAAAATATGAAAAGCGCCGAGAAACGTTGATTTAATAACACTTTTCATTTTTAGTACGGATTTCACAAATATTTCATTGACGCGATGTTTGGCAGGTGTATAGTGATGCTATGCATTTGATACCAATGGTGCTGTTCCCTGAACACACTCTCGCTGCCAAAGACACTCAGTCTAGAGTTGCTCAATTCCAATTTGCTGAAATAGACCAAGCCACCCGGCCTGCTGGGTGGCTTTTTCATTTGTGCGAGCTGGTATTGTTGTCATTTCCACCTCCCCAGTTCTTCACCCACTTACCAATAGGTTCCTTACCCTATGCCATTGCCTCCCGCACCCACCCAACGAGCCGCACTCCTGTCGCCCGAAGCGTACGACGCGCCCGCGCGCAACAGCTCCAACAAAGCAGCTCGAAAACCCACTGGGCGCAGCGCCACGTTTGACGACGATGCGCAAAGCAAACCGCAAGCTCAAGATCTATTTGACCGCACAGGTGGCGGTACCGGCCATGGCGACAGCGCTGACGCCAACACGGCATTGCTAGACGAAGTTTCAAATCAATTTGAAGTCAAATCGCCTTCTAGTGCAGTAAATACCAGCTCAAGCAGCACTAAAAACAGTAGCGCGACAACAGCGCAAGCTAAACCTAAAAAGCCCAAGTCGATCGGCCCTACCAAGCTGTTCGTGTTGGACACTAACGTGCTGATGCATGACCCCATGAGCTTGTTCCGCTTTGAAGAGCACGACATCTTTTTGCCCATGATTGTGCTGGAAGAGCTGGACGGCCATAAAAAAGGCATGACTGAAGTGGCCCGCAACGCACGCCAAGTCAGCCGCACGTTGGACGCACTGGCAGGCGCGCAAGGTGCTGATATTGCCCAGGGCTTAAAGCTCGACGGTACAGGCCACCGGGGTGCTGGCGGACGGCTGTTTTTTCAAACGCAGCCGCTAGACTACACGCTGCCCACCAGCCTGCCGCAGGGCAAAGCTGACAACCAAATCCTAGGCGTTGTCAGCGCGCTGGGTGATGCAAAAAAAGCCCTGGCCAAAGCCTCTGGCAAACCCGCACAAGACGTGGTGCTGGTGTCCAAAGACATCAATATGCGCGTGAAAGCCCGCGCACTGGGCCTGCCCACCGACGACTACCAAAACGACAAAACCCTGGAAGACGGCGACCTGCTGTACAGCGGCGCGCTGGCACTGTCCAACGACTTTTGGGACAAACATGGCAAAACGGTAGAAAGCTGGCAACAAGGCGGCCACACTTTCTACCGCATC
>JANNCO010000488.1:0-2204 GCA_031386655.1 Polaromonas sp. | reverse complement strand
CTGGACAAACTGCGCAGCCAGGCCATGGCCGCGGTGGGTAACATGCCCAAGCTGCTGCAAGTGCAAAATATATAGAGAAAGTGGCCTATAACCCAGGTAAATACTGCTCAAGCAGCTATTTTTTATATAGCAAATAAGATGCCACTGAGGGGAATGCAAGCCGGGCAAATCTGCTGCAGTGAGCCAAAAGCGATTGGCCAGCAGAGGGATCAGGTTGCTGAACATATGGCTGGTTCGCCGGGGGGCCGTGCAGCAGCAAAATCACCTGCGTATCACTTCGGTCTTGCTTCGCACTAAAAGACTTTTGCGTCGCCGACCTGCTGACATCTGTAGTAGGTTGTCATCATTAAATCCTTTTTAAGCTCATAAGTATTCATAAATGCCCAACGTTGACGACCTGACGTGTCCACGCAGGCTCGCTGACGGCGCGCAGCAAACAGGCAGCGCAGTTCGCAAAAGAAAGTGAAGACAACAAAGCCACGCGTGCGCTGGGACCTGCGACGTAACTTGCTGTGGCCGGGGCTTCGTGCAGGCCAACGGGACGCACAATGACCCAATCAAGCGCGCTGGCGCGCAGAGCCTCCTCGCCCTTGGCCTTGTCGCCGATTGCTGCCGCAAACAAGGGGCGCCAAAGCAGGCGAAGAACCCACCGATCGGTGCCAGACAGCTCGCTACCATCGCTAAGTCCGATGCCGCTTTGGAACACAAAACGGCGCACGCCAGCCGCCTGCGCAGCGGCAACCATGTGTGCAGTACCCACTGACATGGTAGTGCCGGGGCGCAGATTGTTCATGATTGCGCTGGCGTCGGGGTTGTTGCGAGGGCCAATACAACTGACCACTGCGTCGGCGTCGCGGCAGCAATCGCCCAAGCTTGCGGCATCCAGCACATCGCCAGTGCAGACGGTCAAGCCTGCAAGCGGTGCTACCTGTTCGGGTCTGCGCACCACTGCGATCACCTCATGACCCGCCGAAAGCGCTTGATCCACAACGTGGCGACCCGTACTACCCGTGGCACCAAATACGACAACTCTCATAATTTCCTGCTCCAAAAATGCAATCTAGCTTGCAGCCGCTGCGCGTACCGCACGCGTGTCCACCACCTCAAAACATTGTTGACCGGTGCGCGCTAAATGCAGCAACGGCTCCGTCTGCCACCGCCAGTGCCACATTGCCCGCAACCCGTGCTGCATCGCCGCAGGCAAACACGTTGGGCACACTGGTGGCCTTGCCTTCATCTATTTTGATAAACACACCCATGAGGCTGTCTTCCAGGGCGCAGCCCAGTTGCTCTGCCATGGGGCTGCCCATTAATGTACGCGGCTGGGTAAACAGCCCGTCCATGGTATGCGTGCGGCCGTCTTTCAGCACCACATCGGCAAAGCTGTCGATGCGTTCTATCAATGCGGTTTCCACCTGCGTGCCACGGCGGGTAATGGCCGCTAACTCATCGGCGTTCGGTAAATAAGCGCCGTTTAAGAACAGGGTGGTGCTGCCCCAGTCTGGCAGCATCATGGCGTGGTGCTGGGCCAGTGGTGACGCAGCGATGATGCCAATACGGCCTGAATTCATTTCATAACCATGGCAATACGGGCAGTGAAAAACACTGCGGCCCCAGCGCTCGGCCAGGCCTGGCACGGGCGGCAGCATGTCACGCACGCCGGTAGCTATGATCAGCCGCCCTGCACTGATGGCTTCGTTACCCGCCTTGAATTCAAGGCGGCCATTGGCTGCAACATGCGCGTCATTGGCAGTGCCGTCCAGCCATTGCACGCTGGGGTAGGCCAGCAGCTGGCTTTTGGCTATAGCGGCAATCTCGGCTGGTGCGCGGCCATCCTGGGTTAGAAATCCGTGCGCAACCTCACCAGCTTCGTCCACAAAGCGGTTACGCCGCTGGCCAGCGTCGACCACCAATACATTGCGACGGCCGCGTGCCAGTTGCAGCGCAGCTGACAGTCCGGCATAGCTGCCACCGATGATGGCGAAGTCAATATTTTTCATGACGGTGTTCTTTCAACAAGTGATACTTCATCCGTTCACGCTACGGTCAGCACAATCTTGCCTTGCACGTGCCCACGGGCCGCGCGTTCGTGCGCTTTGCGCGCGTCTGCAAGTGCAAAGGTGCTGTCAATCGCGACGCGAACGGTGCCCGCGTCCAGCAGACGTGCGACTTGTGCAAGCTGCGCGCCACTGGACTGCACCTGA
>JANNCO010000511.1:0-12606 GCA_031386655.1 Polaromonas sp. | reverse complement strand
TGGGTTAATGGATCGCGTTCACCCGTAAATTCGATCATTTTGATATCGTCATACTTGACTCGGGTTTGTCTAGTGCTATTTTGCGCTCATTTCTCATGTCAAAAAAACAGGCGTTTGCAAGCGCAATGATCTCTGTAGTGCTCTTAACAAACTATCAACTATTTGTGAGCAAAGGTACTCCGAGACATGCCCAATTCATATGCAAAAACAGACAAAATGACTGGGGTTTTGCATATGAAACGGGCAGACAAACACCAGCTAACTGGGTTGACTTATTAAGCCAAATATAGATTCTAGCAAAAACCATGCCCACGGTACCACGGTCGCAAACGTGCAAGTGAGGAATAAATTTGGGAGGCTGTGGAATCAAACAAGTCAGCTTGAGCAGCTTTTACAAGCTAAATCCTCGGAGCGAAAAGGATTTGTTGGGCTGTCATGGGATCGTCTGAGACTAAAAATGGTGGCCTGGGGCGGAATCGAACCACCGACACAAGGATTTTCAATCCTCTGCTCTACCGACTGAGCTACCGGGCCAAACTGCTTTCAAATTTTTTGAATACAGCCTTAAATTATAACTTAACTAGATACAGTTTGACTGGCTCATCAGTTGCGCTGGCAAGCAATGCCTACCAGCGCCGGATGAGTGCAAATAATTGTGCTAACTGCTTCGTTTATTGCGGCTCAGATCTACACCTAACTGTTTAAGTTTGCGGTAAAGATGGGTACGCTCCAGGCCGGTCTTCTCGGCCACGCGCGTCATGGAGCCGCCTTCTTTGGACAGGTGAAATTCAAAGTAGGCTTTTTCAAATTCATCACGCGCTTCGCGAAGGGGTTTGTCCAGCGAGAAGTTTTGAATAGCCACTGGGCCAATGTCCATTACTTCGGGCAAAGTTTGGCCACCCATCATGGCGGATTCGACTGTCAGGTCGGGTGTTTTGGGCTGCGCCAGGTTGGCGGCAGCCAGCACTTGCGCTTTGGCGCGCCCGCCCTTGGCCAAACCTTCGTTGACGGCCTTGAGCAATTTTTGCAGGGTGATGGGTTTTTCTAAAAAAGAATGCGCACCAATTTTGGTAGCTTCGACCGCTGTGTCGATAGTGGCGTGTCCGCTCATCATGATGACGGGCATGCTCAGCAGGCCAGAGGCTGCCCATTCTTTAAGCAGCGTGACGCCGTCAGTGTCAGGCATCCAGATGTCTAGCAGCACCAAGTCGGGCGTAAAACGCTGGCGGGCCTGGCGGGCTTGGCCTGCGTTTTCTGCGGTCTCTACGTTATGCCCTTCGTCGTTAAGAATTTCCATGAGCAGGTCGCGTATGCCCAGCTCGTCGTCTACCACCAAAATATTTGCCATAGTGCTTTGACCTGTGTCTTTAGTATTAAAGTGCCCGTGTCGCACCGCGCTTGTGGCGGTTTAGCGACTGTGTGTATTAAACCACAGCAAACGACACAATTACCTGCGCTCCTAAGACCATTTTTTCATCGTTTTCCCCAGCCTTGGTGGCCGTGGTGTGACCATGGATTGGCTCAGCATAGCGATTGGACAAGTCAATGCGTGCGCCATGTTCGTCAGCGATTTTTTTGACCACCGCCAGACCTAGTCCTGTGCCTTTGGATTTGGTAGTCACATAAGGTTCAAACGCACGCCGCAAAATGTGCGGCGCAAACCCAGTGCCACTGTCGCGTACTGTCAAACGCACCCGTGTGCCGTCGGGGCTGGCTTGGGTGCTGATGTTAACGCTTGGCTCTTGCACTTGGCCATCGTAGCCCATGCGCCCTCTGGCCAAGCTGGCATCCTGGGCGTTTTGCAGCAGGTTGTGAATGACTTGCCGCAGTTGCTGTGCATCACCCAGGATAGGCGGGCAGTCTGGAGCCAATTGGCTGGTCACTACCACCTCTGAGGCATCTGGTGCGTACAGCTGCAATACGTCAGCTACCAGGCTGTTCAAATCCAGCGGCTTAAGGTCAGCGCTGGGTAAGCGGGCGTAGTCTCTAAACTCGTTGACCAGCCGCTTCATCGCGTCTACTTGGTCGACAATGGTTTTGACAGATTTGGTCAGCATGGCACTGTCAGCAGGTTCCAGCTTGTCATGCAGCTTCATCTCTATGCGCTCTGCTGACAATTGAATGGGGGTCAGGGGATTTTTAATCTCGTGGGCTACGCGGCGCGCCACCTCACCCCACGCCTGGGCGCGCTGGGCAGACACGATCTCAGAGATATCGTCAAACACCAGCAGGCGGCGTGCCTCTGGCAGCTGCGCACCGCGCGCTATTAAACTAATAGTAGGCGCGGCGCTGGGGCCTTGCGGATCCAATGCTTGCCCATTTGCGTTGGGCCCCGCGTGGTAGGCCAGCTCGAATGAATGCTGCCAATGGTCTAACCCGTGTGAGGACCGGTCGCCCAAAAAAACTTTAAACTGGTAGGCTACACCTTGCGCAAAATCTTCCAGGCCCGCCACCTCGTGCAAATACTGGCCTTGGTACGCGGCCAGCGGCAAGCGCAGTACGCGGGTGGCGCCTGGGTTAGACGACAAAATGGTGCCCTGCTCGTCCAGCACGATCACACCGGAGGTCAGGTTGTCCAAAATAGTTTGCAAATTAGCGCGCGCAGCATCTACCTGCGTCATGCTGCGCTGCACTTGGCTGCGCGCATCTTGCAGTTGCTGGGTCATGTCAGCAAACGAGCGGGTCAGGCCACCCAGCTCGTCGCGGGTTTGCAAAGCGGCTTTGGGGGTCAAGTCACCCGCAGCGACACGGGCTACACCGTCGGCCAGCACCAAGAGTGGACGCACTATTTGGTTGCCCAGCAGCACTGCCAGCAGCACTGCGGCAAATACGGCTAAAAACAGACTCAGCGTCAAAGTGCCAATGTACATTTTGCGCAACCCATCGCGTGCCAAAGCGCGCTCTTGGTATTCTTTATAGGCAGTTTGTACGGCCAATGCATTGGCTACCAAAGTGGGCGGTAGCTCTTGCACCACCTGCAAGAAGCGTGATTCAGCCACTAAACCAATACGGCTGCCACCCACCAGCGCCAGCGCACGCATTTTGGCAGGGTTGATGGCGCTGGCTTCTTCCAGACCATCTATTTGGGTGATTACGCGCAGTGTGCGCACCTGCCTGAACTGGCTGGCCGTAGGCCGCTCTGGCTGCAGGCTAAAGCGCGAATCACCTGCACTGGAAATAACCTGACCATTACCGCCCCACAGCACCACGTCGCTGGCTGACAACTGCTCACGCAGGCGCTCGAGCGCTACTGCAGCACCTGCATCGGTGGCCAAGCTCAGCTGGTCAGCCGCAACACGCGTTTTAGCGCTTAAGTCGTTGGACAAAGTATCCAGCGTAGAGCGCCCAAGATTTAAGCCGGCGTCCAAAGCGCCTTCTACCTTCACGTCAAACCAGCTTTCAATGGACCGCGTCACAAACTGGTACGACACAACATAAATCAGAGCCCCGGGTCCAAAGCCTACCAAAGCAAAAATAGCCGCTAGCTTAATCAACAAGCGGCTGCCAAATTTGCCCCGCCGCAGACGCCCTACCAAGCGCCACGCAATCCACCCGATCACCAACAGCAGCATGGCCGCAATAGCGACATTAAACAAAAACAAACGGGCGTAATTCTCTTCGTACAGCGCTCGGTTGTTGGTAGCCTGCGTTAGCAAAAACATCAGCACCAGCACAATAGCGCCCATAGCAGCTGCGCCTACGCCCAGTAGCCACGACAAGTTACGCGCCCTGTGGGTGCCGCCTATCGGCGCGCGCAATGTGATCATTTGATGTCAGAGCGTGGCTCTGGCCGGAAATAGCGTTGTGCGCTGATGTCCCAGTCTGACTGGCCCAACACACCAATTTGCAATGGCCTGGGCAACTGCGACAAATCGAGCCTGAAGTTGTACTCGATGTTGTAGCGCGCATCAATGTCCAAATCGGCGGGGTCGGCTATCTTCCAGCGTGATATGCGGCGGATAGTGGCCAGGGCGTCGGGCAGGCTGTCAAACTGCTGTGTCAGCGCTATGCCGGTGGCTGCAACAGCCACCGTACCGCTGGCTATGCCTACCCGCCAGCGCCGTGTCAGCGGCTGGTAGGCCAGGCGCACGGTACGAGTAGCTGTGCTGACGCGTTTATCGTACCAGTACCAGCGGTCGCGAAAGACCTGCACCTCGCTCACAAACGACAAGGGCACGCCTTTGAGCAATGCTTCTTCTACGACCATCGGCAAATCAAACTTCAAAGTAGCGCTAAGGTGAAAGCCCTCATCGCTTTGCTCTACCCGGGCTGAGGTTACCTCCGCCGCCCAAGCGCTGGAATGACCCAAAAGCACAACAGCTAGAACGATAGCTGCGCATCGGCTTGGTAGTGTTAAATTAAGCGGTGTGTTAACTGCATGGCCCATTAAACCGGCACATTGCGCGCGCAAAGTTGCCGCGCTGCTAACTGGGTAACAACGCAGCCTTGACCAGCAGTGCGTAAAAAAAGCCATCATGTCCACCCAAATGATTGTCAGCGATGGCCCCGGGTAGGGACGTAATTTGGGGTAATAAATGCCCCGGGGAGGGGCGTAAAACAGCATCGGTGTGGTGTGCAACAAACGTTTGTATCTGCGCCTGGCCCTCGGCCTTGAAAACCGAACAAGTGCAGTACAGCAATGGGGCAGCGGGCTTGAGCAAGGGCCACAGTGCATTGAGCAGCGTTTGCTGAAGCTGGCCCAGCTGGGCTATATCGGTGTCGCGGCGTAGCCACCGTATGTCAGGATGGCGTCGCACTATGCCAGATGCTGAACAAGGCGCGTCCAGCAAAATAGCGTCGAACGGCTGACCGTCCCACCAAGCCGAGGGCTGCGCGGCGTCAGCTACCACTACAGTAGCTTTTAAATGGAGCCGGTCAAGGTTGTCATGGATACGCTGGCAACGGGCAGCGTCTAGGTCCAGCGCAATCACTTCGATAGCCCGGCCACGCGCGGCTGCGTACTCTAGCAAATGGGCGGTTTTGCCGCCCGGCGCGGCACAAGCGTCTAGCACGCGTAGCGGGGTGGACGCTTTACCGAAGGCTTCGTCTAGCACGCTTAACGGGGTGGACGCCGCACCGAAGGCTTCGTCCAGTAACAGCGGCGCGGCTATTTGCGCTGCCGCATCTTGCACCGAAAACCAGCCTTGCGCGTAGCCCGGCAGGCCCGGCACATAGGTGCTGCGTGCCAGCTCTAGAGCGCTGCTGCCCACGGCTACAGACTGCAGGCCTTGCGCTTGCAGAGCCATTTGGTACGCGGCTACCGTGGTCACGCTGGTGTTGACGCGCAAGGTAAGCGGTGCAGCCTGCGCATTGGCCTGCACAATCGCCTGCCACTGGCCAGGGTAGTCTTGCCGCAAGCGTTGCAGCCACCAAGCTGGGTGGTTCCACTGCGCCATAGGTTGCTGCAAAGCCGTGCTGACCAGCGCCTCACGCTCACGCAAAAAGCGGCGCAAGCAGGCGTTGATAAAGCTGGCTTGGGCGCGCGTAGCACTGTTGCGCTTGGCAGCTTCTACGGCTTGGTTCACCAGCGTATGGGGCTCGTAGCTGGCAGCGCTGGCTGCATTCGCGCTAGATACATCATGGTTGATGGGTACATCACTGCGCGGCCCAGCCTGGTCCAAGCCTGCCACGCTTGCAGCGCCGTCAGTGGTATTTGGCACAACTGCCACTACCGGCTTCGCAACCGCCAGCGCCAGTACGCAGCACAGCAAGGCATCTGCCGCCGGGCTGGGCGCGCGCTGCACCAGCTGGCTGCGCAGCACCTGCGCCATACCGTACTGGCGCAGCACCGCAAACGACAGCGCCTGCACCCCGGGGCGCAGTGCAGGCTCAACGTCTAGCTGCGCAGTGGTCCACGACCGACCGTTACGTATCGCGATCAACACGCCTGCCGTGGCGTTCAGCTGACGCCACAACGGCACCAAATTGCCGCGCTGCGCCGTGTGCGCTGTGGCTGCCCCAGCCATAGCCACTGATACCGCGCCAGAGCCTGCAGTTTTAATCGCGTCTGAACGCGCAGACAAGGAGGTGGGTGCAGAGGTAGGCGGCATCAGCCCATTACAACACCTGCGCCGTGCCAAAACCAAAAATCCAGCCAATCAACACCGCCGGGAACTGTCGCACTGATTGGTTGTACAGCTGGGCACTGGTGTTGTAGTCACGCAATTTTTCCTGTATTTGCATTTGCTGGTGCTGCCATAGCAACGCCAAGCTTTGTGGCACCGCCTGGCCCGCCAGATCGTCGCTGGTGTTGACCAAGCGTTGCCACGCGCCCTCCATCACGGCATGTGCAGCCCGCACGGACGCCATGTCATCTACCGGTGGCACCACATGAGACTTGGCGGCCACGGCACCCACACAAGCTTGAAACTGCTTGGTAGCCTGCCCCAAAGGCCGCCAGCTCGACGCCTCGTCACCCAAGCTGGCCCAGGCCGAGTCTGTCTCGGGCACGCGCGACAAATCTGCCAAAGCCTGGCGCAGCGCCTGCGCATTGGCCTGCCACTGCGCAGTCAACGCCTGCAGCTGCCGCAGCAGCTGCCCGCGCAAACCGACCAAGCGGTTGTAAGCCCCTAGCGCCCAAAACACCAGCACCGCCAAAGCAATCCAAAAAATAATCGTGGTACTCAACACAAAGCCATCACTCGCCATAGATCAAACAATAAGACTTCAGATAATACTTTTTTCTAAAGCGGGCAGTTTTAAGGGTTTGCCGCACACACCACGAAAAACAGGCCCTCTGGAGTCTGTTTTTACATCAAAAAGTGCCATTAACCCAAGTAAATACTGCTCAAGCAGCTATGTAATTAATAGCGTTAATACTGACTATGGCTAGGCATTAGACAAACCCGACAGTGCGCGGGTAGACGATGCCATTGGGGGTTTGTCCTGCAAACAAGGTCTGCCCAGAAAAGTTGCGCAAGTTAGGCAAAATGCCGTTGAGCTCAGCATCCTCGACACCAAACCATTTAGCCAGCGTAGCGGCGTATTGGTCAACAGAGGTGGTGGGCAGCAAACGCCCTTGCCCTACATTCCATCGGTCTACGTCAGCCGTACTTCTGAGTTCGCCGTTGCCCACGGGAGGGGCGTAGCCGTAAAACGACTTGCCTTTGACTGCGCCGCCCACCACCATATGGTGACTACCCCAGCCGTGGTCAGAGCCATCACCGTTGTTGTTGAGCGTGCGGCCAAAGTCAGAGGCTGTGAAAGCGGTGACTTTGTCTGCCACACCCAAGTCAACCGTACTTTGGTAGAAAGCCGTCATCGCATCACTCACATACTTCATCAGTACGGGCTGTCTTTGTATCAGGTTATCGTGCAAGTCAAAGCCGCCCAGCGAGACCATGAAAACTTGCCGTTTAGGATCGCCCAAGGCACTGCGTGCAGCGATCAAGCGGGCCACCATGCGTAACTGGTCATTCAGGGGGTTTCTAAGCACTTTACCTTCAGGATCTTTAGACACAAACTTATCAAACGGCGCAGGATAAACGTCCTTGACGTCATCAGTAGATTTAATTGCCGCACTGATAGTCGCCTGCGATTCCACTGCACGCTTGGTCACGGTGTTGTAGGCCTTCTCTAGCTGGTTGCCCATGCCAGTCCCCGTTGTCACAGTGCCCATGGCTTTGCCCATCTCTTCAAACCCATAGGGGTAGCGCGGCGTGCCAGGCATGCCAATACTGTAAATTTCTACCGGCCCGTCCGAACCCACTTGGTACGACTGCGCACTATCGCCCGTTAAAAATACTGAGTTGCCAGTCACAGACATGCAGGTAAACAGCGAGCTGCCGCCGTTGGATTGCAGCGCCAAATCACCTATCTCACCACCCCAGCCCTTGGTCGAACCCTCGGGCGATGAAGACTGCCAGATTGACTGCTGGTCGTTGTGCGAGAACAGCTTGGGCGGCAGCGGGTAGCTGGTGCGGTTGCCGCCCTGGTAACCGGCTTTGTCCAACGGCACTACCAACGGGCCTACGTTAAGCTGGACTGCTGCTTTGCCGCTGTTAAACAACCCAGCCAAACCGCCCATTGCCGGGTGGAGTGCGAACTGTCTGCCGCCTGCAAGTGCAACATCAGGATTAAGTAATGTAGACGTCAGTGCATTTTTTGCAATCGAAATACTCCCGTCCTTGCCTGGCTCTTTACCAACTATGCCTCGAGCCTTGTCGTACAAGGCATAGCTTGGATCGTCGTAGGTCACTACAGTGTTGGCGTAGTCATTACCGCCGTACAAAAATACGCACACTAGGGCCTTGTAATCGGTAGCATTGAATGCAGCAGCCTCGCCCATCGCGGCCAAATTAAGTGCTGTGGGCAGTGCGACGCCGGTGGCAGCCAATTGGGCGGAGCGGCGCAAAAAAGCGCGTCGGGTGTGCAGAACAGGTCGGATTAAATACATAGTGGAATCTCTTTGTGCAACAGTTTATTTTTGTACGAGGTAGTCAGGACTGGCCATGGTTAACAAAATGCCAGAGGCAACCCAGTCGAGCTTGTAGTCTTCCTTATCGGGACTTTTTACATTCACTGTGATTTTTTTGTAGCTTTTCAGTGCGCCTTGCAGACCCGTCTGCATAGCAGACAAAGTTGCTGCACTCATTTGTCCTGCGCACAAGATCAAATTCAACCGGTCAGTCAGCGCTTTGGCAACGGGTGCGGTTTGAGCATCTGTCAGCTCGGTGTTGGTAATCAGACCTAGCTCGGTTTTGTAATCTGCCAGAATATCTTTGATGTAGTTTCTGTCCAGCGGTTCGGCAAGCGTGGGCTCGGCTGCCTCCACACCTTTGCGAATCTTGTCGGACATAAAATTGATATAAGCGCCTACGGTTGTCTCATTGACGATTTGCATTTCGGGCGCAGTCGCGCCGCGTTTAGCCAACTCTGTGCCTGCAGGCACGTACCCGGGGCGGAAAAAATTAAACACCGAAGGCGACTGAAAAGGACTTTGCCCCAAGCTGTATTGCGTATTGCTAAGGTCACTGATTTTCCACGAACCGGCAACCGATTTGGCATTGAAGGTGCGCCCCCATTGCACAAAACGCACGATCGGTTCGCGCACTTTGCCAAAGGTAGGGTCGGCCAAGCCCTGTGGCCCGCGCGCTTCATCGTCCAAGAGTATGGCCGTCCACACAGCTCTCAGGTTGCCTCGCTGGCCACTGCTGTCCTTGTTAAATGCGCTGGCTACGCGCGCTACATAGGCTGGGCTCGGATTGCTCGTCACCAACCGCTGGATCATCTGTTTGGCAAAGAAAGGGCCTGCATTGGGGTTGTTGAATAACCCATCCAAGGCTAATCTAAGCGCGTCCCGGCCAGGCGTGCCTGCAGGAATGCTGATGAAATTAGTACACTTTATTGCTAAGCTGGAATGCTTGGTAGTATCCAACGTCATGCGTTGACGTGCGTATTCGCGGCTATAGACATCGTATTTTTTAGCGCCATTTTCAACGTACGGTTGTTTATTGCGGTACGCCGGATTGAAGTCGTAGCCAGTGAACACTCGGGCTAGTTGACTTACATCGTCAGCTGTATAGGACTCAGCGTCTTTACCGTTGGCGGTTTTCACCGTACCGTCCAGGTTAAGTTCGTACAACCCGACGGTAAATAACTGCATTACTTCACGGGCATAGTTTTCATCAGGCAGGCGACCTTTGGCTACATCTTCTTTTTGGTTGCCTCGTGTATTGAGGTAGTGCCCCATCGCTGGGCTTAGGGTAACTTCTTCCAACAAACTGCGGAAATTATCAAACGCGTATTTGTTCAGGACGTCCCAGTACGCCGCAATGGTGTAACCGCGCCAGTCGATTTCCATCGACTGAAACGACACCACAAAAAACTCTGACAATGCCAAAGCAATACGTTTGCGCATGGCATCCGGCGCGCTGAACAACTGACTCCAGATGGCGTATTGGCCAATGTCGTTGTTATAAACATATTTGGGGGTATCAGCTTCTGCACCGTACCCGCGTGACTCCATCCAATCCCATGCGGTTTGTGCAATCGGTTTGTCAAATTCTTTGTGCAACCAGGCCGCATAGCTGCCGCTGCGGGCACTCGCCATGTCCGCCGTGGTAGAAGAAAACTGCGCTTGCTGTAAGAACCGTGCTGCTTCCTCATCTTTGCTGGCAGTAGGGTAATTGTTAAACCCCGGGGCTGAGGGCAGATCACCACTGATGGAGCTGTCTGCACCACCACCACCCCCACCACCGCACGCGGCCAGCAGGGCTGCGCCCAGCAGCGACAGCGCCGCTGGGGCGAGACTGGCACCTGCACTGAGCGAGTCATCGTTAGCACCGTTGTCTTGCATGTAAGCAATTGGAGGCTTTGCAACAGAGTGCTCTGCACAAGCGAGGGTAGGATGTAGTGCTGTGTCTATAGTCATGAGGGCGTATGCTAATCAAGAAGTCCACCAGAATAGCCAGCCCACAGGTAAAGCTTAAGACAAGATGTCGCACAAAATGCAACAAACGTTACTGGTTGTCTGCGCCTTAACCGTTTGTCATTATTGGCATGCCACTGAGCGGCAAAGACTATATCCCACTTGGCTTTATGCCCCGTTGGTCTACCTAGATTCACTGCGCGATAGGGGTTTGCTGTGCGGCATTCAATACGCTTTGTGTTGCAAGCGCCGCGCGGCGTGCTGCAGCAGCAAAGTCGTCTTTTGCAGAGGCATACAAAATGGCCCGCGACGAGTTGACGATGATGGGCCCGGTGGTACCAGTGGCGCTACCACGCCACCCAGCGCGCACGGTGGCCAGCGCGTCGCCGCCCTGCGCGCCGACACCGGGGATAAGCAGTGGCAGTGTGGGGGCCAAAGCGCGCACGCGCTCTATCTCGGCGGGGTACGTAGCACCCACCACCAAGCCTAATTGGCCATTTAAATTCCACGGGCCTTGGGCCAGTTGCGCGATGTGTTCATACAGCAGTGGCTGGCCCTGCACGCTGGCCAGGCGCTGGTTTTGCAAATCATCGCCCCCGGGGTTAGAGGTACGGCACAGCAAAAACGCGCCTTTGTTGTGGTACTTTAAATATGGGGCAACAGAATCAACCCCCATAAAAGGCGACAGCGTGACAGCGTCAGCCCCATAACGCTCAAACGCCTCGATGGCGTACTGCTCTGCCGTGCTGCCAATATCGCCGCGCTTGGCGTCCAAAATAATCGGCACCAGCGGGGCGGCGTGGCGCATGTGCCGCACCAGGCGCTCTAGCTGGTCTTCGGCGCGGTGGGCAGCGAAGTAGGCGATTTGCGGTTTGAAGGCCACTACCGTGTCGGCCGTAGCGTCGACAATGGCGGCGCAGAAATCGAAAATCTTGCCGGCGTTGCCTTTGAGCGCGCCCGGGAATTTACTGGGGTCTGGGTCCAGGCCCACGCACAGCATGGAATTATTGTGCGCTGCGGCGGTGCTGAGCTGGGCTAGAAAGGTCATGTCACTGATTTTACTTGGCACTCCCCACATCATTGACTCATCACGCAGCAGGCGTGGAAACACGCAGACAGCAAGCATGTCGCGCCTGCTGAAAGACCCGCTCTACAAAGCTAAAGGGCGCAGACAGTCGCCTGCCACCACGCCCGCAAACAAAGTAAACCCCAGCCAATGGTTGGCGCGAAACGCGGCAAAACACCCCTCGCGGGAGCGGGTACGAATGAGCATGTAGTGCCACAGCACTTGTGCAACGGCCGCAGCCAATACTATAAAAATAATAGCTGCTTGAGCAGGTTTTACTTGGGTTACTAGCCATATTGACAGATAAATGGCATAAAACAGCATGATGACAGGCACATCCCAGCGGCCCAGCGTGATGGCCGAGGTTTTCATGCCGATTTTGATATCGTCGTCGCGGTCGACCATGGCGTATTCGGTGTCGTACGCCAGCACCCAAAACAAGTTGCCCAGTAGCAGTACCCAGGCTAGGCTGGGTACGCTGCCCAGCACCGCAGCAAACGCCATGGGTATGCCAAAGCTGAACGCCACGCCCAGCACGGCCTGCGGCATGGCGACATGGCGTTTGGCAAACGGGTAGGCAATGGCAATTACCAAGGCGGCAAACGACAGCGCGATGGTGGTAGCGTTGGTAGTAAGCACCAGGCCAAACGCGCACAGCGCTAGCACCGCGCCCACCGCCAATGCCTCGCGTTTGCCCAGTTTGCCGCTAGTCACGGGGCGCTGCGCGGTGCGCTCAACATGTTTGTCAAATTCTGCATCGGCTACGTCGTTAACACAGCAGCCCGCGCTGCGCATCAGAATGGTGCCCAAAGTGAAAACGGTCACCAGATGCCAGCCCGGCCAGCCACCCGCCGCAATCCACAGCGCCGACAGCGTAGGCCACAGCAGCAGCAGCCAGCCCGCAGGGCGACTCCAGCGGATCAAGTCTAGGTACAGGGTAAGGCGGCTGGGCATAGAGGGTTGGTGAAATGGCAGGCCAGAGGATTAACGCAGCTTAGAAATCAGGTTGGCAATGCAGCTTATTTTTTAAGTACTATTAATTTTATAGCTGCTTGAGCAGGTTTTACTTGGGTTACAGGGCTATTTTCTTATATTTTTAATGCAAAAAAGGCCTGTGAGGCCTTTTTTGAACAGGGTGCTTTGCAGCGTGCGTTTAAAACGGAATGTCGTC
>JANNCO010000477.1:0-2650 GCA_031386655.1 Polaromonas sp. | reverse complement strand
ACAGCGCGAGACTTAAGGCACCGCACAGTAATACATAACTACAAGACGCAAAGAAAGCCACGTAGCAACAACCCATGCCGCAAACAATCAAGCCCGCAAACCATCCAACCAAAGCCGTACCACCGCCAACACGTGGCCGCGCTCAGGGTCGTTCAGTATCTCGTGGTACATCGCATCAAAGCATTGCGATTGCACTATCTTGCCAGGGGCCGCAGCCGCAAATGCGCGGCTGCCCGCTGGGCTGACCAGACGGTCAGTGCCTGCATAGACGAGCAATGTAGGCGTGCTCCACTGTGCAGCGGCCGCAATGCACTGCGCTCCTTGGGTGGCAATGTGGCTGGCTAAGCTGGTGCTGATACGGTCATGCACCAGCGGGTCTTGCAAGTAGGCGTCCACCACCGCTGTGTCGCGGCACAGATATTGCGGTTTGAGCCCATTGCCCAGGCGCAGATGCGGTGCAAAGCGTGGCAAAGTAGACAGCAAGAATTGTTGCGCTGCGCCCAGGCCTGGGTCAAACGCGGGTGAACTCAGAATCAAACCTTCAATACGGCGCGTTTTCAAACGTGCAAACTGCGCTGCCACCACGCCGCCCATGCTGTGGCCCAAAAGAATCAAAGGCTCTTGCGCTAGCATTTGACGGCGCACCGTATCAACTACATCTGCCAAATCGTCTTGCAGACGCGTAGCGTGCGGCAAGTCGCCTCGCACGCCGGCTGATTCACCATGGCCTACCTGGTCGTAGCTGCACACGTTGTAGCCCCAGCTGTTTAAGTCTGCAGCAACTTGGGCATAGCGCCCTGCATGTTCGCCCAAGCCGTGCACGATCAGCACCGTGCCCAACGGCTCAATAGCTTCGTCCAGCGGCCAGTATTGCACTGCTATGTTGTCGCCATCAGCAGCAGTAAGTGGCAATAGATACGATTCGCTCATGGTCGCATGAATGATTTTTTATGGATGCGCGGCAATCACGCTGGCCACTGCGGCGGTCAGCTTTTTGGCGTAGTCTAAATGCAAAAATTCGTTCGGCCCGTGGGCGTTGCTCTTAGGGCCCAGCACACCGCAGACCATCATTTGCGCTTTGGGAAAGCCTTTTGACAGCATGTTCATCAGCGGAATGGTGCCGCCCTGGCCAATGTAGCCGCACGGTGCGCCATAGTGGGCGGTGCTGGCAGCGTTCAGGGCATTGTCAAACCAACTGGCATTACTGGGGGCGTTCCAGCCGGTCGCACCGCCGCTGGATTCAAAGGTAACTTTGGCTTGGTAAGGCGCGTTGTCTTCCAGCAGCGTTTTCAGTTGCTGCACAGCTTGCGCAGCGTCTACCAAGGGCGGCAGGCGCAGCGACAATTTAAACGCCGTGTAGGGGCGCAGTACATTCCCAGCGTCTTTGAGTGCAGGCAAGCCTTCAGCACCGGTCACGCTAAGCGTGGGTGCCCAGGTGCGGTTGAGCAAGCCTTGCAGCGGGTCGGCGGTGGTGGGCAAAGCAAACGCACTAGAGCCACCGCAGTCGTAATGCGCCCACGGAAATCGCTTGTGAATTTCGTCGCCTAATATCTGTGCTGTGGCTTGGGCTTGGGCCAAACGGTCGGCGGGCACTTCGCAATGAAAGCTGGCGGGTAGCAGGCGGCCTGTGGCACTGTCTTCCAAGCGGTCAAGCACTTGGCGCATGATGCGAAAGCTAGACGGCACCAAGCCACTGGCGTCACCCGAGTGCACGCCTTCGGTCAATATTTGCACCTTCAGCACGCCACTGGCCATGCCGCGCAAGCTATTGGTCAGCCACAGCTGGTCATAGTTGCCTGCGCCCGAGTCAAGGCACACTACCAGCGACACATCACCCAAGCGAGTTTTAAGCACATCAATGTAGGGCAATAAATCGTACGAGCCTGATTCTTCACACGTCTCGATCAAGCCCACGATGCGCGGGTGCGGTGCGCCCTGCGCCTGCAAGGCCTTGACCGCAGCGATCGACGCATACACCGCATAGCCATCATCGGCACTGCCGCGCCCGTACAGGCGGGTAGCGCCATCGCTGCCGGTCTCAAGTTTGGCGGTCCACGGCCCCAGGTCATTGCGCCAGCCTTCAAACTCGGGCTGCTTGTCCAGGTGGCCGTACATCAGCACCGTGTCGGTAGAGGCATGCTGGCGCGCAGGAATTTCAAAAAACAGCACAGGCGTGCGCGGTGTGCCATCGGGCTTGGTCAAACGCAGCACTTCTAATTGCAGGCCAGGGATGTTTTGTGCAGTCACCCAGTCAGCAGCTTGGCGCACGACAGTGTCAAGGTACCCATTGGCAGCCCAATGGGCGTCAAAGCCAGGGGACTTGGCGGGGATGGCAATGTAGTCAGTAATGCGCTGCGTGATGTCGCTGTCCCACGCGTGGGTTACGTGTTGCAGTGCGTCGGCAGTGTTCAGCAAATGGGCAGGTAGTCGGGCGTTCATGGCAGCTTTCAATTTGGACGCAGGAAATTAATCATCATGTTATCGCGATTTAGAAAATGCTGTTGTAAGAGACCAGGCCCTTTTTAAAACCGGTTGGCTACTCTTTAGGCAGCGGGCGCGGCTTGCCCTCCATGTCAATCGCCACATAAGTCAGGTTGGCCTCGGTTACTTTGATCACCGGCTCTGGCTGGCGCATGCGCTGCGCGTAGAC
>JANNCO010000436.1:0-2504 GCA_031386655.1 Polaromonas sp. | reverse complement strand
TAGGCCAATTGCCAGATAAACGCCCTGAAAAGCATTAGTTATTTTTAAATTGAAAGTAAATTAAATGAGTAAACAATTCGACGTCATCGTCATCGGCGGCGGCCCTGGTGGGTATATCGCTGCTATTCGTGCCGCGCAGCTCGGCTTTCAAGTGGCTTGTATTGATGAGTGGAAAAACTCTAAGGGCGGGCCAGCACCGGGCGGTACTTGTACCAATGTGGGTTGCATTCCGTCTAAAGCATTGCTACAAAGTTCAGAGCACTTTGAGCAGGCGGGGCATCACTTTTCGGACCATGGTATTGGGTTGAAAGATTTGAGCATTGACATTGCAAAGATGCAGGGCCGCAAAGATACTGTCGTTAAGCAAAACAACGATGGGATTTTGTATTTGTTTAAAAAGAACAAGGTGACGTTTTTTCATGGTCGCGGATCGTTTGTGGCGGCTGCTGCGCCTAGTGCGGCTGGTCAAGCAAGTGGTTTGTATGAAATCAACGTAGCAGGCTCTGCCAGCGACGTGATTTCGGGCAAGCACATCATCGTGGCGACAGGTTCTAACGCGCGCGCCTTGGCGGGTGCGCCGTTTGACGAAGAGAATATTTTGTCTAACGATGGCGCTTTGAAAATTCCGTTGGTACCTAAAAAGCTGGGCGTGATTGGTGCGGGCGTCATTGGCCTAGAGATGGGTTCGGTGTGGCGTCGCTTGGGCTCCGATGTGACGATTTTGGAAGGCTTGCCTACCTTCCTCGGCGCAGTGGATGAGCAGATTGCTAAAGAAGCTAAAAAAGCTTTTGACAAGCAAGGCTTGAAGATTGAACTAGGCGTGAAGGTTGGTGAAATCAAGGTGAGTAAAAAAGGCGCTAACACAAACGTGAATATTGCTTACACCAACGCCAAAGGCGAAGCAGTGAGTTTGGATGTGGACAAGCTGATCATCTCCGTTGGCCGCACTGCTAACACGATTGGTTTGGGTGCTGACACCATCGGCCTGAAGCTGGACGAGCGCGGCATGGTGGTGGTGGACGATCACTGCAAAACTAACCTGCCTAATGTGTGGGCGGTGGGCGACGTGGTGCGCGGCCCCATGCTGGCACACAAAGCCGAGGAAGAGGGCGTGGCGGTGGCCGAGCGTATTGCAGGCCAGCACGGGCACGTTAACTTTAATACCGTGCCATGGGTGATCTACACCGCGCCCGAGATTGCCTGGGTGGGGCAGAATGAGCAGCAGCTTAAAGCCGAAGGCCGTGCCTACAAGGCAGGCAGCTTCCCGTTCATGGCCAACGGCCGCGCGCGGGCTATGGGCGATACCACGGGTATGGTGAAGATGATCTCGGACGCGAAGACAGACGAAATCTTAGGCGTGCATATTGTGGGACCGTTTGCCAGCGAGTTGATTGCCGAGGCCGTGGTGGCCATGGAGTTCCGTGCATCCAGCGAAGACATTGCCCGTATTTGCCATGCGCATCCTTCGTTGTCAGAGGCGACGAAAGAGGCGGCTTTGGCGGTGGATAAGCGAACTTTGAACTTCTAGAAACTTCAATACAAACTTCCAAGTTACCGGACGCGAAGGGCGCTAAGATTCCGCGAAGGACGCTAAAGAAGACAAAAAAATATACTCAAAGCTTGCGTTGGAAAAAGAGATTATGGGTAAGCCTTAGTTTTTTAAATTCTTTTTTGGTTTTCTTTAGCGTCCTTCGCGTAACCTTAGCGCACTTCGCGTCCGGCAGTCCGATCCCAGAAGTCCGAATTTAAACGTAATGAGCGTCACCACCCAATACCAGCAGGAGCTAGCCCAGCGCGGCTATACCAGCGACCCCGCGCAACTCAAAGCTGTTGAGGTGCTGGAAAAGTGCGCCACTGAATGGGCAGACTACAAAGACCAACGCTCTAACGTTTTTAAAAAAATTATCAACCGCCCCGACATTCCCAAAGGCGTGTACATGTTTGGTGGGGTAGGGCGCGGCAAAAGCTTTTTGATGGACTGCTTTTATAACGCCGTGCCTATCCAAAGAAAAACCCGCTTGCACTTTCACGAATTTATGCGCGAAGTGCACCGCGAGCTGGCTGATTTGCAGGGCACTGTGAACCCGCTGGAAGAGCTGGGCAAGCGCATGGCCAAACGCTACCGGTTGCTGTGCTTTGACGAGTTTCATGTGGCTGATATTACCGATGCGATGATTTTGCACCGCCTGCTGGCCGCGCTGTTTGACAACGGTGTAGGTTTGGTGACCACTAGCAATTTTCACCCCGATGCGCTGTACCCTGACGGTTTGCACCGCAGCCGCATTTTGCCTGCTATAGAGCTGCTTAAATCGCAGATGAACGTTATCAGCGTTGACAACGGCACTGACTACCGCCGTCGTACGATGGAGAAAGTAAAGCTCTACCACACGCCACTGGGCATAGACGCCGATATCGAAATGGAACTGGCTTTTAGCCAACTGGCTGAGAGCCGCGATGAAAACCCAGTGTTGTATATTGAATCTCGGCATATCGAGGCCCAACGC
>JANNCO010000377.1:0-6411 GCA_031386655.1 Polaromonas sp. | reverse complement strand
ACAATAAACACATCTGCAATCGGGCTGTTGGTGATCCACATTTTGGCACCCTTGACGATGAAGCCGCTCACTCCATCGCGCTGCACTGGCTTGGCGCGGGTAAGCATGCTGGCCGGGTCGCTGCCGTGGTTGGGTTCGGTCAATCCAAAGCAGCCCACCCACTCGCCTGTGGCTAATTTGGGTAGATACTTTTGGCGCTGCGCTTCAGAACCGTATTCGTGAATTGGGTGCATCACCAGTGAGCTTTGCACGCTGATGGCGCTGCGGTAGCCACTGTCGACACGTTCTACTTCGCGGGCTAACAAACCGTAGCTTACATAGTTCAAACCTGCACAGCCATAACCTTCGATGGTGGAACCCAAAAAGCCCATGGCACCCGCTTCAGTCATGATGTCGCGGTCAAAATTTTCATGCCGCGCGGCCATCAGCACACGGGTTTGCAGCTTGTCTTGGCAAAACTGGTGAGCGGCTTCTTGCACCGCGCGCTCGTCGTCGGTCAGTTGCTCGCGCAGCAAAAAAGGGTCTTGCCAGTCAAAGACAGCTTTGGTGGGGTGGGCATCGCGTTTCATAGACAATCCTTGCTTGTGATCTAGAGTTTAAAGCCAGCTTCACTACAGTTTACCAATTTTCAAGGAAATACTTTAAGTGTCAACTAATTTCCCTTCCAGTGCAGAAACCATCACCCTGGGTGGAGGCTGCTTTTGGTGCACCGAATCAGTCTATGTCGCTGTCAAAGGCGTATTGGATGTGGAGTCGGGCTACAGCAATGGCGAATCTATCAACCCCACCTACGAGCAAGTGTGCAGCGGCCACACAGGGCACAACGAGGTGGTCAAATTGGTGTACGACCCGGCCATCATTAGCACACGCGAAGTGCTAGAAATTTTCTTCGTTATCCACGACCCCACCACCCTTAACCGCCAAGGCAACGACCAAGGCACGCAGTACCGCAGCGGCATTTATTACGGCAACGCTGCCCAAAAGCAAATTGCCGACGACATCATTGCCGAGCTAACCGCTAGCAAGCACTACAGTAGTGCTATCGTCACCGAAGTGCTGCCGCTGGCCAACTACAGCGCGGCCGAAGACTACCACCAAGACTACTTTGCGCGTAACCCTACGCAGGGCTACTGCATGGCGGTGGCAGCGCCCAAAGTGGCGAAATTTCGCAAGACGTTTGCTCGGCTGGCAAAGTAACACCGCTTCAGGAGCGTTATTGTTTAAGCGCGTAGCGGGCGATCACTAGTTTGCGCAAAATAAAACCATTCGTTGCCCGGCACTGCAGTAGGGTTGGGAAAGACGATGTAGCCGTCTTGCGGGGCCAGCAGGGGCGCGCCGTCATGCCGCGTGCCAATCAGCTGGTTTTTTTGTAGCACGTCGTAGCTGGCCCAAGGCTTGGCAAATGCGTCGTCTGCGTGGTGCCGGTCAATTACTTCTACCAATTTGAGTAAATTAATATCATCGCGCGGTGCGGGCAAGGCTGCACTTTGGGGTGATTGTGTGCAACCCAGGTGGGCCAGCGTGCGTACGATGGCTTGGTAGGCCACCTCGGGCGCTGCAGGGTCGTCGTGCTGCCCGCACTCCAGCGTAATGCCCCAGCCGCCTTGGGTGCGCATGTACTCGGTGGTGCCTACGCCATAGCGCGCGTCGGTGCTGAGCAGGTGGGCGCGGTCATGGGGTGCAGTGCGCGCCAGGCGTTTTTTTACGCCGTCAGCGTAGGTGCTCAGCCAGCCTTCCACTATGCGCTGGGGGCCCAGGCGCAGTGCCAAAGCTTCTTCTTTGGCTGCGTGGGCAAAAGGCTCCAAGTCGTCTGTATTGTCCATGGGGCCCAGCATGGCAAACGGCTGGCCTGGTGTGTGAAACGAATGCAAATCCAGCAGCACATCGTGCGCGGCCAGCAGTGGGCATAGCACATTGGCTATGCGGTCTTCGTAATCTTGGGGTGCAGTGTTGGGGTAGAGGTTGCGGTTTAAGTTGCGCTCGCCCATGCGCTGTTTTTTAATGAAAGCCAGTGGGTTGGTGATGGGCAAAAAAGTCACCGTGCCGCGCTCTATCTGCAGCGCACCGGTATCTAGCTCTGCCAACGCGCGCTCTATGCCGCGCATGCCGCCAAGTTCATTACCGTGAACTGCGCCTAAAACGATCAGCTTGGGGCCAGGCTCAAGGCCAGCAAATTGGTGGATGCGTAGCAAAGCGATGGAAGGCTTCATGGTAAGGTGATTCAACAAATAGGTAGCCACCATTTTAAGCTTCCACCAACTGCTTTGCTGCTGCACTAAAGCGCTGCCATTTGCGGCAGCGCCAATCAGGCCGCGAATATCAAATTACTTGGCTGCTATTTGACCGCGAATTTCGCCTTGTGGGTGAGCTTCAGTGTGCAAGTTAACGTACCATTTACCAGCCATCAAATCAGCCGCTTGTGCAGCAGTAAGCGTTGCAGATTCTTTGATGGGGCTAAACAGATTGCCGCTGAAACCCATCGCTACGCCTGCGTTGGTGCCTGCCATAGCGGGGCCATGAAAATGCGCTGCAGTGACTGAATCAGTCAAGCCTCTGTAGGTCACTGTCCAGGTCAGCACGTTAGTTTGCTTGTCAAAGCTGGCCTCTAGCATGCCTGTGCCCGCACTGTTGTTGGGCGGCACTTCACTGGATGAGGATAAACCTGCCGTCATGGCTACGGTACCAGGTGATGCTGGACCCGAAGTGGGGGCCATGGGTGCGTAGTTGCAAGCTGCCAGTGCTACAGTTGCACCGACAATACAGATGGTCAAAAGAGTGCGAAATTTAGTCATACGAATTACCCATATAAAAATAAAAATGCCACTGGGTTCGTACGGTGTACGCCAAGCGCATTCAATTTTCAGATTACCCTATGTATTAACCAACGTTTGTGGGACTAGAGCTACCAATAATGTAGTGAAATGTTGCCAATGCGTGTCAGGGCTTGGGGTATTTAGACAAAACAGTGCTTGCAGTCTTAAACTTAACACAGCGCTTGCAGGATACCAACTAAAACAGCACCTGTGAGATACAAATTAAAACAGCGACTGTTTTAGAGGCGCTGTTGTAGGCAGGGCGTGCAATCGACCTGCGTGGATGTTGTGTAGCCAATTACTCGGCTGCGTTTACTTGGCCGCGTCTATTTGGCTGCGTCTATTTGGCTGCGTCTACTTGGCCGCGAATTTCGCCAGCCACGTTGATGGCGGTGTGCAGATTAACGTACCACTTGCCAGCCAAAAGGTCTGCAGACTGCGCAGCTGTCAAAACAGCGGAGCCTTTGATGGGGCTGTCCAGGTCGCCGTTCATGCCTAATGCCACGCCCGCATTAATGCCAGCGGTCGACGGACCGTGAAAATGTGCTGATCTCACGGGTCCAGTCAAACCTGAGTAAGTCACTGTCCAGGTCAACAGGTTGGTTTGTTTGTCAAAGTTGGCTTGCAACACACCAGTGCCTGCGCTGCTGTTGGGTGGCACTTCTTTGGCCGCTGACATATTAGCCATCAGGGCGATGCCGTTGTACGGCGCCGGGGCGGGCATGGTAGCCACATGGGTAGGCGAGCTGCAAGCGCTGAGTACGAGGGCGCTGGCAATAAAGCCTAGCGCTAGAAGATTACGAAATTTGGACATAACGAGCTTTCTTTGCGTTAAAAATATAACTCGTTTATTTTAGACGCTTAGTGCAACAAAATGTACCTTGAAAAAAGCCGTTGCGCACAAATTCGATCTTTTCGTACCGCTCAGTGTGTAATTGAAATCTAGCGCTAGCCAGCATGGCAATTGACAATCAGGATATAAAGACGTCAATTTTTTTGCATGCCTGCTGCTAACAACGTCACGTTATGCCGCATCATTTGCAGATAGCTTGCACCTGGCTTGTCAGTAGCCGACAGGGCATCGGCGTACAGCGTGCCTGCGGGTACCACATCTGCGTCTTTGGCCAGTTGGGCCAGCAGCTTGGGATTGGTCATGTTTTCTATGAACACTGCTTTGATTTTTTCGGCTTTAAGCTGGCGTATAAGCTGGGCCACTTGCTTGGCGCTGGGTTCGGATTCAGTAGACATGCCCTGGGGGGCTAAAAAAGTTACCTGGTACTGCGCTGCAAAATAGCCAAAAGCATCGTGCGATGTAATGACTTTGCGTTTGGCCGCGGGCAGGGCTGCAAACTGCGCCGTGGCCCAAGTGTCTAGTGCCTCCAGCTCTTTGACATAAGCCTCGCTGTGGCCTTTGAAGTGCGCAGCGCCTGCAGGGTCTAGCTTGGTTAATGCGGCGGCGATGTTGCGCACATAGACAATCACATTGCGTGGGTTTTGCCATGCGTGGGGGTCTTGTGATTTTTTGCCATCATCGGTCATCTGCAGCGGCTGGATGCCTTGCGTGGCCACCACGGTCTCGCCTTTGTAGCCTGCAGACTTTGCCAGCTTGGTGGCCCAAGGTTCAAAGCCCAGGCCGTTTACCACCAGCAGTTTGGTTTGCGCGATACTTTTTACATCGGCTGGTTTGGGTTCAAAAATATGTGCGTCGCTGTTGGCCGCTACCAGCGTGGTGACTGCTACGCGGTCACCACCAACGATGGTGACCAAATCACCCAAAATACTAAAGCTGGCCACTACAGGCAGCTTGTCTGCAGCGCTGGCTGGTACAGCTACCGCGCATGCGCTGAGCAATGCTGTAAAGACACCAAGCTTGGATAAAAACGATTTCATAAACACCTCTTTTTTAAAATAATTATTTTGCAAAATGCAATCACAAACTGTCATGCAGCTTTGTGGTCCCCAGGAAAAACTTGGGCAAGCCAACCGCCCGGCGCAAATATCAACGAGCAGAAGTACAAAACCCCTGCGCAACCAATAATGGTGGGGCCGCTGGCGGTATCAAAGTGGTAAGACAGCAGCAGCCCACCCAGACTGGCCAGCATGGCTTGCAGGCTTGCGTTGGCCAGCTGTGCGGGCAGGCTGTCGTGCCATAAACGGCTGGAGACTGCTGGCAGCATCATCAAGCCCACGGCCATCAGCGTGCCCAGTGTTTGAAAGCCCGCAACCAGGTTGATGACCACCAGCATTAAAAAGCTTTGCTGCCACATCCATGTGCGGTTCCATGTGCGGTTCCCTGCGCGGCTGGTGCTGCTGCCACGCAGGCTGGGGCGTTGCGTGGCAGCGCTTAAGAAAACTGGGTCAAAACTCTCCAGCACCAAGCCGCGGTAAAGCGCTGCCAAAGCCAATACGCTGGCGCTCGACACTGCCGCTACCAAATACAGGCCTTGCGCGTCAACACCCAAAGCGCTGCCAAACAAAATATGCAATAGATCTAATTGCGTGCCGTGCTGCGAAATGAGCGTGACGCCCAGGGCCAGCGCTACCAAATACACTGCTGCCAAGCTGGCATCTTCTTTGAGTGCAGTAGACCGGCTGATGGCACCTGCCAAGGCTGCCACCAGCATGCCTGCCAACACGCCGCCTAATGCCATAGCCGTTAGTGACAGGCCAAACAGCATAAAGCCGATAGCAACGCCCGGCAAGATGGCGTGGCTTAGCGCGTCGCCCAGCAGGCTCATGCGCCGCAGCGTTAAAAACACGCCCAGCGGCGCAGCGCTGATGGACAGCGCCATAGTGGCTACCAGCGCGCGGCGCATGAAAGCAAACTCGGCAAACGGCGCAATGAATGACGAGATGAGTGCAACATACACCGCCTCCATCATGCCGCCACCCTACGCGCACTTGGCTGGCCTACATTGCATAACAATGCTGATTCGTCCCAAGCCTCGGCCATGGCACGGGCACGCTGCAAATGCGGCTCGGTCATGACCTGTGCAGTAGGGCCCCACGCCACCACCTCACGCGCCAGCAGCAGTGTTTGTGGGAAGACTTGCCGCACCTGCGCGTCGTCGTGCACTACGGCAATCACGGTGCGCTGCTGGGTGTGCCACAGTTGAAGCAAGCCGAGCAGTGCAGCCGTGGTTTGGGCGTCCACCGCGTTAAATGGCTCGTCCAGCAAAATAAGCTGCGCGTCTTGCACCAGCAGCCGGGCAAACAGTACACGCTGCAATTGGCCTGACGACAGTGTGCTGATGGGACGATGGTCAAAATCACTTAAGCTCACCGCCTGCAGTGCCCATTGCACGCGCGCCAGCTGCGCGCTGCACAGGCCGCCCCATGCGCCCGCTGCAGCCCAGCAGCCCAGTTGTACGCATTCACCCACACGCAGCGGAAAGCTGCGGTCGATCTCAGACAGCTGCGGCAAATACGCCACGCGCGCGCGCTGCGTTGCTACTGTTAGCTGCCCGCCGTCTGCAGGTACCAGCCCCATGATGCTTTTAAGCAGCGTAGTTTTGCCCGACCCATTGGGCCCCACCACCGCGGTCAGCGAGCCTGGCGCAAACTGGCCGCTGATGTGGTGCAGCGCGGGGTGCTGGCG
>JANNCO010000339.1:0-16610 GCA_031386655.1 Polaromonas sp. | reverse complement strand
ATTTACCACCGCCGAGACCACTGCCCGTGCACGCGCCGAAGCTGCGGGTGCTGTAGTGACCAACGCGCAGGTACGCCTTAAAAACGGCCAGCTCACCGCGCCCGACAACGGCGTAATCTCGGCGCGCTTGGCCACGGTAGGGTCGGTCGTGGGCGCAGGGTCTGAGCTGTTTCGCATGATTCGCCAGGGCCGCCTAGAGTGGCGCGCTGAGGTGACCAGTACCGAGGTGGCGCGCATCAAGCCCGGTGCTGCAGCCACCATCACCGCTGCCAGCGGCGCGCAGGTGCAGGGCAAGGTGCGCACGGTAGCGCCCACGGTAGACGCACTAACGCGCAACGCGCTGGTGTATGTCGACTTGCCGCAAAACCCCGACATCAAAGCCGGCATGTTTGCCAAGGGCGAGTTTGCGCTCGGCAGTACCAACGCGCTCACCTTGCCGCAACAGGCCTTGGTGCTGCGCGATGGGTTTACCTACGCCATGCGCATTGAAGCGACCAACAAAGTCAGCCAAGTCAAACTGCAAACCGGCCGCCGCGCGGGTGACGCGGTAGAAATAACCCAAGGCGCAAAAAGTGGTGACCGTTATGTTGCGGGCGGGGCGGCGTTTTTAGCTGATGGCGACACCGTTAGAGTGATCGCCGCTGCGCCTGCGGCCAAAGAAACGCCCGCCGCGCTACCAGCAGCTGCGCCGACGGCCTCGCCCAACCCTGCCCCTGCCGCTACAGCCGCTTCAGTCGCTAAATAATAATAAAAATAGCCATTAACCCAAGTAAAACCTGTTCAAGCAGCTATTAATTTAATAGTACAAGTACTAGTATTACTCAGAGAGAACCACCCCATGAACGTGTCCGCTTGGTGCATTCGCAACCCCATTGCCGCCATTATGTTTTTTGTGATGCTGTGCTTTGCCGGTGTCCTGGGCTACCAAAACATGAAGGTACAAAACTTTCCTGATTTGGATGTACCCAACATCATCGTCACCGCCAGTTTGCCCGGCGGCTCGCCCACGCAGCTAGAAACTGAGGTGGCGCGCAAAATAGAAAACTCAATTGCACCGCTGGAAGGTCTTAAAAATATTTACACCAAAGTGCAAGACGGCGTGGTCACCATCACCGCCGAATTCCGCCTGGAAAAACCCACCCAAGAAGCCTTGGACGAAACGCGCTCTGCGGTGCAGCAGGTACGCGCCGATTTGCCTGCCGATTTGCGCGACCCGATCGTCAGCAAGGTCAACATCTCGGGCGGTGCGGTGCTGGCCTACGCAGTGCGCATACCGTCGATGGACGATGAGGCGCTGTCCTGGTTTGTTGACGATACGCTCACACGCAAGCTGCTGGCTGTCAAAGGTGTGGGGTCGGTCACGCGGGTGGGCGGCGTCAGCCGCGAGGTGCGCATTACGCTGGACAGTGCCAAGATGCAATCGCTGGGGGTTAGCGCCGCAGCGGTGTCGCGCCAGCTGCGCGAAGTGCAGATGGAAACCGCGGGTGGCCGGGCCGAGCTGGGCAGCAGCGAGCAGCCTGTACGCACACTGGCCACGGTCAAGTCAGCCGCTGAGATAGCCGCCATAGAACTGGCCCTGGACACCACAGGTCGCAAAATTCGCTTGGACCAAATAGCGCAGGTCAAAGACACGATTGCCGAGCCGCGATCCAGCGCCCTGTTGAATGGTGTACCCGTAGTGGGCTTTGAAATTGCCCGCAGCAAAGGCGCCAGCGAGGTAGAAGCTGGCCGCGGCGTGCGGGCTGTACTGGCCGAGCTGAAAGTAGCACGCCCCGACATGCAGTTGACCGAAGCGTTTGACTTTGTCACGCCGGTAGAAGAAGAATACGCCGCATCGCTGACCTTGCTGATTGAAGGCGCGATACTGGCCGTGCTGGTGGTGTGGCTGTTTTTGCGCGACTGGCGTGCTACGTTTGTCTCGGCGGTGGCGCTACCATTGTCGGTAATACCTGCTTTTATTGGTATGAACTACCTTGGCTTCTCGATCAACGTGGTAACGCTGCTGGCGCTGAGTTTGGTGATCGGTATTTTGGTAGACGATGCGATTGTGGAGGTGGAAAACATCGTGCGCCACCTGCGCATGGGCAAAACGCCCTACCAAGCTGCCATGGAGGCAGCCGACGAGATAGGTGTCGCAGTGATAGCCATTACCTTCACGTTGATTGCGGTGTTTTTGCCCACCGCGTTCATGAGCGGCATTGTGGGCAAGTTTTTTAAACAGTTTGGCTGGACTGCTGCGCTGGCAGTGTTTGCGTCGCTGATCGTCGCGCGTATGCTCACCCCCATGATGGCGGCGTACATCTTAAAACCCATACCGCATGAGCATGTGGTTAAAGACGGCGTGCTGATGCGTTGGTACATGCGCGCCAGCCGCTGGTGCCTGCGCCACCGCATCATTACGGTGCTGGCCGCCGGGGCGTTTTTTGTCGGCTCCGTCATGCTGATACCGCTGCTGCCCACCGGTTTTATTCCGCCCGACGATAACTCGCAAACCCAGGTCAACTTAGAGTTGCCCCCGGGCACCAAACTGGCGCAAACCCAAGCAGCCGCTGAGGCAGCGCGCATGCTCATCAGCAAGGTAGAGCATGTCAAATCGGTCTACACCACGGTAGGCGGTGGCGCAGCCGGTGGCGACCCATTTGCCCCCGGTGGTGCAGCAGAATCACGCAAGGCTACCTTGACGGTGCTGCTGGTTGAGCGTGGCACGCGGCCGCGCAAGCAAGGCATTGAAAACAATATTCGCAAAGCGCTGGAGGAACTGCCTGGCCTGCGCAGCAAAGTAGGCTTGGGTGGATCGGGCGAAAAATATGTGCTGGCCTTGACTGGTGAAGACCCTGTTGCGTTGGCCACCGCAGCCGCCGCGGTAGAGCGTGACTTGCGTACTATTGCTGGCTTGGGTTCGGTAGCGTCCAGCGCATCGCTGGTGCGCCCCGAGTTGACAGTACTGCCAGACTTTGCGCGCATGGCCGACCTGGGTGTGACCAGCACCGCCATTGGCGAGACCTTGCGCATTGCCACCGTAGGCGACTACGATGCATCGTTGCCCAAGCTGAACCTGGCCCAACGCCAAGTGCCCGTAGTGGTGCGATTGTCAGACGATGCGCGTAACGACATCGGCGCGCTGGAACGCTTGATGGTGCCGGGCACGCGCGGCCCTGTCATGCTAAGCCAGGTTGCCAGCATCCAACTGTCGGGCGGGCCTGCTGTGATTGACCGCTTTAACCGCGCACGCAATGTGCAGTTTGAAGTAGAGCTGTCGGGCTTGCCGCTGGGCGACGTGACTACCGCTGTCAACAAACTCCCTGCCATTCAAAACTTGCCTGCAGGCGTCAAACAAGTGGTGATTGGCGATGCCGAGGTGATGGGCGAGCTGTTTGCCAGCTTTGGCCTGGCCATGCTGACAGCGGTGCTGTGCATCTACATTGTGCTGGTGCTGCTATTTAAAGACTTCTTGCACCCTATGACGATTTTGGTAGCGCTGCCACTGTCGCTGGGGGGCGCTTTTGTGGGCTTGTTGTTGGGTGACAAAAGCTTCTCGATGCCATCGTTGATTGGCTTGATCATGCTGATGGGCATAGCGACTAAAAACTCTATCTTGCTGGTGGAATACGCCATTGAGGCACGCCGTGGCCGCCCTGCTACCGACACGCAACCTGCAGTACCGCCCATGAGCCGCACAGAAGCATTGCTAGACGCCTGCCACAAACGCGCACGCCCGATTGTGATGACCACGATTGCCATGGGAGCGGGCATGATGCCGATTGCACTGGGCTGGGGCGCGGCAGACGGCAGCTTCCGCTCCCCCATGGGTGTGGCAGTGCTGGGGGGTTTGATCACCTCAACCTTCTTAAGTCTGCTGGTCATCCCATCGGTCTACACCTTTGTAGATGACTTGGAGCACGGCTTGGGCAAGCTGTGGCGCAAACTGCTGCGCAAACCTGAACCCACCGCAACGCCTGAACTAAGCTAGCGCGTTTTCACATAAAAAAGCCCCGCGAATGCGGGGCTTTTTTATGCAGCGTTGTGCTGCAAGCAGACTAGTTTTTGAGTGCTGTCAAATATTCAGCCTGCGAGATGCTGCCGTCTTTGTCGGTGTCAATCTGGTCAAAACGCTGGGCAATAGCAGGCAGGCTGTCTGCTTCTTCTTTGCTTAGTTTGCCATCGCCGTTCTTGTCTGACCGTACAAAGGCTTCCATGTAGCGCGCATTGTCAGCGCCGCCTGCAGCAGAGGCTGGCTGGCTGGGTGCGGTCATCTGCGCATAGCTCATAGGCATATACAGTGCGGCGGCTGAAATAATGGCCACGCTGAGGGCGTTAAATTTACGGCTGTCGATGGGTTTGCGTAGTCGACGAGATGTCATGCATGAGCTCCTGATGTACTGTTTACAAGATATCTATTTAACTTGTTAAACCACCCAGGCGCCAGTGTTATTGCCTTGTGTCTTTGATGTCACAAAAGTAAACACTAAATTCACAAAACTTACCAAGTTTATTACACAATTTTTACGTTTGAGGCCGTAGTACTTGTTCAGCCAGCTACTATTTTCATAGTACGTGGGGGCGTAATGACACGCTGGACGCTTTGACTATCTCGTGCACCAGTTGCAGCTTGGCCACGGCGGGGTAAGGCAGCACAAAAGGGTAAAAATCACGCTCACCCATACTGGCTGACAGCTCGTTGAGCACCGCGGTAATGCGCAGCCAGTTGTTGATAAAGTCTAAAAACGCTTGCGCACCGCTGCGCTGCTTGTCCCACAAAGCGTCCAGCGTGTAGGGCAGCCGGTCCATGTCCATGCCACTGGCGTCCAGCCCAAAGCTGCGCGCGGTGTCCATGCCGTCGCGCATGTGCAGGTAGTGCGCCCACGTCTCGGCCCAGTCTTCCCACGGGTGCGATGACGCGTAGGCGCTAACGAAGCGCTTGGGCCAGTCAAACGGCGCACCAATAGCGTAGTGGGTTTGCAGCGCTTGGCCGTAGTCTGCCCGCTCGTCGCCAAATAGTGGCCTGAAGGTTTCCAACCACGGCGTGCCTGCTACCAGCCGGTCCCAGTAGTAGTGGGCTACCTCGTGGCGCAAATGGCCCAGCAAGGTGCGTGACGGCTCGCGCAGGCTCTCGCGTATTTGCTCGCGTGCAGCGTCGTCGGCCTCCATCGCGTCTAGCGTGATCACGCCGTAGGCGTGGCCAGTAATGACCGGGTTGCCGCCGGGCAAGCTGCGCAAAAAATCAAACGCCATGCCGCGCTGGGCGTCTTGCCACGGCGAGCGAATGAGCGAATTTACCGGCAGCTCCAGCATCAGCAGTTGCGCGACCAAGCGCTGCTTGGCTTGCTCAATACGCTGCCACAGTACATGGTTCTCGGGTTGCGTTTGGTCGGGAATAGTGCGCGTGAGGCTGCAGGATATGCACAAGCCATCGTCAGCCGCGTGCGCGCTGGCCTGTGATGCGGTGCTGTCTACAGGGCGCAGCCAGTTGCACACCGGCGCACGGTGAAAGTTAGCGCACCGCTGGTAGCGCTGGCCCGTGCCGCTGGTGCCGCCTTCGCTAAAAATGGTCCATTGGTCGCTGCGCTCGGTGGCATGCAGTGCCACTACCTCGGCGCGCGTGGGCTCATACCCTAGCTGGCGGTGGCATTGCAGGCAGGCGCTGTTGCCAAAAAATAATACATTGCCACATACGCAGGCGTACGCACGGCGGGCTGGCTTGCGGATAAAACTGTCGGGCATAGGTAAATTAAGAAGGCAATGGTACGCAAAGTATGGGGTAGTGCAAGCCGTGTAACTGTAGGACTTTAGCGCGCTAATGCAACGCTGCTGTGCTTAGTTGCAGAGCTGCCCGGTGCAGTTGCAGAGCTGCCCGGTGCAGTGGTAAAGCTGCCAGACTTGCCGCCGTGTTTTTCCAAGAGGCCCACATTGCGCAGCGTCATGCCGCGGTCTACGGCTTTGCACATGTCATATATGGTGAGCAACGCTATGCTCACGGCGCACAACGCCTCCATCTCTACACCTGTAGGGCCTACGGTTTCTACCGTTGCTGAGCAAGTTACGCTGTATTCGGCGGGGGCATTACTGCAGTCAAACTCCAGCGCTACGTGCGTGATGGCCAGCGGATGGCACAGCGGGATTAAATCACTGGTTTTTTTGGCCGCCTGAATGCCGGCAATACGCGCAATGCCCAATACATCGCCTTTTTTGGCGCTGCCCGAGGTAATCAGCGCCAACGTGGCTGCCTGCATCACAATGCAACCAGAGGCCACGGCCACCCGTTTAGTGGCTGGCTTGCCTGCTACGTCGACCATGTGCGCGTGGCCAGAAGGGTCAAAATGGGTCAGCGGGTGGGGTGCATCGTGTTGCAAAATACAGTCCTTAAAATACTGCGGCGGGCAGAGGCGAAACCTTTTGAGTATGGCGTCATCATAAGCTGATGCAAGTGTGCGGGCACCATGGCAAAGCGCGATTTTTGGGTGCGCTGCAGTGCAAAGACGTGTTATTTACGTAACTAACCTATCAAATTAATGAACAAAAGACCGTTTTATGGCGTAAATACTGCTCAAGCGGCTATATTAACAATAGCACTTTCTGTCAGCTTTACGCCCTCAAACATCAGCTACGCGCAAGCCAGCCTGCCCCAGCTGGGCGACGACCAGGTCATGAGCGTGGCCGCGGAGCGCAAGCTGGGCCAACGCATTGCACGCGAGATTTACCGCGACCCAGACTATCTGGATGACCCTGTCATTGGTGAGTATCTGCAACGTATTTGGCAGCCGCTGATGCAGGCCGCCCGCACGCGTGGCGACGTGACGCCTGAGCTGCAAGACCGCTTTGCATGGCAACTGGTGCTGTCGCGCGACCGCAGCGTGAATGCATTTGCCTTGCCCGGTGGCTACCTGGGGGTGCATCTGGGGCTGATTGCTTTGGTGGCTAACCGCGACGAGCTGGCGTCGGTACTGGGCCACGAGCTGAGTCACGTGACACAGCGCCATATTGCGCGCATTACCACCAAGCAAAGCCAGCAAACGCCGCTGATACTGGCAGCGATGATTTTGGGCGCTTTGGCAGCGCGCCAAAACACTGATGTTGCCAGCGCGGTGATCACCGGCGGCCAAGCGGCCAGCGCGCAGTCACAGCTTAATTTTTCGCGCGACATGGAGCGTGAAGCAGACCGCATAGGCTACCAAATTGTGCAAGACGCGCAGTTCAATGTGCAAGGCTTTGTCAGCATGTTTGACAAGCTGTCGGTGGCCAACCGCATTAACGACAATGGTAGCTACCCGTACCTGCGCAGTCACCCACTGACCAGCGAGCGCATAGGCGATATGCAAGCGCGCCTGCAGCTGGCGGCCCCCACCACGCCGCCAGTGGCACCGTACAGTGCGCTGGAACACGCCATTATTGCCAAGCGTGCGCAAATATTGTCGAACGCTGCTGCAGACACATTGCGCGCGCAGCTGGTGCAAGCCGACGCTGACCTGCGCACATGGAACCAAACCCAAGGCAGCGCGCCACGCGACAAGCTGCTGGCTGCCAAGCTGTACGGCGGTGCATTGGTCGCGCTCAGGCAACGCGATAACGTGTCGGCCAAACGCTTGGTAGAAGGTGCCAAACGCGCCATGGTAGCTGGGCAAAGCGGCGTGCTGGCCGCTGGCACGGCCAAAGACTTGTATGCAGAGCAAGCCCTGGATGTGCTGCACGCTGAGATTGCGCTGGCGCAAGGTGATGCAGCGCTGGCCCGCGATTTGCTGCGGCCCGCCGCCACAGGCAATGCACCCCAGCGGCCCGTGTTGTTGATGTGGACTCGCGCTGTGACTGGCTCAGGGTCCCTCCTTGCACCCAGCATCACAGCCACTTTGTCTGGCACGTCAGACCTGCAGCTGGCTGCGCAAGCCCTGCAAGTTTGGATCACCCAAAGGCCTGATGACGCGCCTGCCTGGCAAGCCTTGGCCGATGTCTACTCCGCACAGAAACAACCCTTGCGCGCTATCCGCGCGCAGGCAGAGTCGCGCGTGGCAATGCTGGACTACACCGCTGCGCTAGACCGCTTTAAAGCGGGCCAAGACTTGGCCCGCAGCAGTACCAGTGTGGACCATATTGAGCTGTCTATCATCGACTCGCGTGCACGTGCGGTGCAGGTTTTGCAACGCGATTTTGCCAACGAGAAGCTGGCCAATTGACAGCAGGTTGCTTGGCTCAGGTTTTTTTAAAAATGCGCTCCAGCGCCGCTTCGATCACCATGCCTGCCACAGAATAAAGCAAAGACCCTATCAGTGCAGCCAAGAAGCCGCTGACTTGAAAATTGTCCAGCAGCTTGGAAGCCGCCCAGAACATGCCGGCGTTGATGACGAATAAAAACAAACCCAGCGTAACGATAGTGACCGGGAAGGTGAGAAAAACCAAAATCGGCCGCACAAACGTGTTGAGCAAACCAATCACAAAAGCAGCAATCAAAGCCGCTGTAAAGCTTTGAACCTGCACGCCAGGGTAGAGGTGCGCTACAGCCAGCAAGGCCATGGCGCTCAGCAGCCATTTGATAATTAATTTCATGCGCCTAGCATAGCACTGTAGGGCGCGACGGATCTGTATGGCATTGGCTACTGGCCACGGTCTGTTCTAGCAAGGTGGGTGTTGGACGGGTATTGGGTGCTAATCTAAAGTCTGGCACAGCATGGTGTATGCAATGCACGCGCCGCGCCGCGCAGAAATAGCCCCAAACTTTATAAGGATGAGCTTGTGCCACGCGCTGTGTGCTGGATAATAAGGCAACCGAAAGGGGAGTAGCGCGTTGTAATTATTTATAAAATAAGTAACTGCAACGCCCGTGTTTCGTCAATACGTCGCTATCATTTTTGATAGTGGCCGGAGCACGGGAAGCCCAATAATGCATGTACGCCCAGTACCTGCAGCGCCCCCCGCAAGACCTTTCGCCGTTGTTTTAACTCCGTTTTACAAGGTTTTGTCATGCAAACTATTGCTCCGTTGTGGCTATGGGCCACGTTTATTGTCATTGTTTTGGTGGCACTGTTCATTGACTTCGTGGTGCTAAAAAAACAAGGCGCGCACGAAGTTGCCGTCAAAGAAGCGTTGAACTGGTCCATCATCTGGGTAGCTGCCAGCTTGGCCTTCAATGGGTTATTTTGGTGGGCTGTCAAAGACAGCACGGGCAACGTTGAGGTGGCCAACACCAAAGCACTTGAATTCCTGACGGGCTATTTGATTGAGAAATCACTCGCCGTTGACAATATTTTTGTTTTTCTGATGATCTTTACCTACTTTGCGGTGCCACCAGCGTACCAAAAGCGGGTGCTCATGATCGGCATCATCGGTGCTATCGTGCTGCGCAGCATCATGATTTTGCTAGGCGGCTGGCTGCTGCAGGAATTTCACTGGGTGCTGTATATTTTTGGCGCGTTTTTAATCATCACCGGTATCAAAATGTGGTGGGCTGCAGGCAAAGAGCAGTCGCTGGACGACAACCCTGCGCTTAAACTGCTGCGCAAGCTGTTACCAGTGAGCCAAAACTACGATGGTGAGAAGTTCTGGACGGTTGAAAACGGCAAGCGTATTGCAACGCCGTTGCTCATGGTAATTTGTTTGGTGGGTTTGACCGATGTGATTTTTGCTGTGGACTCGATACCCGCGATTTTTGCCATCACCAGTGATCCATTCATCGTGTTGACGTCTAACGTATTTGCTATCTTGGGCCTGCGCGCGATGTACTTCTTGCTGGCGTCCGTGGCCAACAAGTTTCATCTACTGCCCTACGGTCTGGCAGTGGTATTGGTATTCATTGGCTCCAAGATGATGTTGATCGACGTTTTCAAGGTGCCCGTGGCCCTGTCGCTAGGGGTGGTGGTCGGCATATTGGCAGTTACTATGGTGCTCAGTGTGCGCAATACGGCTGAGACCAAGACGTCCTCGGCTGGCAAATAAACTGCCCAGCAACGCTGAAATGGGCAGCCCATGCGTGTGACTTTGCCACCGGGGTATCATGCAACCCCATGTCTGACCAGTCTTGCATCCCCACACCGCCCGCAATGGGGCGCAGTGTGGGTATTTTTATCACCGACATGGAGGCCGCTATCAATTATTGGCGTGCCCGTTCGCCATCGCCAGACGGCGTGACCCTGGCGCCCGAACTGCGCGCCTTGGCCCAGGTGTACGCGCTGATGGTGTACCACCACCAAACGACAGCTGACGAGCGCACCATGCCGCGCGCTGCCTATGCCGCATGGCTAACCTGGTACGAGACTACCCCTGACACGCCGTGTATTGCCATTTGCTCTACCAGCCAAGGGGATGATTTTTGCAAAGGCTGTGGCCGCACTTTTGCCGAGGTGCAGCACTGGCCCGAATTCTCGCCCGAGGCCAAACGCAGTACGTGGCAGCGCATCACCGCACAAGGCACCGCGTGGCGATTTAACCGCTACGCGGAACGCGCACGCGAGGGGCGCACGACCTACATAGCGCAGTAAGAATAAGTTAAGTAAAAAGTTGATTCAGGTGCTGTGTTGGCACCTAAAAGCTAACTAATTGTCTCTAATGTGAATAATCTCACACAAGATTCGATCTAAAGTGAGTCAGGTGGCTTTCATTGGGTTGGCCCCGGCATACTTGCTCTATACCGATAACAACAACACTGTGCACAAGACGCTGACGCGCAGGCAAAAAATTTATGGTGTTATGACCAAGGCCGCACAGTTGATTCATAAGACGGTTTTTCTAAGCGTCAACAATCCATTGAACCAGATGGCTGACTCCCAAGCTTGGGTACGGCAGTTATGTGCGCGTGCGGGCGCTAGCAGCGTGACGGGTATGGCGCTGGCAGCGCATGACCGCTGGCTGTGCATGCTAGAGGGCGAGCTGGCGCAAGTGGTTGCTTTGGAAGCGGCCATCAAACGCCGCGAACGGCCCAAGCACTGGGTGGTGTTGATGACCAATCCGCGGGCACGCGAGCGCATGTTTCCGCAGCACCGTGTGGGCTGGAGTAATGACGCTACACCGCTGGAGATGGTGGCGTTTTTAAGTGATCTGCGCCGCCACAGCTCACGCTCTCAGGTATGGCATATCAGTGTAGAAGACGCTGCACCCCAGTGTGAGTCTGACGCTAACTGATCGACATCGGCCAGGAGCCTTAAGCCGCCCAGACTTCTAGGGCCTGCGCCAAGTTATCGCTTTTATGATTCAACCCAGCAGCGCAGTCAATCCGTGCTGACATCACCATCGATATACAGCCACTGTGCAGCTTGCGCGCTGGTTGCCGGAGCTAATATAAAGCGGCTGACTTCGCGTAGCTGATGGGCCTTGCCGTCCGCTTTGTAGCGCGCCACAAACTCAACAATGCCCGCTTGGTCAGTCTGCGTAGCATGCAACACCTGCAAACCCAGCCACTGGGTGGGCGCCAACTCTAAGTCATCGGGTACGGTGCTGACATGCCAGGTGGCCAACAAGTATTGCAGCATGGCTTGGCCATCGGGGTTGTTCGGGTGTGCCAAGGCATATGCGCTGTAGCGCGAGCGCATGAGTTGCTCAGGCGTGGCAGCCCGCACGCCATGGGCCCAACCAGCATGCCAGGGCAGGCAACATTGGTTGTATGCCAGCGGCGCGTGGTCTTGTGCACGGCAGGGGCAGTTCTTATCTACTATTAATTTCATAGCTGCTTGAGCAGGTTTTACTTGGGTTAACGGCCTAAAAGGGTTCTAAAAATGCGTTAAAAACTAGTTGGAAAGGCTTTGTGCGGCATCAGGCGCGGTTTTTTGAAACCGCAGTGTGAACCGCACCCCGGGCGGATGCGCCCGCGGGTTTGTGTCTTCCATCACCAAGGTAGCTTGGTGCTGCTGCGCTATCTCTGACACTATGGCCAAACCCAGGCCTGAACCATCAGCCTCTTGACCCAAAGTGCGATAAAAAGGCTGCAGTACCAAGTCGCGTTCAGACGGCGCTATGCCAGGGCCGTTGTCTTCTACCTGCACCACCACCACGCTGCCAAACGGGTCGGTCAGCACGCGCGCGGTTACCACGCCGGGCCGTTCGGGCGTGGAGTCGGTGTAGTTGATAGCGTTGTCTATCAGGTTACGCACCATTTCTTTGAGCAATGTGGGGTTGCCCGTGATAAGCGCTTGGCTATCGTTGGGATAAGTGTTGTGCGCGCTGCTGCCCTGCGCCATGCTTGTGCTGCCCGCCACGCTGCCTTCGTAGCCCAGGTCAATGCGTTTTTCCATGGCGCGGGGCAAGCAGTCTTTAACCACCTCGACGGTCAGGCGCGCCATATCGCACACCTGGGTGGGCACGGTTTGGCCACTGGCTTCGGCGCGCGCCAATGCCAAAAGCTGGTTGACCGTGTGCGTAGCCCGTATGCTGGAGCGGCTGACTTGTTTGAGCGATTGCTTTAAATCTTCTTCATGTGCGCCCTCGCGCAGGGCTAGCTCAGCTTGCATGCGCAGGCCCGCCAGCGGGGTTTTTAGCTGGTGCGCGGCATCGGCCAAAAACCTTTTTTGCGCTGCGCTGGCCAGCTTTTGCCGCGCCAGCAGATCGTTAATCGACGACACCAAGGGCACCACTTCAAACGGTACGGTTTTAGCGTCAATGGCGCTTAAGTCGTCTGGCTTGCGGGCGCGGATGCGGTCTTCCAGCTCGCTGAGTGGTTTGATGCCGCGCACCAAGGCCAGCCACACCAAAAATACCGCCAGCGGGAAAATGACAAACTGCGGCAGCATCACGCCTTTGACGATCTCGGTGGCTAGCGTGGAGCGCTTTTCCAGCGTTTCGGCTACCTGCACTAACACGGGTTTGCCAGAGAACGGTTTGGCGGGCGGCAACAGCGCCGTGGTGGGCGTACCCGCCGATGCACTGCTGCTGGCGTCTGCGTCGCCGGCAACATACACATAGGCAATGCGAACATCCAACCCGCGCATCTGGTCGTCGCGCAGCTTGACGGTGCCCAGCTCGGTGCGCTCATCCTCTGCGGGCAGGGGCATGTCTTTCTCGCCGCTTAAGTGTTCACCCTTCAGGCCCAACACCTGGTAGTACACCAAGTCAGAATCATCGGCCCGCAGTATCTCGCGGGCAGGTTGGGGCAAGTTGAACTGCGCGCGGTTGTTTTGCACCGTTACCAGCTGCGCCAACGCCTGCGCATTGAAAGCCAGCGCGCGGTCAAACGGCTTGCTGGCAATGCCTTGCGCTACCAGCCAAGTCAGCACCAAACTGATCGGCCACAGCAGCAGCAGAGGCGTCAACATCCAGTCCAGGATTTCACCAAACAAGCTGCGCTGTTCACGCTGGAATATTTTCACGGTACGCAACTAACAAGCATTAGTGGGCCACAAGCCGCCGCGCCGGGCCGCCCCAAGCAAGGCGCACCCCCTCGGGGGGCAGCGCAGCACACGAAGTGGCGAGCGTGGGGGCTATAAATCGCCGCGCCGGGCCGCCCCAAGCAAGGCGCACCCCCTCGGGGGGCAGCGTAGCACACGCAGCGGCAAGCGTGGGGGCCACAAGCCGCCGCGCCGGGCCGCCCCAAGCAAGGCGCACCCCCTCGGGGGGCAGCGCAGCACACGCAGTGGCGAGCGTGGGGGCCATCAAGTCAGCTACGCGGGTATTTTCTCAAGGCAATAGCCCAGCCCGCGCACGGTGGCAATACGGATGGGGCCTTTTTCAATCTTCTTGCGCAAGCGGTGGATGTACACCTCAATGGCGTTGTTGCTTACCTCTTCGCCCCATTCACACAGGCGCTCCACCAATTGGTCTTTGCTGACCAAACGGCCTGAGCGTACCAGCAGCACTTCCAGCAGGCCCAGTTCGCGTGCGGACAGGTCAACCATCTTGCCGTCTATCGTGGCGACGCGTCCCGCCTGGTCGTAGTGCAGCGGGCCGTGCTTGATCAGCGTGCTGGCGGCGCCCGTACTGCGGCGCGTGAGGGCGCGTACGCGGGCTTCTAGTTCTTGCAGGCTGAACGGCTTGGCCATGTAGTCGTCAGCGCCCAGGTCGAGCCCTTTGACGCGTTCTTCTACGCTGTCAGCCGCTGTCAAGATCAGCACTGGCAAGGTAGACCCACGGCTGCGCAGGCGTTTAAGCACTTCCAGCCCATGCATTTTGGGCAGGCCTAAGTCGAGAATCAGCAAGTCTATTTCAGTATGGGTCAGCAGCGCTGATTCAGCCTGCGCGCCATCAGTGACATGGTCTACAGCAGCACCCGAGCTGCGCAGTGTGCGCAGCAAGCCGTCGGCCAGGACTTGGTCGTCTTCGGCAATCAAAATACGCATGGTGTGTCTCCTGGAGTTATGGCGTGATTTTAGGCGCTATAGCGTTGTGCTGCGGCGGCTGCAAATGCGCAGGCGAATAAATGTAGTTCAGCTGCATCCACTGGGCATGCCCAATGCTAGTATGGCCGCATGACCTCGCTAGAACTTACCTTGCTGTACCTGCTGGCCGCTGTGCTGGGCGTGGTGGCGTGTCGGTCGATGAAGCTGCCGCCCATGCTGGGCTATTTGGCCGTGGGGGTGGTGATAGGCCCCAACGCGCTGGCGCTGGCGCAAAACTCGGCCAGCGTGCGCTACTTGGGCGAGTTTGGCGTGGTGTTTTTGATGTTCGTGATTGGCCTGGAATTCAATCTGACCAAGCTGCGCGCCATGCGCCAGCATGTGTTTGGCCTGGGGCTGCTGCAAGTAGTGCTAACGGTAGTGCTAGCCACCGGAGGATCGATGTTTTTGGCCACCATAGCCCAGCAGTACTGGCAGATGTCGTGGCAGAGCGCGTTGGCGCTGGGCGGCGCGTTGTCGATGAGCAGTACCGCCGTGGTTGTCAAGCTGATGGTCGAGCGGCTGGAGATGGACAGCGAACATGGCAAGCGCGTCATGGGTGTGCTGCTGTTCCAGGATTTGGCGGTGGTGCCGCTGCTGGTGCTGATACCGGCATTGGGCGCATCGCCCGAAAAACTGGCCACTGCTTTGGGCATTGCGGCGCTAAAAGCCACTTTTTTGATTGCCATTTTGCTGACCGGTGGCCAGCGGGTCATGCGCTGGTGGCTTACCTTAGTGGCACGGCGCAAAAGCGATGAGCTGTTTGTATTGAACCTGCTGCTGATTACGCTGGGGCTGGCCTGGTTGACCGAGGAGGCGGGTTTGAGCTTGGCTCTGGGGGCGTTTATCGCAGGCATGTTGATATCAGAGACAGAATATAAACACCAGGTTGAAACCGATATTCGGCCCTTTCACGACGTGCTGCTGGGCTTGTTTTTTATCACTATCGGCATGATGCTGGACTGGCGCTTGGTGCTGGAGCGTTGGCCTTTGGTATTGCTGTTGACGGTGTTGCCCGTGCTGTTCAAGCTGGGCTTGGTCACAGCATTGGCCAAGGTGTTGGGGGCCAGTGCAGGTGTGTCGCTGCGCACGGGCCTGTATTTGGCCCAAGCGGGCGAGTTTGGCTTTGTGCTGCTGACGCTGGCGCAGCAAAACGCCTTGGTACCCCCCGCGTTGCTGAACCCTATTTTGGCCAGCATGGTGCTGAGCATGTTGGCCACGCCGTTCATCATCATGTACAGCAACCGCATTGTAATGAAGCTGGTGTCCAGCGACTGGCTGCAACAGTCGCTACAAATGACCACGATTGCCCGCAAGTCGATCAATGCCAACAAGCATGTCATTATTTGCGGCTATGGACGCTGCGGCCAAAACCTGGCCCGCATGCTAGACCAAGAGCATATTCCGTCGATGGCGCTAGACCTGGACCCTGACCGCGTGCGCCAAGCCGCTGCTGCAGGTGACTCGGTGGTGTTTGGCGATGCGGCGCGTTTGCAGGCGTTGATGGCAGCGGGCCTGGCGCGGGCCAGCGCTGTGGTGATCACCTACCTTGACGTAGCCGGTGCCATGAAAGTGCTGGCGCACATTCGCGCCCACGCGCCGCATGTGCCTGTGATTGTGCGCACGCAAGACGACCATGACCTGGAAAAGCTGCAAGCCGCAGGTGCCACCGAGGTAGTGCCAGAGTCGATCGAAGGCAGCCTGATGTTGGCCAGCCATGCACTGGCGCTGGTAGGCGTGCCGATGCGCCGCGTGATACGCACCGTGCAAGACCAGCGGGACGCCCGCTACAACTTGCTGCGCGGTTATTTTCACGGCGTAGACGACGACACCGCTGACGAGCTAGACCACGCGCGGCTGGAGACTTTCACCCTGCCCATGTCCGCCAAAACGTTGGGCCGTACGCTGAGCGACATAGCGCTAGAGGCGGTAGGCGTACGCGTCGTTAGCCTGCGCCGCGTGGGTGGTGCGCAAGTCGAAGCATTGGAGGCCTGTACGCTGCATGACGGCGACACACTGGTGCTCAGCGGTAAGCCCGAGGCGCTGGCTGTGGCCCAAGAGAAGTTGTTGCTTGGATAACAACGGTGCATGCGTAGTTTGCTAAACACTATTAATTTCATAGCTGCTTGAGCAGTATCTACGGACTATGTGGCTTATTTCACTCTCAAAACGTGACTGCTTTGAGGTGTTTTTAGTGAGCTAGATGGTTTCCCAGTACTGTTCGCTAAGCAATTCTGTTTGTCTTGAATCTGCCTGCGATTATGTGGGTATTCTGAGGCTTAGTCATCTGGTGGTATGCCTGTGCCCGCCCTGGCGCTTGGTGTGAAC
>JANNCO010000256.1:0-22823 GCA_031386655.1 Polaromonas sp. | reverse complement strand
TGGTGATGATGAACAAAAGTTAAGCACCTTGCAAGCCCATTTGAAATGCGGCACGAATTGCGGCAGCTGTACGCCACAAATCAAACGCATGGTGCGAAGTTTCGGCCTCGTTGCGGCCTGAGTGCCTACTTTGCGATACATTGCACCTGCACCTGCACCTGCACCTGCACCTGCACCTGCACCTAAGCCCACAGATGCGTATACCCATGCGAAGTCTTGACCATGCGCACAAATTAAGCTCATATCCCAAAGTCATAAACCGTACGTGACAATAGCGCTATGGGCATCGCCAAATACATCAAAGAAATCGGCCGCGGCAAGGACGGTGCGCGGCCGTTATCACGCGTGCAGTCTACAGACCTGATGGGCCAAATTTTGGATGGCGAGGTCACAGATCTGGAGATTGGTGGGTTCTGCCTGGCGATGCGTATCAAAGGCGAAACGCCCGAGGAAATGGCAGGATTTTTAGATGCTGTGCATGCACGGCTGGCTAAAGTGTCCTGCAACGGCCCTGTAGTGGTGATCCCCAGCTACAACGGTGCGCGGCGATTACCGGTGCTCACGCCGCTGCTGGCAGCTTTGCTGGCCAAGCACGGTGCAGACCGCGGCTTTGGTGTGCTGGTGCACGGCTGTGCGACCGAAGATACACGTATTACAAGCCAAAGGGTGCTGGAAGCCGATATTTATAAGCTAAATAGGCCATTAACCCAGGTAAATACTGCTCAAGCAGCTATTAATTTAATAGTACCTGGTGCGCTCAGATTTATACCTACCCATACCCTGTGCCCCGCGCTGGAGCGCCTGCTGGACGTACGGCGCGCTGTGGGCTTGCGCAACAGCGCGCACAGCCTGGTCAAGTTGATGAACCCTACGACCAGCGCGCAGGCGTTGATTGTGGCCAGCTACACCCATCCCGAATATTTGCACAGCATGACGGCCGCGCTGCAACTGACCGGTGCGCATGCCATGCTGCTGCGCGGTACCGAAGGCGAAGCCGTCGCTGACGCACGCCGTGCACCGCAGATGGACGGCTTTGTGCACGGTGTACGGTCCACTTTGTGCGAAGCGCAGTCTGGCACGCTGGCCACTGTGCCCAACCTGCCCAAAGCCATCGACGCCCACACCACCGCCCAGTACATCAGCGATGTTTTGCAGGGTACGCAGCCTGTGCCGATACCCATTGCTCGGCAGGTGGAACATATCTTGCATCTAGTGCAGCAGATACAGCAAAGATAGACTCTGATGAACTTACCACCTGCCCATCTCAACCCTATAAGGCCTGTCACCGCTTCGGTTACACCACCTGTGGTCACGCGACCTTGTCAACCAGCCTCTGGCCGTGTCACATTAGTCGGTGCAGGGCCGGGCGACCCAGAGCTGCTGACCATCAAAGCCGTTAAGGCCATTGCTGCAGCCACAGTTATTTTGGTGGACGATCTGGTCAACGACACTGTCCTGGCGCATGCCCAAGCAAACGCCCGCATCGTGCATGTCGGCAAGCGCGGCGGCTGCAAATCTACGCCGCAAGCTTTTATTGAAAAGCTGATGGTGACGGCTGCGCGGGCAGGCGAGGCGGTGGTGCGGCTCAAAGGTGGAGATCCGTTCATTTTTGGCCGGGGTGGCGAGGAAATTGAGGCATTGCAAGCCGCAGGGATCAGTGTGCAAGTGGTCAACGGCATTACCGCAGGCTTGGCAGCGCTCACCTCGCTGAATGTACCGTTGACCCACCGCGACCATGCCCACGGCGTGGTATTTGTAACCGGCCACGCCAAACCAGGCGACACAGGCACCGATTGGCCGCTACTGGCTGCCGCCGCGCACCAAGCTAAATTGACTTTGGTAATTTACATGGGTGTCAGCGGGTCGCAGCACATTCAAGACGAACTGTTGCAAGGCTTGCCAGGCCACACGCCAGCTGCCGTCATCCAGCATGCCAGCTTGCCAGAGCAGCGCCACGTAGTAACTACCCTGCAAGCATTGCGCAGCACTATCGAAGCACACCACATGCAAAGTCCCAGTGTGATTGTGGTGGGCGATGTCTTGCAGGGGCTGGCATCGCTAGCACAGCGCCAATCGCCCCAGCTGCGCCATGCACGGGGCCACTGATGTCCAAATTACCCATCTAGCGCGTACAACAGCTAACTCGATTTACATTTTCGTTACCTGAATATGTCAGTTGAATTTACTCCTTATATTGATTGTGAATTACGATCAAATTTAATTCGCTAGCAAACCGTTTGTTAAGTTTATTTGTAGGCAGTTGTTAATAGATTGAACCTGATCGCAGGCAACTTGCAACCTATGGATGTAAGGCGCTAATGATCAGAGGGTAATAAATCATGCAATCGCAGTCAAAGCTCAAATCCAAAGCGCAGGTTTGGTTGCTTTTAAACTTTAAGCATCATCATTGGCTACCCACTGCAATCTTGTGTTTAGCTGCCGTGCCATGCCTTGGTGCAGGCACACGACCTATAGTAAGACCACCTCCAGGCGCTGGTCCTCCAGTAGTAGGTAAAACAGCCAGCGGCCCACAGGCGAAAGCACCTAAGACACCGCTTCCAGTACCCAACCCCGTAGCACAACATAGCCCTAAACCACCCTCCCCATCTCCGAGTCACCCACCAAAAATAAATCCATCAGCCGTACCGCAAGGAGCAGGCCCTTCCATCCCGCAACTTGCGCAAGTACCCCAAGCACGTTCTGCACAGCCCGTCAGTGGCCACAGCATACCAACTCCCGTCGCTCAAGCAACCCCAGCGCCTAAACCAATTGCGGCCACTGTGGCTCCTACGACGCTCCCTATGGACCCGTTACCTGCCAACCCACTGCCCAATGCCACTGCGCTCAAGCCCGCACCGCCGCCCATTGCAGCCGTTGCGCAGAGCAGTAAAACCATTCCAGTTCAAGCCGCAGTAGCACCCGCCATGCCAGCCGCTGCCAATATTCAAAACGCGCCTTTAGATGCATCGGCTACAAGCCCACACAGCACTGCGTTAGGCCAACCCAGCGCTGCTTTAATGTCTGGTCTACTAACCTCCAAGTTGCATTCATCGCCTGGTCAGTTGCCTGCTTCTGGCCTATCAAGCTCAAAATTAAATGCCGAGACAAATGCGCCAACAGCGTGCACCCAAATCACTACACAAACCCATGCCCAGCGGCCAGGTATCACTTTAGTTGACTTATCTGGCGATGGCCTGATCGTGTCTGCGCTGCCTGATGCGCAGGTACGCAGCAGTTTGCAGATGGCAGGCTACACACAAACCGTGCTCAACCAACCTGCCAGCTGGTGTTTACCAGCCGCAGCCATAAGCGCATTGCTGCGTCCGTCCACTATGGCTACGCAGCGCAGCATCGCCAAATCACAACAAAGATTGGTACAAGTCAAAGGCCAGTGGCAGCTAGTGGAATCGAAAAGTACGCTAAGCACCCGTTATGTTGCAAGCCCAAAATCTGCCCAAAATTTGCAAACACAAAGACAGGCGTTGAAAGCTTCAGCACGCGCAGGCTAAAACTTCTTTCTAATACTTAACACACGCTGAGAATACAAAAACTAATCAAGACTATTCTTTAATTTCTGGCAGCGTTTTTTTGGCATTTTTGTTGCAAGTACACTCGCGCTGGTTTAATCAATACGTTACGTATATAGCAAGGGCATTCACTAGGATTGCTTTGACAGCATCGGCCATAAACTCATTTGCTTGTTGTGTTGCAGTCGCATTGGTTGATGCACATTCTTACCCTACTTTTAAAGTCAATCACCATGAAATATTCTTGTACGCCAGCTAAATTACTCTGGATGGCGGTAGTCTTAACTGGCTCTACCCACTTAATTGCAGCGACCGTGCCCGCAGGTGTTCAACTGCATTCAAGCCAAACGCTGGTACGCAACAATGGTGCAGAACCTGAGACGCTAGACCCTATGCTGGCATCGGGCGTACCCGCCAACAACGTCATACGCGATCTGTTTGAAGGGCTGACTGCAGCTGACAACAATGGCAAAGTAGTGCCCGGTGTAGCAGAAAGCTGGAAGCAAACCGAGCCGCAAACTTGGGTGTTCAAACTGCGCAAAAACGCTACGTGGTCAAACGGCGACAACGTGACCGCTGAAGATTTTGTATACGGCATGCGCCGCTTGGTAACCCCAGCCACAGGGTCTAAATATGCCCCAACCTATGGCGCGTTTGTGCTTAACGGAAAAGATGTTATTGCGGGCAAAAAACAACCCAACGAGCTGGGGGTAAAAGCTATTGATGCGCAAACATTAGAGATTAAAACTGCATTTCCAGTGTCATTCTTGCCCGAGATATTGTCTAACCTGCAGCTAGGCGCTGTCCACAAAGCCACGGTAGAAAAATTCGGCAAAGAATGGACCAAGCCTGCCAATATAGTTAGTAACGGTGCGTTCAAGCTGAAAGACTGGTCAGTTAACAGCAAAATTGTGCTGACAAAATCTATCACGTACTGGGACAAAGCCAATGTACCGCTTGAGCAAGTCACTTACTTGCCAATTGAATCTGGCGCGGCAGACGTCAAGCTGTTTGAATCTGGCGAGAACGACTGGGTGTATGAAATTCCACCGGGCACGTATGAAAAGTACAAACAACAGTATCCTAAAGAAACCATCAACAACCCCATCTTGGGGCTGCGTTACTACTCGCTTAATGTCAACCACCCCAGCTTCAAAGATGTGCGTGTGCGTAAGGCACTGAACATGGTGATTGACCGCAAAATTTTGGCCGATAAAGTTACAGCTGACGGCCAAGTACCAGCGTACAGCGTAGTTATTCAGGGTGTCAACGGTGCAGAACCCAGCACCTACGATTGGGCCACATGGCCCATGGACAAGCGCGTAGCAGAGGCTAAAAAGCTCATGGCCGACGCGGGCGTTGCACCCGGCACCAAGATGAAGTTTGCCTACAACACCAGCGACTACCACAAGAAAATGGCTATATTTGCAGCCTCTGAATGGAAGACCAAACTCGGTATTGAACTTGAATTGGAAGCCATGGAATTTAAAGTGTTGATCAAAAAACGTGACGATCGCGATTTTGAAATGGCACGCAATGGCTGGGTAGCCGACTACAACGATGCTTCCACATTTTTGACTCTAGTAGAGTGCGATTCCGACCAAAACAGCCAAGGTTACTGCAACCGCAAAGCTCAGGCCCTGATCGATGAAGGCAATAAAACACAGGATCAAGCTAAGCGAAAATCGCTCTTAAACCAAGCCACTAAATTGATCATGGATGAGTACCCCATTGTTCCCCTGCTGCAATACACTCGACCACGATTGGTCAAAGCCTATGTTGGCGGCTTGTCCAAAACCAACGCATTAGACCGTTATCGCTCCAAAGACATCTACATCATCAAGCATTGATTTGTAGACGGTACAAACAGCACTGACCCAGTCTATCTATGTGGTCCTACACGCTGCGGCGCGTGCTTTCCTGCCTGCCTACACTGCTGGCCGTTATCACCGTATGCTATTTGATGTTGCACGCCACACCGGGTGGCCCGTTTGACGCTGAGATCAGGGTCTCGCCTGTGGTGCTGGCCAATTTAAAGGCCAAGTACCATTTAGACGAACCCTTGTGGCAGCAATACCTGTACTACCTTGGCAATTTGCTGCGCGGCGATTTAGGCGCATCGTTTCGTTACGAGGACTGGACGGTTAACGAGCTGGTGGCCCGAGCTTTGCCAGTGTCCGCCGCTATTGGCGGGGGCGCTGCCATCATCGCTATCTTTATTGGCATATCGCTGGGCATCATTGCAGCATTACGCCAAAACAGCGCGGTTGATTATCTGGTCATGATCTTGGGCAACTTGGGGCATTCATTTCCGTCGTTTGTTGTTGGCCCAGTGTTGATATTGGTGTTTGCCGTGTGGCTCAAATGGCTGCCTGCAGGCGGTTGGAATGATTTTGACTTGCGCTACATGATTTTACCCATGACGCTGCTGGTGTTTATTGAAATCACCTCCATCAGCCGTGTGATGCGCGGCAGCTTGATTGAAGTGATGCACAGCAACTTTATCCGCACTGCGCGTGCCAAGGGCTTGCCTATGCGCACCATCGTGCTGCGCCATGCGCTCAAACCTGCATTACTGCCCGTAGTGTCCATCATTGGCCCTCTGGTTATTTCTACCATCACCGCAGCTGTGGTGACAGAATCTGTTTTCTCGCTGCCAGGCCTGGGGCAGCTTATCGTCAAGGGCGCTGCCAACCGAGACTACACCTTGGTGCTGGGTTTGGTCGTACTCATTACCTTTATTGCTGTAGCCATTAATTTGCTAGTGGATTTAACTTACGCACTGCTCGATCCCAAGATTCGCTATTAAAACGATCTCTTTTTATTCATACCATTTGATATCGTCACCCTCATGCTGCTACCCGCCAAAAACACCCAGCTTGCCACCGCAATGCATACGCTGGCCGACAGCGCTATCCGCGGGCGCAGTCCGTGGGCAGACGCCAGAGCACGTTTTGTGCGCAATAAAGCCGCCGTGTTTTGTACGTGCTTGTTGGCATTGATCATCTTGGCATGCATCACAGGCCCATGGCTTTTGCCCAATGCGTTTGACAGCACAGACTGGGACGCAATGAGCACTCCACCCACGTGGCAGAATTTTCATTGGTTTGGCACCGACGAATCGGGCCGCGACCTGCTGGTACGTACCTTGATGGGCGGGCGTATTTCGCTCATGGTGGGCCTGCTGGCTACGTTAACCTCGGCAACAGTAGGTATCGTCTGGGGGGCTACGGCAGGTTTTATAGGCGGACGAACCGACGCCCTCATGATGCGACTGGTAGACATGATGTACGCGGTGCCGTATTTGTTGATTGCTATTTTGCTGATCACTGTGCTGGGCCGTGCTTTTTATCTGGTGGTCATCACCATCACCGTATTTTCGTGGATGACAATGGCCCGCGTGGTGCGTGGCCAAACTTTATCGCTGCGGTCTAAGGAGTTCATAGAAGCTGCCCGTGTCATCGGTGTGCCTACACGCACCATTATTTTCAGGCACATCATTCCTAATTTGCTTGGTGTAGTAGTGATCTACGCCACAGTAACCGTACCCAGTGTAATTTTGGTTGAGTCAGTACTATCTTTTCTCGGACTGGGTATTCAAGAACCCATGACCAGTTGGGGTGTGCTTATCCACGACGGCACTTCTGTGATGGAAATATCACCATGGATTTTGCTGTTTCCTGCAGCTTTTTTGTCTGTCACCCTGTATTGTTTTAACTTTATAGGCGATGGTTTGCGTGACGCACTCGACCCTAAAGATCGCTGAACACAAAATGAGTTTGATAGAAGTCAAAGACCTGTCTGTGCGTTTTGCGACAGGCGATGGTCAGGTACACGCAGTTAACGGCATCAATTTTTCACTCAATGCAGGCCAGACTTTGGGCATTGTGGGTGAAAGCGGTTCTGGCAAAAGCCAAAGTGTATTGGCCATGATGGGCCTGTTGGCGAAAAACGGCAGTGCTACAGGCCAGGCATTGTATGAAGGTGTTGATCTACTGACAATGTCTGAAGATAAGTTGAATCAAATTCGGGGCAACCGCGTAGCCATGATTTTTCAAGACCCGATGACTTCGCTCAACCCCTACCTCACGGTTGAGCGGCAGATGACCGAAGTTTTGCAATTTCACAAAGGCATAGGGCGTCAAGCTGCCCGAGCCGCGTCAGTACGCATGCTGGATGCTGTAAAAATTCCTGATGCAGCCCAACGCATCAACACGTATCCGCATGAGTTCTCTGGCGGCATGCGCCAGCGCGTGATGATTGCGATGGCATTGCTGTGCGAGCCACAATTATTGATAGCGGACGAACCCACCACCGCGCTGGATGTGACAGTGCAGGCGCAAATTCTGACGCTGCTGCGCGAACTACAACGCGACTTTGGCACTGCGATTGTGCTGATCACCCACGACTTGGGCGTGGTTGCAGGGTTGTGCGATAAAGTGATGGTGCTGTATGGCGGCAGAGTGATGGAACAAGGCAATGCGGAAGATATTTTCTACCACCCTTCGCATCCTTACACGGTCGGCCTATTAGGTGCGATCCCGCGGCTAGACCAGTCCAATGTATCGTTGCGCGCTATTCCTGGTGCGCCACCCAACATGTCACGTCCGCTGCCGGGTTGCCCATTTCAGCCGCGCTGTGCATTGGCTTTGCCACAATGCAGTACCGACCTCCCCGCGCTTGTGAGCCTGCCAGACCATCCGCGTGCACATCGCGCTTGCTACCAAAGCGTTGCACAAGTTGCAGCGCTGCACACCTCTAACACTGCGGTTGAGGTGCAGCATGGTTGATTTAAACACCCCATTGCTCAGCGTGCATGATCTTAAAGTTCACTTTAAGGTCAAAGGGAACAACGCGTGGCCCTGGACACCTGCCCGCACGCTCAAAGCTGTAGATGGCGTGAGCTTTGATATCCAACCAGGGCAAACTTTAGGCATAGTGGGCGAGTCAGGCTGCGGCAAATCTACCCTTGCGCGCGGAGTGCTCAATTTGGTGCCCGCTACTGCGGGCAGTGTTCGCTGGATGGGCAACGAGCTGATAGGAAGTAATGCTGGCGCTTGGCACAGTGTTCGCCGCGATGTGCAGATGATCTTTCAAGACCCGCTGGCATCGCTAGACCCGCGCATGACCATTGCACAAATCATTGCTGAGCCACTGCGCACCCATTTTTTAAGCCTATCCAAAGACGACATCATGGCCAAGGTGGTGGAAATGATGCAGCGGGTGGGCCTGAATCAACAGCAGATTAACCGCTATCCCCATGAATTTTCAGGCGGCCAATGCCAGCGTATTGGCATAGCCCGTGCATTAATCTTGCAACCCAAATTGGTGATTTGCGATGAGCCCGTGTCTGCGCTGGACGTGTCGATTCAGGCGCAGATTATCAACCTGCTGAAAGATTTGCAGCAGTCCATGGGTTTAGCCTTGATTTTCATTGCGCATGATTTGGCTGTGGTCAAACACATAAGCGACCATATTATGGTGATGTACCTCGGACGTGCTGTAGAAAAAGCTGACAAAAATGTGCTCTACACCCAACCGCAACACCCCTACACACGGGCTTTGCTGTCTGCCATCCCTATCCCCGACCCGAGACTGGAGCGTGCCAAGACAATCGAGTTGCTCACTGGCGATTTACCCTCGCCACTGAATCCACCCTCGGGTTGCGCATTTCGCACGCGCTGCCCGGTAGCGCAGCCTGAGTGCGCCACACAAACACCCCAGTTGCACACCGTTGCTGCCAATACAACTCAAGCTGCATGCCTTTTAGTGTGAGATTTTTTAGTCGCCGCAGCTTAACGCTGCGGTATGCGGTGGTTAGCGCGATGGCGCGCGTAAGTGCCCAATACATCAGGCCTGAGTGCCGCATGCTTGGTACTGCGCCCAGCCATGCGCTCGCGCCACATTTTGAAAGAGCTGCGCTTCATTTCTTTGCGCATCAGTGCAATCACAGCCGACTCGTTCAACCCAAATTGCACTTCAATCGACTCAAACGGCGTGCGGTCTTCCCACGCCATTTCAATAATGCGAGAGATATCAGACTCAGTCAAAAAGTGCTTTGGCGTGATACTTTTCATGGTGTTTGATGTATTAAACACCCAAGCAGCTTACAAACTGCAGCTACACTTGCAATATCCTACTTTCATGCAACAGAGTGTTTATATGCTGGAAAAACTCAACCAACTTACCGAAGGCCATGGTGCCCTTAAACCTGGCCATGGGCTAATCAGTGGCGTCATAGCACTGTGCTTGGGCATATTGTGTTTTTTGGGGGTGCTGGCTTTTCATTTCCCCCAGTACCTTACTACGCCCCAACTGCGCCAGAGTTATAACGTTGATGTCATTCGCACTGTCATGCTGGTGGCCCTGGCTATCGCAGGTGGCATGAGCTTGGTCAATATTATTTTTGGCCGTGCACGGTGGCTCAGTGCAGCGGCTTTTTCTCTGGTCGTGCTTACTGCATTTATGGGTGGGCACAAAGTGCCTGTCAATGACTTTGCAGATAACACGCCTTACATTGGTCTGGATTGGTTTATTCTGGATTTGCTGGGTTCGGCGTTGATTTTCATTTTTATCGAAAAACTATTTCCGCACCGCAAAAAACAACCCGTTTTTCGCCCTGAGTGGCAAACTGATTTTCATCACTTTATTGTCAACCACATGATTGTGGGTTTTGTGCTGCTGGCTACCAACCTCATGGTGCACAAAGGCCTGGGTTGGGCTGTTAAAAACGACTTGCAAATGTGGATTCAAAGTCTGCCGTTTGTATTGGAATTACTGCTGATTATTTTGGCTGCCGACTTGGTGCAATACTGGACGCACCGCGCCTACCACGAGACATGGCTGTGGCGTCTGCACGCTGTGCACCACAGTAGCAAGTTTATGGATTGGCTGGCAGGCTCACGACAGCACATCTTGGAACTGATACTGACGCGTACCTTGGTGCTAGGCATTATCTTTGTATTGGGTTTCAGCAAAGAAGTGATTGACGCCTACATCGTGGTAGTGGGTTTTCAGGCAGTGTTCAACCACTGCAACGTTAATGTACGCTTGGGTCCATTGCGCTACATCATAGTCACCCCCAACTTTCACCATTGGCACCATAGCCAAGATAAAGAGGCCTTAGATACCAACTATGCAGCGCACTACGCTTTCTTGGACTACCTCTTCGGCACAGCAGCTAAAAGCGACAAGATATGGCCTGCAGAGTATGGTGTGCTGGGTGACTACGTACCTAACGGATTCCTAAAACAGTTCAAATTTCCATTTACCTGGAAAGGTTGACACACGTCATCTCCTGCGGCCGTTCAATTGTATTGGCCGCGCGAAAAAAATCATGCATTACGACGCGGTCATTATTGGTGCAGGTGCAGCAGGTTTGTTCTGTGCAGGTGTAGCAGGTCAGCGAGGTTTGAAGGTTCTGCTGATTGACCACGCAGAAAAAGTAGCTGAGAAAATTCGTATTTCTGGCGGTGGTAGGGCAAACTTTACCAACCGCGATTTAGATCTACGCGCGCCAGACAAGCATTTTATTTCCGAAAACCCGCGTTTTTGCCGCAGTGGACTGTCGCGCTATACACCCCAGGATTTTCTAGCCCTGATGCAAAAGCATGGGATCGCCTGGCACGAAAAACACAAAGGTCAATTATTTTGCGACCGCTCTGCGGAGGATTTGATTGCTATGCTGCTGGCCGAGTGCGCAGCAGGGGCAGTAGAGCGGTGGCAGCCTTGCAGTGTGCAATCGGTTGTGTTTTTAAATGAAGAATCGGCCTCTAGCCCCCTAAATACCTGCTCAAGCAGCTATGAAATTAGGACTAATAAAGGTACTGTAACTGCTACTAGCGTGGTAATTGCTACGGGCGGTTTGAGCATTCCCAAGATTGGCGCTACAGATTTTGGTCAGCGCTTGGCGCAGCAGTTTGGCCACCGCATTGTGCCCTTGCGCCCTGCGCTGGTACCACTGACTTTTGATGCGCTTGAATGGGTGCCCTTTGTATCTTTGGCGGGCTTGTCGCTGCCTGTGCAGATTTCTACTGGCGATGGCAAAACCCGCGGCCAGTTTGACGAAGATTTACTTTTTACCCATCGCGGTCTAAGTGGCCCAGGCGTGCTACAAATATCTAGCTACTGGCAAGAAGGCGCGGCTATACGCATTAACCTGTGCCCCACAGCAAACATGGAGCAGGTTTTGCAAGAAGGTAAAAATCGCTCTCGCAAACTCGTAGCCAATGAGCTCAGTGGCACTGTGCCCAGTAGATTGGCTGACACCTGGACCCAACGCGACGCTGCATGGCAACGTCCTATCAACGAGGCATCAGACAAGGCACTAAGCGCGCTGGCGCAAAGCCTGCAACGCTGGCAGATCACACCCAACGGCTCTGAGGGCTACAAGAAAGCAGAGGTGACCGCTGGTGGCGTAGACACACGCGAGCTGTCAAGCCAAACCATGGAAAGCCAGAAATCTGCCGGCCTGTACTTTATTGGGGAGGTGGTTGATGTGACAGGTTGGCTGGGAGGCTACAACTTCCAATGGGCTTGGGCCAGCGCGCATGCATGCGCCCAAGCATTGCCTGCAGGCACTTCGTAGCGCACAGTTGAAGCGGGCTCTCACAGCACATTGAGCGCGGCTGCACTTAAGCCAACGGTAAATAAAGCCGTACGCGGGTACCTACGCCGGCTTTAGTGCCAATTTGCAATGTTGCACCTATTCTCAGGGCTCGTTCTTTCATGCCTGATAAGCCTTTACCTGTCACCTCATCAGTTTCTCGTTTCGCTATGCCAATACCGTCGTCCAGCACTTCTAGCAACATGCGAGGCAGCGGTTGGTCTTCATAGCGGCACACCAGCCGAACAGCTTTGGCTTCGGAATGCAGCAGCACGTTGGCCAAACACTCCTGCACAATACGCATTACATGCTCCAGCTGTGACGGCCTTACTGCGATCAACGGGCCAGCAACATCCACCTTCCACAGCATGCGAATACCTGCGCGTGTCAGCGATGGCTGAAATCTGTAGCGCAGCCTGCCTAACGCATCAAAAATATTGGTATCGCTGTCGTCTGAACCTTCTACGTTGTCCACAGTAGTCTTCAAGTCCAGCAAGCAGCGCTCCAGCCCTAACATGACACGTCGGTGCTGTGGCGAGGTAGTGTCCAAGCTGGCAATCAAGCCCACCAGTTGCGCGCCTACGCCATCATGGATATCTTGCGCTATGCGGCGACGTTCGTCTGCAACAGCTGCCGCGGTGCCACTCCCATGGTGTCCTGGCAGTGCAGCGCCGCTGCTGCCTGACATATCCAGACTGCTAATCGACACAAAACCATTGGCCTCAGTGTTGATTCTCTCTGCAGCAACAGCCATCCATCTGGCACGCCCTGTAAACAGCAGCCATAGGGCCACTAAATAAGCACTAAAAAGAACATGCCCCGCACTCAAGTTGATAGGCTCGGGCATATGGCCCTGTAGCTTGGCAAACAAGTTGGCTCCCAAGTCATTGAGGACTAAACTCCAACCCCACCATGCCGCCACCACAAGCAGTGCGTCAATTGCATCAAGACTGATGCGAAGTTTGAGCATCAGAACTATCAAAGTCAATGTAGCCGTGATCAAAGTCATCAACGCCCACACTGTGCCAAATGCAGGTCCGTTGCTGCCCACCGTAGTGCTTGGGTCTAATCCACCCAACAAAGCTATGGCACCCAGCACTGCATACAGCGATACCCACTTGCTCAATATAGTATGCGACAGCTGTGCGCAAAACAGTAAAAAGCTCGCAGCCGTGGTGTACAGCAAATGGTAGATCAGCATCTGCCAAAGACTGTAGTTACCCTCTTTGGTCAAGCCCAGCCCAAAACCTGCAACAGCCAACGCAATAAGCCAAGCTGCCGCTTGCCCCATAAAAATGCGGTCTAAAGGTTCATTTAAACGTCCAGGCTGAACGACCAGTGCGCACACAGGCACAGCCAACGTGGCCAAAGCAAGCATGACAATAATTACAAATTCCAACGGAATCGTCTGAAACGGCATATATCAACTACAGCAAACCGCTGTTGACTGCCAAACTGACTGCTTGAGCCCGTGTGCGAACCTTAAGTTTGCGGTGTGTATTTTTAATATGCGTGTTGACCGTTTGGATGCTGATCTTGAGCATTTTGCTAATTTCACCGCTGATGTACCCTGCTGCAACGAGCTTGAGCACCTCTCTCTCGCGTTCTGAAAGAGAAAAAACATCGCTCTGCAACTCAGTGCTGGTTTTTTGCGTAGTTTGGCCATCCATTTTTTTAAGCAATCTACGCGCCAAACTAGGCGTAATTGACGCGCCCCCATTGACAACTTGCAGCACCGCGTCTGGAAAACTACCAAACCAGGAATGTTTTACATAATAGCCAGTGGCGCCAAGACTGAATGCATGCAATGCGTGATCTTCATCTTCCATGATGGAGATCAAGATAACCTCCGCCAAAGGTTTGATAGTTTTAGACTGACGAATCAGTTCAAAGCCTAAACCATCGCCCAAATTCAAGTCCACCAGCAACACATCAAAATCTTTATTCGATACGAGTTGCTTGCCCTCCTTCAAGCTGGAGCCTTGGGCTACCAGGTTAATGCGTGCATCTGCCAATAACTCATCAGCAATGACCTTGCGAACATGCACATCGTCGTCTATCAACAGCACACGCACTGGTCTTGCCACTTGACCCAGAAAAAAACTGGGCCATGACGGTGCTACTGTATGAATAAGTGGTGAATTACCTCTTAAGAATGGCACTTGCTGTTCTTGCAAGTTAACTTCAATTTGGTGGCTCATGCTTTTCTCCTAAACCAACCCGTCAGCGGTTTTGGACCGCTCCAACACAAACGCATTTTTTTTGCGTTCACCCATCCCACCGACTCAACCTTATGCGCACTTATTCGCTTGTGTAGCTATATGCGCTTATGTATATTTGAAAAATTGATGTAACTATCGCTAAATACAGGTGTAAGTACGTAGTTGTTACAGCAGTTATTACATTTGAAACGTCTAGTAACTACCCTATATTTGTAATCAATATGAGTAGTAATTATGGATTACTTTATAGCCCAAACACAGCCATAGTGTGACTGAACGTAGCCCAGCTTGTCAATTCGCACAAATAGATTAGCGTGAAACAGGGTAGGCAGAACTACGCCACACTAGCGGAAGCAAATCGTACAAAGGTGTAGGCTCGCGACGCAGGGTACGAGGGGCAACACTGCTGCCGAATGACGCAATATCTTTGGAGTATGTTACGTACGCCAGATGCTGCATCCAGGAAATGTCGATTTGACCATTTGCTAAGGGCCGCGAAAAAATAAGTTCCAACATTTTTTTTGCTTGTTCGCTGCCCTGATTTTTTGCCAACTGGTACAGACGAATAGCCTCTACGTAGTTGGCACTTTGCCCGTCGCCCCGATGGTTGCGCTGTGCCCGGGTAAGCAAATCTTCAGCGCTGGCGTTTTGAGACGACGTCAGCGGAATGCGCTGCTGTTCGGTCAACAATGCAACATTGGCTGATGCAACTGCTGAGTTGGCTGCAACAGCACGAAAGTATGCCAACGCTTGGGATGGCCGGTTTTCCGCCACGCTTTCAAAGCCAAGCTCTATTGCAGCCTGAACATCACCACCTTGCGCTGCGCTGAGCAACCACTGCCGATTCGGCAAATTAGCCCCCAACACCGAGTTTGAATCTGCTTTAAGCCTAGGGGTGCTAATTTGAATCGGTGCTAAACGAGATTCGATCAACCACTGAAAATACAAAGCGCGTGGCGCATTGATTTTGCGAAGTGCTGGCAGCCAGCGCCGGGCAAGTGCAGGGTCAGGAGCGTTTGTGCAGCCTTCTATGTCGCACCAGGCCAGACCAGCCACTGCTAACGGTTCGCCCAATGCATAGGCACGCTCAAACCATCTTTGTGCCTCTGCGGGGCTGGCAGCTACACCTGTGCCATGCAAATACAACAAACCTAAAATCCAAGCTGCATTAGCTTGCATCTTCGCAGCATTGACAGCTTCAGCAACGCGCAACCCGCGTTGAACAGGCGTTGTGGCCAAAGTGCGCAAACGAGAAATTTTTGCATCTACTTCAGCCGAATCCATGCTTTGAGAACGAATTGCAGGGCTGACTGGATTACCTGAAAAATTAATAGGTGCCTGAGGCGCGCGATCTACATTGATGGGCGCAATAGGTCCAGGTGCAGTGTCAAATTGCGGTACTGGCTGGGCACGCACACGCGCATGAACAGTTGCCAGGCTGACCCAAAAGCACACGCAAAAGCTCACAGATAAACATAAAGCTAACGTGGCACGACGCTGCATGGCGCTACCCTTTGGTTTCTTGTTCAGTCAATTTTATGTCTATTTTTTGGGCGCAATGGCGGGGGCTACACCCTCCGTCTTCTTAGCCACAACGCGCCATTGCACTTGAGCCACGGTGTAGTTGCCACTGCCTAAAATTTGGGCAAATGCATCATCAACTCGCTTCATATCACGCACGTCTGCCAAAGGTGCCAGAGCAGGTGCCATGAGAAATTGGGGTAGCTTGGCTGCCACGTCATCATCAGTTGCAAAGCACGCTACATTTTCATTTCCTGGGCTCGTGGAGTCCATAATAAAACCAGGCGTTGGACTCATCCAGTCGGGTATGCGAATAGCTTGGTTGGCAGACATCAGTGCGTTGGGATTAGTCAAGTTTGGCAGCAAGCGCATTACCGAGCCGCTAGCCTCTTGCAAGAAGCAGTACATGTATGAGGCTCTGGTTAAAGCAGCTGATAAAAACACCTGCTCTCCTACTTCAAAAGCGCTGCGGCCTACCAGCACGTTTTCAATCTGCAGGTTAATAGCACGTACTTCGGTAGAAACTCCAAAGCTGGGGCGTGCCTGCGCTACGCCCGCTGCAGCATTGCTGACAGTGGCACTGGTTGCTTCAGACGCACTGGCGGCAGGCGTCAATGCTTTGGCAGCAACAGGTGAAGAACTGGTAGGCGTCCATCCAACTTGCACAAGCTTGCCATCACCACTGAGGGCTACAAAATTACGCAAAGCGCGCTCATACGTGGGGAAATCCGCCACGCCAGTGACCACCAAGCCTTTATCAGATTGAAATTTTCCTAAAGCAGCGGTCATCTCGGGGCTGTTGTCTGCAAGCTCTAAGCCTTTTGTACCTAGATAGCCTTGGCTGATCAGCGAGCGTTGCACCAGCTTGTTATGTACCAGCGGCGACCCTTCCTGGTACCAATCCAACATTTGCCGCTGAAAGTCGGGATGGGTTTGCTCCAAGGTAAGACACTGCCAATAAGGTATTCGCGCCCATTTGCCCACCATTTCGATCATGGCCAGGTCAATCAGTGTGCGTAAAGCGCCGCCCGTTCCCAAAGCGTAATCGCGTCCAACATTGAACTTCACGCCATAGTCACCAATACGTCCTGCCAGGTCTAGCCCCTGGCCAGCACCGCCGATGATGACTTCATTTGCCGAGTCAAGCCCAGGAATCAATGTGCGGGTGCGGAAATCGCCCAGATGCAGTTCAAGGGCCATCACTGTAGCGTTACGGCTTTGGCTGTAGCCAGTGTCCAGACGCGATGCTGATGTACCGGCGTCCAAGCGGTTACTGATGACGCCTTGGTCTACGTAGGCGATGGAGCCAGAAACATACAGCGCAGGGCGCTGCAGTTGAATTTGGTTGTTGTTCAGCAAAATAGTGGTGAGGTTTTGCACGGTATCTTGCCGCGAAATGTCAACTTCATAGTCGACATAGCGAAACGCATGGCTCAGGCGCGACATTTGCGACAAGGCTGTGATAACCATGTCCTTACCGGCAGCTGGCACTTTGCTGGAAAAATCCGGAATTTGCTTGCTGGTGATCAGCGTAGTGGGAATCTGCGACTCACGTAGCATGCGGTCCATGCACATCAACGATTCCGAGAAGCTTGATATAGCCCGTGTGGGCCGCACCACGGGACGGTCCATGGTGTAGGCCATCGCATGGAACGCAGCGTCTTTGCGTGCGTCCATCGGGGCAGCGCAACCCCCTAACAACACTGCCGCTGATGCCAGCAACAGTGCTGTCCATCGCGCTGAAATATTATATTTTTTCATCATGTCCACCCTGTCTGATACCGTCATGTTGCGCAAATTAATTGCAGATGTTCACCAAATCACCCCGCAGCACGACCACTTGTTCTACCGGCTTGACACCCGCACCCGTTGTAATACCCGTAGTAGGCGCTGGTGTGCTGCCTATCGACTGTGTACAGGTAGTTTTAAAACCATCTGAAGTTGCAGTGTTGATGACATCTTTCTCGGTCAAAATATCACCCTTGTTGCCAGAAAACGCCTTGGCTTCATAGCGGGCAATGCGCGCTTTTTGCCAGGCGGGTATGTCTGTAGAAAAATTAATGCTGCCAGATCTCGGCGGGCCTGCCAGGGGCAGCATTTGTATGGAAACCCTGTTTTGCAAACTGATAGGGTCCTCGCCGGGCGCGCTTTGTGCCAACGCCACAGTTCCATTACCCAAAGCGACCAACAGCACTAATTTTTTAGCAAAGCTATTTTTGTTAGGCAACAACATGATTTCACCTCCGTCACTTCTTACTACGCATAAAGAACACAAGGTGTCAGACTGCCTGCGGAGCAACCTGACACCTCTTTTTTTTGGCTAAAGCCGACGATCACTGCCCGCTATTTACCAGTGGACAGCAATCACCTACCTTAGTGGCAAGTTGGGCAAGGGTCACGTGGCTCGTTGCATGCATCGTTAGATGCAATGTTTTGGGCAGCGTGGCTGTTAGAACCTTTGGCCAAGTTGGCTACCACAGCATGTGAACTCACCGAGGTCATCTGCTTTGACATGCCAGCGATAGTGACATTGCCAAAGTTAGACGACAGGTTCTGTGTAGCCAGTGCGTTGCGTCCGCGTGCTTCGTTGGACACTGTGCTGTCATTCACGTTGGTGGTTTGATCTGATGTGCCAGACACTTTGATCTTGCCGTTGTTGCTGGACAAGTTTTGCAGTGCGTCAGCACCACCGCCAGAGGCCTTGTTAGACACGTTAGCTTTAACCAGGTTTGTCACCTGAGTGGACTTGCCGCTGCTGTCGATCAGCACTTGACCAGCGTTCGAAGAGATGTTTTGGTTTGCAAAATCATGCTTGTCAACAGCGTAGTTGGTCACATCGCTTTTGTTGAAAGTAGCAGTTTGAAATGACTTACCCTTGACATCAATTCTGCCGGAGTTGCTGGCCACGTTCTGCAACGCATCGTTATCGGCGCGAGCATCGTTTCTTACCACTCCGCCGTTAATCGTAGCAGTTTGCTCCGATGTTGCGCCATGGTGGATGGTGATGCTAGCTGGGCTAACAGGACCGGCAGCCATGGCTGCCGTAGCGATTAGTGACAATGCGAAAAATGCAAGTTTTTTCATGATAGTTTCCTCAAAAAGTTTTGAACATTTTCTGATCACCCGGGGAATCCGAACGATCAACCTAAGTGACATCGCTGCGGTGACAAGCTGACTGTTGTGCAGTTGGCTTATAGCTTTAAACGTTGTCTGTAGAGGAGTTTCTTGGTTTAACTGGTTTGCGCCAATCGCCTTGATGGGTTAGAGCAACTAGATTAATCAATCTGTAGGATTGCCGGGCATAAGCTGTGCAAATGCCCCCCAGTTACGCCACTTCTTGCTATGCAATTACGTGCAAGATAGCTTGGAGTACTAGGTAGTAACTAGATGTTTAAAAAGTAACATAATAAAAAATCCTGCACGATTTTTAAGATAACTGTACCTTCCAGCACGCATGAAACTTAATAAATCACATTTCCGAGCCTTGCAGGGTTCTGAGGTGAGGTGATTGGGTAAACAACTAGAAATCAGTGTTTTTATGTTGTTTTGCGCAAATAAACGCTGTCCGGGATGGTTAAAAGACTGCTTATTCAAGTCTGCTAAAACCACTTTAAGTACGGTTTATAATGCAAGGCTAAGCTGGTTAACCCGCCGCCGGTGCACCTTTAATTTGGCGGGACCCTCGCAGAGTGTGAAAAAAGGCTTGATCTCCCTTCTACACTCTCAGCACATTTATTTATTTACCTTAAATGACCACGATTCGTGTAAAAGAAAACGAGCCCTTTGAAGTTGCCCTGCGCCGCTTCAAGCGCACCATTGAAAAACTCGGTTTGCTGACTGACCTGCGCGCGCGCGAGTTCTATGAGAAGCCAACCGCTGAGCGCAAGCGCAAAAAAGCTGCTGCTGTGAAACGTAACTACAAGCGCATTCGCAGCATGCAGTTACCCAAGAAGCTTTACTAAATTTTTTGCTTCTGAAACTGGCCGTACCGAGGCAACTCTGTACGGTTTTTTTGTGCCCGCTGCATTTTGCGCCACGCGCGTTTAAAATCAAATTCATGTTATTCACAGCACAGCCAGCTCACAACTACCGATCTGCGTGGGCGCGTGGTGTGCTGCTGTGGCTGCTGTTGGCGTTTAGCGTCAGCTTTGCATCGCCCCTGCTGCAGCCTAAATCTATAGAGCTGGTGTGCACTGGCACAGGTTCTGTGAAGCTGCTGATCAATGGCTCGGACAATACCGACAGCACGACCAGCATGGCTCCAGACTGTGCGCAGTGCACGCAGGCCAGCGCACCCCCACCCTGCGCCCTACTTGGTGCCGCCGAACCTGGCAACCAGGTTTATGTGTTGAGGACCATCACACCGCCCGGCAAAACTTGGCGTGCTGCACCGCCTTTGCCCGCGCGCGGTCCACCCGAGGCAAAGCGCGCTTAAACAGCGCTACTTTTAATTGCATCGCCCAGGTCAGCCGTAGCGCCATAGCGCTGGCTGTGTCTATTCTTGTGGGCATGCGGCCTACTCACAACTTTATTTTATTCACCATGTCACTTAATACAAAATTAGCTTCCAAATTTATAGCTGCTTGTGCAGCATTTATGGTCTCTGGCAGTACTTTGTCCCATGTAACCCTAGATCAGGCCAATGCTGAAACCAGCACTTATACCAAAGCCACATTGCGAATTGGCCATGGTTGTGAGGGCTTGCCTACTGCACTGCTACGGGTTGAAATTCCAGATGGTTTTCAAGAACCCAAACCCATGCCCAAACAGGGCTGGACTCTGGCTACAGTGCGTAGCAAACTGGCCAAACCCTACGATAACCATGGCACTACGGTAGTAGAAGATGTCAGCGAAATCACCTGGACTGCCAATAGTACAGACGCCTATTTAGCCGATGCACATTACGACGAGTTTGTACTGCGCGGTAAAACCCCAGGCACTGCTGGCCCACTGTGGTTTAAAGTCACTCAGTTGTGCAGACAAGGCGATAAAACCGGACAAAACCCATGGACCGAAGTGCCTGCGACAGGTACTTCGACCAAAGACCTGAAGTACCCAGCGGCACTATTGAATGTCATTGCACCTGCAGGTAGCAACCCAGCCGCTACTGGCAAAGACACCAGCAGCAAACCACCCGTTCACAAGCATTGATTGCACGTGTACACATGCAAACTATTTCAACCTCATTACTCAATACTATTATGTTAAAACTTTCAAACACTATGAATTTCATAGCTGCTAGAGCAGTATTTACGGCTTATCTGGCACTTATTTCATCACAAACCATGGCCCAAACAGCGTCAGATGTCAAAGTTGAAGGCGCATGGGTGCGCGGTACAGCCGAAGGCCAAAGTGGTACCGGCGCATTTATGACTCTGACGGCCAAAGAGCCCTTGCGTTTGGTGGGCGTAGCGTCACCCGTAGCGGGTGTGGCTGAGATACACGAGATGAAGATGGATAACGATGTGATGAAAATGCGTGCCATCACCAGCCTTGACCTGCCCGCTGGAAAAGCCATAGAGATCAAATCTGGTGGCTACCACTTGATGTTGATGGAGTTAAACCAAACCCTCAAGTACGGCGCTACCGTGCCTGTCACACTCACTTTTAGCGACGCGCAGGGCAAGCAAAGCAAGCAGACAGTGCAAATGCCGGTGGCGTTTCGCGCACCTAAGCCCTAGACCCTAAACCGGCTCTAATCCCCGCTGCGCAGTTGCCCGCAGGCGATGGCACCTGCGGGCTCTACAATCGATGATTAGCAATACTATTGACCGGAGACCGCCATGGCACTTAAAGACACTATCACCGAAGACATGAAAACTGCCATGCGCGCCAAAGACGCTGAGCGCCTGGGCACTATTCGCCTGCTGCTGGCAGCCTGCAAGCAAAAAGAAGTGGACGAGCGCGTGGAGCTGGACGACGTGATGGTGATTGCCATCATCGACAAAATGATCAAGCAGCGTAAAGACAGTATTGACGCGTTTACCAAAGCCGACCGTAAAGACATGGCCGACAAAGAAGCCACAGAGATCACCGTACTGCAAGCCTATTTGCCTGCACGCCTGAATGCGGACGAAGTGCTGGCCGAGGTGAAAAAAATAGTGGCGGACATCGGAGCCTCTGGCCCAGGCGATATGGGTAAGGTGATGGGCGCGGTGAAAGCCAAGCTGGCAGGCAAGGCCGATATGGGGCAAGTCTCGGCTGCAGTTAAGGCAGCGCTGGCCAGCTAGTGTGAAGTTAGTCTTAAGTTCGGTGTTAACTTCCTGCCAGTTTCATTCGGTTTACCAAAATTGACCCCACGGTTTTAGACCCCGCGCAGTAAATATCAGCGCCTACTGCGTTGATGCCGTGCAACATATCTTTCATGTTGCCGGCGATGGTGATTTCTTCTACAGGAAAGGCAATGCGGCCTTTATCTACCCAAAAACCGCTGGCCCCGCGCGAATAGTCGCCTGTTACGTAGTTAACGCCTGAACCCATCAGCTCGGTAACAAACAGGCCAGTATCCAGCTTTTTCAGCATGGCGTCCAGATCGTCGCCCGGGCGGGTAAGGCGCGAAGTCATGGTTAAGTTGTGCGACCCACCAGCGTTGCCTGTGGTGCGCATACCCAACTTGCGGGCGCTGTAGGTGGACAAAAAATAGCCCTGTACTTTGCCTGCGTCTACCACACTGCGTGCCTTGGTGGTAACGCCTTCGTCGTCAAACGGTGAGCTGCCCTTGCCACCCAGCACATGCGGGTCTTCCAAAATATCAATATGCTTTGAAAATACAGATTTGCCCAGTGACCCCTGCAAAAAACTGGTGTTGCGGTACAGCGCGCCACCGCTGACAGCCTGCACAAACGCGCCCAGCAAGCCAGCTGCTACGGGTGCTTCAAACAATACCGGGCAGTGCGCTGTAGGCACCTTGCGCGAATGCAGGCGTGCCAGCGCGCGGTGCGCAGCATA
>JANNCO010000237.1:0-3223 GCA_031386655.1 Polaromonas sp. | reverse complement strand
GGCAGCGCGCGGCCTGCCGCCATTAGCGGAATGACCTCGTCCACGCTGGGGTACGGGTACACGTAGTGCAGGCGCACCCACGCGCCGAACGGTTCGGCCAGTTTGCCCAGCTCGTCTACCAGCTCCAGCATGCGCGTTTTGACCGGGCGGCCATCGAAAAAACCCGTGCGGTATTTGGTGTCTACACCATAAGCCGAGGTGTCTTGGCTGACCACCAGCAGTTCTTTGATGCCGCCTTCAAACAGCGCCTTGGCTTCTTTTAGTACATCGCCAATCGGGCGGCTAACCAGGTCTCCGCGCATGCTGGGGATAATGCAAAACGTGCAGCGGTGGTTGCAGCCTTCGCTGATTTTGAGATAGGCGTAATGCCTGGGCGTCAGCTTGATGCCCACCCCGGGTATTGCGGCGTTTCCGTAGCTGCCCGGCACGAGGTCGACAAACGGATTGTGCGGCTTGGGCAGGTGCAGGTGCACGGCGTCCATGACTTCTTGGGTAGCGTGTGGGCCGGTCACAGCCAGTACGCTAGGGTGCATTTTGCGCACCAAATTCTCGTCTGTCTTGCCGCCGCTAGTGTCGGCCCCACCGTCTACTGTTTTAGCGCCCAGGCAACCGGTGACTATGACTTTGCCATTAACCGCCAGTGCCTCACCAATCGTGTCCAGGCTTTCTTTGACCGCATCGTCAATAAAACCGCAGGTGTTGACGATAACCAGGTCTGCACCCTCGAAGGTTTTGGACGTTTCGTATCCTTCGGCAAAGAGTTGCGTGAGGATCAACTCCGAGTCGGTCAGCGCCTTGGGGCAGCCCAGGCTGACAAAGCCGACTGTGGGATTGTGAGAAGGGGACGTGGGGTTGGGGGGGGACAATACAGCGCTCATAGCTGTATTGTCTCAGACTGCGGCGGCAGCCAGTAAGGTGGGCAGACTACCAGAGATTACTTTTTGCGGCATTCCAAGCTGCCTTGGTCGAGCACAGCGTCATTAATGTCAATAAAACGCCATGCGGCTTTACCTGCGTCTAGGGTCAGCCGCATAACGCCAAAGGTCTCAATCTGCTTTTCACTGCCAACGCGCACACTGGCAAAGCCTTCTGTTCGCGCTCCGCCCGTGCCTACAACGAATGACCGTATGCCGCCCGCTGTGGCCAAACTACCATCAGGCGCTAACGGGGCAAAGCGTTCGTATTGGTGCTCGTGGCTTTGCAGCACGATGTCAGCTTTGGCTTGTTCAAGTATTTGCCAAGCATCAGCCATCAGGCTATTGTCACTGCGCTTGGCAGAAGTAAACCGTACATGGTGCCAAGCTGCTGCAATGCAGGGCTGCGCAGTAACCAACTCTTTTTTGAGCCATTGCGCCTGAGCCGAGGCTGCCGTTGCATCTACATTGCTGTTTAGCGTAAATACAGTCCAACCGTTTTGGTCCAAACGGTAGTAGCCAGCCCGGTCCGGGCCAGCGCCTGCGGGTGAAGCTGCAGGGCCAAAGAAATCATAGTAATTGTTATCGCCCCCCTCTTCGTAGTCATGATTGCCGGGTATGGCGAATGTTTTGTTGATAAACCGGCCCCATGTTGGCCGATAGCAGCTGGCATAGCCAATCGTTGGGCCACCTACAAAATAGGCGTTATCGCCCAGTGTCAGCACATTGGAATTAGCGCCTAAGCTAGCAAGCTGTCGCTCGATCAACTGCGCCGTTTTATTGGCATTGGAATCACCCGACGAACGTAATGGATTGCACTCTGCTATGTCCCCCGCTGTCAAAAGCTCCCAGCTAGTGCTGGCATCAGGTTGCCGCGCAGTAGGTGTCGTGTTGTTGCTACCGCCACCACAAGCTAGCAGGCCTGCACAGACAGCAACCGCTGCGCTTGCATATTTGAGTGCAACTCGCATAGTCATCGCCCTTTTTAAATTTAACTACCGCTTGATACCTAGCGAAGCAAACATCTGCTCGGTTTGCTTTTGCATTTGCTCTTGCATTTTGGCAAACATAGTTTGCGACTGCTCTGCGTAGGCCCCCAGCATGCTGGGCACATCTGCCACGCTAGGCAGTGGGGCTTTCAAATTGGGGGCAAACGATGTGCCCTGTGCTGCCATCTGGGTTTGCATGTCGGTAAACGCCTGGACATTTTTCTCTAGATAGTTGCCCATAAAGCCTTGCATGGCATGACCATAGAAACGAATCATGTTGGCTAGCGCAGCTTCGGAGAACATGGGCAAACCGCCGGACTCTTCTTCTAAAATAATTTGCAGCAAGATACTGCGCGTGAGTTCTTCATTGGTCTTGGCATCCAGCACCACAAACACTTGCCCTTGAACTACCAGTTGCTTAACCTCAGCCAGCGTGATGTAGGTGGAGCTGTTGGTGTCGTACAAACGGCGGTTAGGGTATTTTTTAATAACGCGCGTGCCACCCGACTTGGGCGCAGAGACTGCGCTGGGATGTGCTGAGGCATGAGCAGGGGCATGAGTTGGTGCATCATGTGCAGCTTTAGGCGCGCTGCGGGTCTTTTTAGCGCCGCCTTGGACTGGGGTTTCTTTGATTGGCAAAAATTTCTCCTGGGCGTAGTCACTAGAAAATTGTTGGTTGTCGTATGGTGTGTACCACTGGGCACTAGCAATTTGATGCACTGCAGCACATTCTAGGCACATGCCCGACTTAACTGGCTCTAGGTTAACCCTAAACCGCGTTTTAGACATAAAAAAAGCACCACAAGGGTGCTTTTAAAGTTTGGTAGGCGGTACAAGGGTCGAACTTGTGACACCCTGCACGTCAAGCAGGTGCTCTACCACTGAGCTAACCGCCTAATCTTGATGAATTTTATCACAAGCTGTTGCGGGAATTTTTGCTGGCACGGGGGTAGTTGGTCGCTTGGGTGCCTGCGTGGTTTAAAGCAAAACTTTGTTGCGATTCTGGCACCTTGAGGTCACGCAGCACAATTTCGTTCGCTGGCCATTTACTGTTCTAGCACCTCGCTATCACGCAGCACCGCACGGTATGCCCATGCCAAACGGGACCTACGGCCCTTTATTGTTTGTCATAGGCACACCGTACGTTGCTGCGCTCCACAGGCGTGGTCGCTGGCAGGCGGGTAGCGATCTTAATTGCCGATCTCAAGTACGGATCTAAATTTACCGCGACCATAACAGCGCGAAACCCCAGCCGACTACAAGCGACCGGCTGTGGCGCAGCCCTGTCGCCACCGATTCGAGCCCCGGGCTCGAGGAACG
>JANNCO010000234.1:0-2400 GCA_031386655.1 Polaromonas sp. | reverse complement strand
CGCGCTGGGCCCAGCTGCGCTGCAGCCGGGCAACTAGCCTGACACGCCAAGCCGGTGGAGACAGCGCGGGGCCAGGTGATGGAACAGGTGGTGGACCAGATGAAGGGCCAGGTGAAGGATTAGGCGGTGGCTTAGGCGCTGTTGCAGGTGAAGTCATAGGCCCGTGGCAAGCAGCGCAGAGCTGCCTACAAAATTTACTTCGCCCCAGCCTGCGCCGAGGTTTGTGTGGCAAAGGTTATTTGGTTCATGCCCACGCGGCGCGCGGCCTCCATCACGGCGATCACGCTTTGGTGCGACGCCAGCGCGTCGGCGCTGATGATGATAACGCTGTCTTTGCCTGCTTTGGCAGCGTCTACCAGCCCCAGACCGATGGCGTCTACCGTGCGGCCCGCCACGGGCGTTTTGTTGATGCTGTAGCGGCCGTCGCTGCTAACGATGACAATCACTTCTTTGGGGTAGTCGCGCTGCACGTCCGTGTCGGCAATGGGCAGTTTGATCTGCATCTCGGTGAACTTGCTGTAGGTGGTAGACAGCATTAAAAAGATCAGCACCACCAGCAACACGTCAATAAACGGAATGAGGTTGATCTCGGGCTCTTCGCGGTTACCGCGCTTGAAGTTCATGGGCATATTGTTCTACCGGCCACCACGCAAGGCGATTAGGTGCCTTGCCATGCGCTCAGCAGCCAGTTCCAAAGTCAGTAAATACCCATCTACCCGCGCCCGAAAGTAGCGCCAAAAAATCAGCGCCGGTATGGCAATAATCAAACCAAACGCAGTGTTGTACAGCGCAATCGAGATGCCTTGGGCCAGCTGCGCTGGGTTGGCACCACCGCCGCCCACACCACTGCCTTGCGACCCAAAAATCTCTATCATGCCAATCACCGTGCCCAGCAGGCCCAGCAGGGGCGCGGCAGACGCTATGGTAGCTATAGCGGGCAAGTAGCGCTCCAAGCGGTGCGCCATCAGGCGGCCTGCGCCTTCCATGGCGCCGCGCAGGTCGTCCTCGGTGCAGCGGGGGTGGGCGTTTAGTGTGCGCATGCCGCTGGCCAGCACGTAGCCCAGGGCTGAATTAGCCTCTAGCTGGTGCATCACGTCGGTAGACGGCAGGCCCTGGCGGGACACGCTGATAGCCTCGTCTAGCAGCTTGGGCGGCGCTACTTTAAAGGTCTTCAAACTGACAAAACGCTCAATAATGAGGGCCATGGCCACCACAGAACATAACAACAACGGATAAATAGGCCAGCCGGCGGCTTGTATGATCGATAGCAAAACGTTTTCTCCAATCGTTACCTAAAGGTGTGCCCCAGATTATGCGCGAAGCTACCCACGACCCCGGCGATGATGTGACCGCAGGGAATGATTTTTCTGCATCTGTTGCGCCTTTGAGCACGGCTACGCCACGTGTGTGGGGTGAAACGGCCGCTCCCCGCGTGTGGGGCGTGGGCGCCCTGTGCCGCGCCGTGGCCGACGCGCTGGACGCACGCTTTAACCCCGTGGCCGTACGCGGCGAGATCACCGGGTTTAGCCGCGCCGCCAGCGGGCACTGCTACTTCAGCCTGAAAGACGCCAGTGGGCAAATCCGCTGCGCCATGTTTCGCCGCGCTGCCACGCTGCTTAGCTTTGCCCCGCGCGACGGCGCGCTGGTAGAGGTGCGCGGCAAGCTGGGCGTGTACGAGCAGCGCGGCGACTTGCAGCTGATTGTTGAATCGCTGCAGCGCGCAGGGCAGGGCGCGCTGTTTGAGCAGTTTTTGCGCCTGAAAGCGCAGCTCGAATCCGAAGGCTTGTTTGACGCAGCGCGCAAGCGCCCCATTCCGCTGGCCCCACGCGGCATTGGCTTGGTGACGTCACTGGGCGCAGCTGCCCTGCACGACGTGGCCACCGCGCTGCAGCGGCGCGTGCCGCACATTCCCGTGGTGCTGGTGCCCGCGCTGGTGCAGGGCGCACAAGCCGCTGGCGAGCTGTGCGAAGCGCTATCAAAACTATATCTGCTTGAGCAGGATTCACTTGGGTTACCAGCCCATTTGGCCATTAAAAATACCCCTATCGACGTTATTTTGCTGGTGCGCGGCGGCGGGTCATTAGAAGACCTGTGGGCCTTTAACGACGAGCGCCTGGCCCGGTTAATCGCCCAAAGCCCAGTGCCCATCATCAGTGGCGTGGGCCATGAGACCGACTTTACGATAGCCGATTTTGTAGCCGACCTGCGTGCCCCCACGCCCACCGCCGCCGCCGAGCTATGCGCCACCGACCGCGCCACCTGGCTAGCCGCTGCAGCGCTAATGCACACCCGCCTGCAAAGCGCCACCAACACCGCGCTAGACCAACGTACCCAGCGCCTAGACATCGCCGCCAGCCGCCTGGGCCGCCCGCTCGACGCGCTGCACCACCAGCGCCTGGA
>JANNCO010000114.1:0-6466 GCA_031386655.1 Polaromonas sp. | reverse complement strand
TCTGTGCTCGCCTTGGCACTTGGCGTGAACATCTCCGCGGCTGTCCTCCGCCCTGCGGGCTCCCCCTTTATGCCGCTGCGCTGTCCACACCAAGCGCCACGGCTGCTAATTTGGTGGGTTAATATGCTTGCGTTAGATCGCCCACCATGTTCACAAGTGCTGGCTGGCGGTGTACTCAGCGCAGCGGCATAAAGGGGGAGTCGGCGGCCCTAGGCCGCCACGGAGGACAGCATTGATGCTGAGTACGCCCCCTGCCAGATCAGGGACAAAAACAAGAATATCAATCTACCGCGCAGCTGTAGTAGCACCCCCTGCTAGCGCCCGTACAAGAATATCAATCTTCAATACAGCCACCCCACACCATCGCCACAGCTTGCGAGACCAAAGCGCTACACTGTTGGCATGGTATGGCAACGCATAATTTACGGGCTACTGTGTGCTGCAGTGTGGTGCACCCACCCTTTGCTGCAGGCCCAGCAACAAGTTAGCTTGCCCAGCCTGGACGGCACTGTTATCAAAGCGTGGTGGTTTGAAGCGCCGCAGCCATCAGAGGCGGGCGCAATGGTCGCCCAGCGCCCGGTGGTCATTGCGCTGCATGGCTGCGGTGGTTTGTACGCCAGAACAGGCGCACGCCATGGCCAGCCAGCGACACGTTTGAATGCGCGCCACCTGGCCATGGGCCACATGCTGCAAGCACAGGGCTACCACGTGATTTTTCCTGACAGCTTGACAGCGCGCGGCGAAGATTCTATTTGCATGCAAAAAATGGGCACTCGCCATATCACCCAGCGCGAAAGGCGTGCCGACGCACTGGGCGCGCTGGCGTGGGTGCGCCAGCAACCCTGGGCCGACGCCGCGCGCGTAGCGGCGCTGGGCTGGTCGCACGGCGGCAGTGCCGTGCTGGCGGCTACCGATGCAGGTAAACCAGCTACCGAAGGCGCGCCCTTTAAAACCGCCATCGCCTTCTACCCCGGCTGCGCTGACGCGGTGCGCCAAGGCTACCAGCCCACCACATCGCTGACCTTGTTTTTAGGTGCTGACGATGACTGGACACCGCCTGCGCCTTGCATTGCATTGGCAAAACAATTGCAGTCTGCACCTGTACCTGTACCTGCACCTGCACCGGCACAGCAACCCCATGCCATAGAGCTGTATGTGTACCCCGGCGCTGTGCACGACTTTGACAACCCGCTGCCCGGCGTGCGCGAGCGGACTGGTATACCCAGCCGATTGCATGCGGGCAGGGGCGTGATGGCGGGGCAAAACTTGGCCGCACGCGATGCCTCGTGGGAGCGGGTTAGGGGAGTTTTAAATCAGGCTTTTCGGTAGCCGCAGATAGGGTTTTGTTGTAGGGCTAAATTGCACCGTGTTAGTGGTCAATTCACCCAGTACAAATAGCGCAGCATCTTGCTAGACATGTCGCCTGTAGCGGCGCGGGTTTCTAGGGTTTTGAGCAGGTTGGACGATGTGCGCTCGGCGCTTAAAGGTGAGCAGGCTTGGGTATATTGGTCTAGATTAAGCAGTGAACGCGGGGCTTGGTCGCCAAAAAGCTTGATAACGTCCAAGCCGCTGCCGGGTTCACACCAGCGGGCGGCAGAGCCTAGTATGCCGCGTACTAAATTGGATGGTTCCAGCAAGGTTTTGCCGCTCCACAACAGGTTGATCTCGGTCAAGGTGTTACCCCAAGTGGCGTAGTCGTTTTTGTCTAGCAGCAACGGGAAAGCAGAGTTTTTCTGACTGGGATTGGGCAACCATTCGTAGTCATCATCGGTCTCAGCCAGCGCGGCGTTACGCATGGCTTGCGATGTGGCAAACCCGTCTTTGATCAGGCTATAGGCGCGGGCCCACGCGCTTTTGTCGGTAAGGGTCAACATATTGCTAAGACCGTTTTCGCTGGACGTATTGAGCGTTTGGGAGCGAGCCATCTCGACCACGCCTTCAATAAACTGGTGGTACGACAGTGCCCACAGCACATCGGTTTGGTCAGTTTTGATTAATGCTTGCATCTGCACGTTGTCTGAATCACCGGGCATATCAAAGCTAGGTTCGATATCGTTGCTGCGGTTGGGTAGGGCAAAAAAGCGCCTCTCCCAGCCGGACACCATGCCGTCGCCGTCTACGTCCAGCATCCAGGTTTGCGGGCGCAGCTGCAGGCTGTCTTTGGCCTCGATCTTCAGGTCGCGCAGCAGCAGCCTGCTGGCAGACAGCTGACTTTGCATGTAGCTCAGCTGGGTTTGGATGTAGAAGTTTATGAAGGTAGAGTCTTTCAGGTCGATACGGTCAGAGCCGCGAGAATCCAGGCGCTTGAATGCGTTAAACGCCCACGCGGCGGTTTGTTGCAGCAGTGCAATGTCATTGCATATCACCCAAGCTTGCGCGTTCTGTTGGGTCAAGGCACTGGCTTGGTTGGCAGGTATTTTCTTTAGTGCGCTACAAGTGGTATTGAAACCCGCTTGCGTTGCCATGTTGGGCGCGGGCAGAGCGATAGGATTTTGGCCTATGCTGTGGTGGCTAGCACCGAGTAATAGCGTTGCGGCCAACGTGATTTTGACCAGGCTGAAAAAGCGTAATTGCATAGGGCTCCTGCGTGCGTGCGTGCAGTGCGATGGCAATAAGCTGACAGCACACAGAATTTCAGTATAGCCAGCACCTGCAGGATGTGACAGTGCATTAATTGGCAAATGCCGGGTTTTTACACTATGAGCAGTAGCGCCAGGATAACCATCAAAGCTGAAGCTTAAATTTTCTTAAATACTATGTCCCACACACCGTGGCCAAGTTTGATGCCGCGATTTTCAAATTTGGTCAGGGGCCGATAGTCAGGCTTGGGTGCGTAGCCGTCAGCGCTTGCGGCGGCCTCAGCCTCGGCGAGGGTACCCGTAGCGGCGGCGGGTGCGGTGTTCTGCAGCGTTGGCTCATTGCCTAGCACTTGCAAAATCTGCTCAGCATAGTGTTGCCAGTCGGTGGCGCAATGCAGGTAGCCACCTGGCTTGATGCGCGAGGCCAGCAGCGCGACCAGTGGTGGCTGGATGAGGCGGCGTTTGTTGTGGCGCTTTTTATGCCACGGGTCGGGGAAGAAAATATGCACCCCGTCCAAACTGTTCGGCGCTAGCATGTGGTGTAGCACCTGCACGGCGTCGTGCTGGATGATGCGGATGTTGCCGATACCTTCGTCGCCAATACGTTTGAGCAGCGCGCCCACACCAGGTGGATGCACCTCGCAGGCCAGCAGTAAAGTCTGCGGCATCAAACGCGCAATATGCGCCGTGGCCTCGCCCATGCCAAAGCCTATTTCAAGGATAGTTTTAGATACGTTTTGGCCTGTTTGGGCCGTAATACCTGCTCGAGCAGCTATTAAATCAATAGTAGCTTCCTGGTAAGGTAGTTGGTACTGCGGCCCCAGGTCTTCCAGCGCTTTGGCCTGGCCTACCGTGGTGCGGCCCGTGCGCAGCACAAAGCTGCGGATGGGGCGGTGTTTGGCGCTTTGGGACGGCGCGATGGTGGCAGAGGGTGCGCTGTGCGGTGGCAAGGAGTGGGTGGGGTCTGTCATACAACCTTGATTGTAGAGCGCAGCTAGGATTGTGTAATGGGTGTGCTGCACATGATGCGCGTGCTCCGCGTGCTCCGCGTGATGCGCATTATGTGCAGCGGCACGTGCCCGCTTAACGTGTCAGCCAGGCTTGGCGTGCAGCGCTGCCCACTGCGTGATGCAGCTGGCTAGCTGGTCATTTACCAGTGCGTCATTTACCAGTGCGTCATTTACCACCGCATGATGTGCTGTTAAGCCTAAATGCTGTGCTGCAGCTTGTAAACACTGCGTGGGCTGGCCAATGTCCAGCGGTTGCGCGCTGTTTTGCTTGGACAGTTTTTGCCCATCTGTTGCCAAAACCAGTGGTGTGTGCAAGTACTGCGGCGTAGCGTAACCTAAGGCGTGTTGCAGCACAATTTGGCGTGCAGTGTTGTCTGCTAAATCCTCACCGCGCACGATGTGGGTAATGCCTTGTGCCGCGTCGTCTACCACCACAGCCAATTGGTAAGCCCACAGGCCATCGGCGCGGCGCAGCACAAAGTCGCCTACTTGCTGGGCCACAGGTTGCTGCTGCGGCCCCAGCATGCGGTCTTGCCAATGCACGGTGGATGCTGCAGCAAGCTGACTGTCAGCTATTAATTCAATAGCTGGTTGAGCAGGTTCTACGGGCTGCAAAGCCTGTTTTGTATGGATAATATCGGTTCTTAGTCGGTAGGAAGCAGCTTTTTTACCCTGCAAGCCATGGCGGCAAGTGCCGGGGTAGACCAGCTCGCCATGGCGTGGCTTGGCTAGCCCGGTAGCCAGCCAGGCGGCTTCAATGTCTTTGCGCGAACAACCACAGGGGTAGGCTAGTTTTTGTGCAATCAGGCTGTCCAGCACGGTTTGGTAGGCTGCGCTGCGTTGTGATTGCCAAAGCGGCGGCGCATCTGGCACCAAGCCGCAGGCGGCAAGCTGGCGCAATATTTCCTGGTCAGCGCCGGGCACGCAGCGCGGCGTGTCAATGTCTTCTATGCGCACCAGCCATGTGCCGCCGTGCGCCCGTGCGTCTAGCCAACTGGCCAGCGCAGCCACCAGTGAGCCTGCATGCAAGGGGCCGGTAGGTGATGGCGCGAACCTGCCGATGTAGCGTGTCCCAACGCTTGCCACTGCGTGTGATGCGCTGCTCATGCCTTTACCCGCAAGGCTTGTTTACTTGGCAGCCAGTGCCAGTTCTAGCCCGCTGATAAACGCGTCTTCTACCCGGTGGCCTATGCACCAGTCGCCGCATACGCCCAGGCCGGTTTTGGCGTCCCACAGGTAGTTTTTACCCAGCGGGGTTTCGGTTTTGGCGTAGCGCCAGCGGTGTACTTCGGCGTAGTCGGGCTCGGCGCGAATACCGGTGACCTCGGCAAAGGCTTTGAGCAGCTTGGCTTTCACGCGCGGTGCGTCGTCTTCCAGATGTTCGCGACTCCAGTCGGCGCTGGCTTGTACGGTCCAGCGGTCAATGGCCACGCGGCCCGGTTTGGACGACTCGCGCGCCAGCCAGGCCACGCGGTGGTGCGTGCTGCGTGCGGCGTTCCACTGGGGGCCCAGCGGCACGGCAGGCTTGTTGGGCCGCACGGGCACGGCGCTGGGGTAAGCCAGCATCAGCGTCCAGCAGGGGGCCACCACTACTTTGCTGATGGCTTTGGTCCACGCGGTTTGGTAGTCAGAGTTAACTAACATCTCGTGGGCTTGCACGCTGGGCATGGCCAAAACGACCTTGTCGTAACCGCCATACACGGCGTCCAGATCATTGGCGTCCACAGCGTTTAAGTGCCAACCTTTGTCGGTATGGGTGATGCGGTGCACGCGGGTGTTCAGCATCATGTGGCCTGCGTCAGCCAGGGGCTGCGCGCAGTGCTGGGCCAGCGCGTTCATGCCCGGCTGGCCCACCCAGTGTGGCTCGGCGGCAGGCAACGCTGCTGCGGCGATGCGGCCGGTAGCGTCCAGCACGCGCACCGCATTAGCCGCCCATGGGCGCGCTACATCGGGCGCGCCGTCCAGCGCCCACTTCATCAACGTGCGAAAGCGCGCATCGCGCACCGTGAAGTACTGCGTACCATGGTCAAAGCTGCCAAACTCGGTGCGCTTGGTAGACATACGCCCACCCGCCCCACGGCTTTTTTCAAATACCGTCACGCGGTGGCCGGCCTGCGCCAGTGTGCGGGCGGCCGTAATGCCCGCTAAGCCTGCGCCAATGACGGCGATGTTTTTAGGTGATGTAGTCATACGCCACACTCTACATGCAAAACGGGTGGTTTAGCTGAAAATCTGGCTGCCTTATGCAAACCATTTGAAGATTAATTTTCTTGCAGCGTGGGTGTGGTGTATGAAATAGTTTGCTGATTGAAGATTGCTGTTCTTGTACATGAGCGGGCCGATGGCGTACTCAGCTTCGCGTCAGTACTCGAGGACTTCTTTCTAGGTTGTGTACTAGAGCTGGCCGACGGCATATTCAGCTCCGCGGCTGTCATCGGGGACTTCTTTCTTCGTTATGTGCGGGAGCCGGCCAACGGCGTACTCAGCTTCGCGGCTGTCCTCCGTGGCGGCTTATGGCCGCCTACTCCCCCTTTATGCCGCTGCGCTGAGTACACCGCCGACCAGCTCTCGTGAATATGGTGGGTCGTCCGCTGGCTAGAGCGAACCACTACGCGTTTCAGTGATTTGGTAAGTGATCCACCTCTGTATTCCATCTCAACCAGTACGCAGCCTTGGCGCTTGGTGTGGACAGCGCAGCGGCATAAAGGGGGAGCCCGCAGGGCGGAGGACAGCCGCGGAGATGTTCACGCCAAGTGCCAAGGCGAGCACAGCTCAGGAACGGAATACACGCCAAGCGCAATGGCGAACACAGCACAAGCACTAAAGGCACGTTAAGCGTATTCAAAGGCCTGTTTTAAGAGCGTTTTAGGCCACAAA